>JAYSRO010000340.1:0-2572 GCA_043720995.1 Candidatus Eiseniibacteriota bacterium
CCATTGCAGTACGAGGGACGGCGCATGCGCGTGTCCGGGCTGCTGCGCGAGATGCGCAGGCGTGGCCACGAGGTCGGGCTGCACGGCAGCTACATGAGCCATCGCTCGCCCATGGAACTTGAGCGCCAGCGCGGGCAGATCGAGCTGGCCCTGGGCGCTCGCGTGAGCGGGACCCGCCAGCACTTCCTGCGCTTCGAGATCGGTAAAACGTGGACCGCGCAGGCGGCCGCGGGAATCGGCTACGACACCACGCTCGGCTACAACGAGGCGCTCGGCTTTCGCGCCGGGATCGCCGCTCCGTTCAGGCCATTTGACCCGACCAGCGGCGAATCCTACGGACCCTGGCAGCTCCCACTGACCGCCATGGATGGGACGCTGTTTCGTACGCTCAAACTCGATGAGGACGCCGCTGTCCATGCGATGACCCGCCACCTCGACGCGGTCGAGGCCGTGGGTGGGCTCGCGGTGCTGCTGTGGCACCCGAATGCCGCGGATGAGCGGTCCTTCCCGGGTTGGTGGGCCACGTACCTGCGGGTGTTGGACGAATTGGCGCGTCGTGGCGCCTGGGTGGCCTCGGCGGGTGAGCTCTCCCAGTGGTGGACCGACCGCATGGGCAGGATGAGTCCGCCGCTGCCCTGAGTCTGAGTCGCGCTGGAAGTGGGCTTCCGGCAAGTCATTCGGCCGACGGACGCGTAGAATTGGGTCCCAAATGCCGCCCCGAAACTGTTCTGGCTGTGCTAAGCTGACAGCTGCGCGCGAGGGCCCGTGCGCCGTCTTACCCCATGGATGACCCCCTGCCGTAGGACTTAATTCCTGCCCCGTCCACCGAATTCCCAGCCACCGCCACGCGGAAACCCACGCTCGCGATGACTCTTCGCTCTCGATTGTTCAATCCGCTGTTGCTCGTTGGCGCCCTTTGGCCTGCCGCGGTGTTCGCGAACGGCTTCACCGCCACGACCTTCGTGCCCGAGCCCTCCATCGATTTGTCGCGCGATGCGGTTCCCGCGCCTCCAAACGCTCACGTCCGCAAGCCTGTGCGGGCATCGCGGTCGCTCAAGTCCAACTCGAGCCTGTTGTCGAAGTTCAACGGGATCACGCGCACCGACAGCGTATCGATGCTCGTCGATGGCTATATCCAGGACGGCTGGGCGAGTGCCGTCGCCGTCAACCCGAACGATGCGACGAACTGCGTAATAGCCTTCGAAGAGGGCTGGGACTTCGATCCCGATATTCCGCTCGGTTCCCTGCGCAATGGCAACTCGACCTGGAGCTCCGCGGTGTTCCCGGTCGGCAGCGGTATCTACGCCGGGCTGCCGTCCGAACCGTGGATGGTGGCCGGTAACAACAACGGCGAATTCTACACCTCGATGGTGCGCCAGGACCTGTTCCCGACCGACAACACGCGCATGATCCTCGCGCGCAGCACAAACAACGGCCTGTCGTTCACCAAGACCTTCGAGCTGCCGCTGACGACCAAGCAGGATCGCCCGATGTTTGATATCGACCGGCCCACGTCGCTGGGTGGCGCCACGGGCGCGCACGACGGCAAGCTCTACATGTGCTACGACAACTGGGGCCCGGCAGGCTCTGGCTACGTCGGCTCGTACCTCGAAGTGATCGTCGCCGACACGGTGCAGAGCGAAGTCGCGCTGTCGGGCTTGGGCGCGCCGCCGTTCCGTGGCACGCAGTTCCAGCCCGTCGCGGGCATCAACGACGGCCAGATCCTGATGGTCAGCAACTCGATCCTGAACGGCGGCGCCGTCGTGAGCGCCACCTTCCATGAGCTGACCAACGGCGGCGCCACCACCGCGTTCAGCAAGTCGACGCTGGCGTGGTCGCCCGCGGGCCAGAAGCTCGGCGCCTCCACGCACTGGGGCGTCAACGGCCACCGCATCGATGAGCGCGGCTCGCTGGCGCTGGACCGCTCGCAGAGTCCGCTGCGTGGACACCTCTACTTCATCACCAATCGCAATCCCTACCCGAACGATCCCACGCAGGACCAGGGCGACATGTACCTGTCGGTCTCCGTCACGCGCGGCGCTACGTGGACGACGGCCAAGCTCCCCTCCGCGGAAGGCAAGACGCAGTACTTCCCGATGATCGACGTCGACACGCAGGGTTGGATCCACGTCGCGTTCTACCAGAACGAGTCGGGCTACCAGGACGCCGGCGTGCTCAATGCCGGGCGCGTCGATGTGTTCTACATGGTGTCGCGCGATGGCGGTAAGACGTGGGCACCGCCGGTGCGGGTCAACGAACTGAACCACGCGCTGAACATGGAAGAGCCACCGCTCGGACTGGCTTCGTTCGACTACCAAGCGCTCGGCGACTACATGCAGTTGCGCGCCACCGGCACCGGCGCGCAGACGGCGGCCTACATCGGCTGGACCGGCTACGACCAGTACCGCGCGGATGACGGCGTGGGCGCCAAGAAGCAGCGCGTCTACGCGACCCGCGTTTCGGCGCCCCTGGCTCCGGCCGCGATGCCGTGGCAGACGGCGATCGCGGCGTTTGCGATGGCGGCTGTCGGAGCGGTGGCGCTGCGCAGGCGGCGACGCACGGCCTAGCCGGC
>JAYSRO010000341.1:0-5150 GCA_043720995.1 Candidatus Eiseniibacteriota bacterium
GCAGGGATGGCCGAAAATCGCTAGATTCCATCGCCCTGAGACAACTTGGCCTTCTGTCGCGGAGGGATGGCCGAGTGGTTTAAGGCGCCGGTCTTGAAAACCGGAGAGCGAAAGCTCCGTGGGTTCGAATCCTACTCCCTCCGCCATTCAAAATTGCCTCTGGAGAGGTGGCCGAGTGGCTGAAGGCAGCCGCCTGCTAAGCGGTTGACCGGGTAAAACTGGTCCGGAGGTTCGAATCCTCTCCTCTCCGCCATTGTGGTCTCGCAACGACTGAAGTGCGCCCTTAGCTCAATTGGATAGAGCATCTGACTACGGATCAGAAGGTTGGGGGTTCAAATCCTCCAGGGCGCACCACTCTTTCAGCGCGGGACAGGCACTGGTAGCAAAGAGGCGAATTGGGCCGCGCACCCCCTGCGCGGCCGAGTCTTGAGAAACCGAGTGTGCGTTGGAATCCGCTCGTGCCCTCACGCGTCAATCCCGCCGGTTATTCGTGCGTCACTTTGTTGCGCGTGATTAATCGCACGAGCCGGCGTCGGAGTTGGGTCAAATCGGCCTCGTTCTTGCCCTAGTTCTTCCGCAGCGCCATCTGGGCGCAAGACCTGGAAGAAACTCCGACACCGCCGCCTAAGTTCACCATGCTCGCGGGGCGTTGGGCCAAGACGAGGTGCGTTCATGTCCGGTCGCCACGTGACTTCGCGCGTTATCACGCGCTTGCTGAGCATCGCGCTGCTGGCGGTTGGTTTTGTTTGCGCCGCCGCGGAGTTCTCCGTGGCTCACGCGGCGGGGCCGGGCGCGCCGTTTAGTTTTGGCGACTCTCTACTGAACGAGGCTCCCGTTCACAGCCTTGTCACCGCGGATCTGGATGGCGACGGCGTTCCAGAGTTGATCGGCTCCGAGCCGGACGCCGATCGCATCATGGTTTGGGAAGCCAACGGCGCGGGAGGGCTGCGCGTGAAGCGCACGATATCGTGCACGAGGCCGGGAGAACTCATCGCGGCGGATTTCAATGGCGACGGCGTGATTGATCTCGCGACGAGAACGCTGCGGGAGTCCAATGCGCCATACTTGGATCCGGCGGCCACCAGCGTTCTCCTGCTGCGGGGACTGGGGGGTGGCGCGTTTGCTGGGCCACACGCGATTGCTTTCAGTCGCATGCTCAACCGGTTGGCGTGCGGCGACTTCAATGGCGACGGTCACCCGGATCTCTTCACGATCGCCGACTACGACTCGATGGTTATGCTCGCGGGTACCAGCGCGGGGTTCGCGCCACCCGCTATGTTCTACCTCCCCGATGGCATCGGCAGCTTCGCGCTTGGCGACTTGGATGGAGACGGCAGGGATGAACTGATTGTCCTTTCCTACCTTGGGACCAAAGTGTTCTTCGGAAACTCGAGCGACACGCTGGGGATGCCAGCAGAACTTCCCAGCATTCCATATGACACTTCCTATCCTTTGGTACAGGACTTCGACGGCGATGGCGCAGCAGATCTCGTCGTCCCGAAGTATCCCGGGGGCTTCGATGTGTATTGGAATTCCGGCCACGAATTGCCTGCAACCCCGGAATTTGTGCCCGGTTGCTCCGCATTCACCGCCCGGGTTGTCGCCGCGGATCTCGATGGCGATGGTAGGAACGACCTGCTGTGCACCCCGGATCACGGCGCGACCGAGCGCATCCTGGTCGAGTGGAACCTCGGTTCGCGCGCGTGGGAACAAACTTGTCTGTACGTCTCGGACTATCCGTACCCCGAGGGGCCGATCGCGCTGGCCGCCTTCGATCTTGATCTCGATGGGCTCACGGACATCGTCAGGGCAAATCTCTCGGATGGACGAATCACCGGCACGCTCAGGGGCTACCGCCATTTCTCGGAGCGTCGCTTTGCGGCCTTCGAGGAGTTTGCTTACCCCGAGGAAATCGCGAGGACGTGGGTTATCGCGATGCCCGATGGAACGCCAGCCGTGCTGGTCCAAGGCATCACGTCGACGCAGGTAATGATTGCCCGGCCCGATGGTTCCTTGAGTGCTCCTGTCCCCTACGAGAGCGCAGCGGGTGCCAAGTCGCTCGACTGGAATGGTGACGGGTGTCGCGATCTTGCGATTCCTAGTTCCGGCGGGCTGGACTTGTATCTGTGCGGGGGTGGTCATGAACAGATTCCCACGCTCCCCTCGACGCCTTACGAGTGTCACGGTGACTTCGACGGAGATGGTTTCGCGGACTTGATCCTGCGACCCGCGGGCGGGGACTTGCAGTTTGCGCGGGGCGATGGCGGCAGTTCTTTTCTGCCGGTGACGCCCGTGGAGTTCTATCCGCCATTGCCACAAGGCAGAGCGCCCGTGGCAGCAGGGGATTTCAATGGCGATGGATTGTGTGACCTCGCGGTCGGAGTCCAGAGCTTCGGGCAATCGGTGGACTCGCTGATCGTCTACCTGAGCGCCGGGGCGGGGCGATTTGCGCGTCACTTTGCCGCAGGGCTGCCGCCAGTATTCGTGGACTATGGCAATCCGTGGCTGTACCACCTCCACGCAGTCGACCTGGAGCTTGATGGCAAGCTGGATATCGTCGTCGGGTCGGCTTATTCCGACGCGCCCGGGCTCGGGTGGGTGGCGCACGGACTGGGAAATGGGACCTTCGCGATGCAGCCAGAGATCTACGAGTTCCCCAAGGAGGCGCCGGCGACTGCTGTCATCGATGTCACCAATGATGGTCTCCCGGATCTGCTCTCCTTGGCACCGAACAACTGGGGTGGTTTTGGGAGCCTTTCCTTCCGGGCAAACTTGGGTGGTGGTCGATTTGAGCAGTCCGGTCTGCAGAAGTATGTCGGCATATATCCGCTCTCGATCGGCGTGGGAGACCTGAATCGCGATGGCCGCACGGACCTCGTCATTGCAGGAAATGGATTTCCTGCCAACGACTATTCACGCAAAGGCACCGTCCGCATCCTCCTCAACACCTCGCATGACGTCGCCACCCCCGTCGCCCTCGCGCCACAGCGCGCCATCTTCCAGCAGGGCCACGCGCACATCGAATGGCTGTCGCAAAATCGTGCGGAGTTCTCAGGCACGGTCATGCGCAGCGAGCACAGCGGTAGTTGGCAGGAGGTCGGCGCGGCGTGGAGTGATGGCGCTGGGCTCGTCGTGTTCAACGATGCCAGCGTGCAGCCGGGGACGCGCTACGCGTATCGGTTCGACTACGTCGTGAATGGTGTGACGCAGCAATCGGCGACGATCGATCTAATCGTGCCCGCGGCGGGGCTCTCGCTCGCCATCGCGAGTGGCAACCCAACGCACGGCCGCCTCCGGTTCGCCTGCACCGTGCCCGGCGCCGAGCCTGCGACCCTCGACCTGTTCGACATCGCTGGCCGCCGCGTTGAGTCGCAGCCGCTCAAGCGCGCACCGAGCGGGGACGTGACGGCTGTTCTCAACGCCGCCGCAGTACTGGACGCTGGCGTCTACTGGGCACGGTTGCGCCAAGGCCCCTGCGTGGCCGGCACCCGGGTCGTCCTGCTGCCGTGAGGGCGCCGCAAGCCCCCAAACCCCGCGCCCGCGGCGTCCCTGACCGCGCCAGGCGCTTTCCTGCGCCCCACGGGGGGCCACCCAATATGCTAGCTTCCTTGTGTCGCCAAGCACCCCCGCGGGTGCCTCCCCGCACGCCCGCCGCGGGTCACTTTTTCCAGAGGGCTACCATGCGTTTCGTTGCAATGCTTCTCGCTGTGGCGCTGTTGAGCAGCTGCCAGGCCAAGTCCAATTCGACCGCTTCCGCCACGCCCACGGGCGCCGCCACTACCGCGGCACCTGCCTCTTCTGGCCCGCACCTGATCGCCGACCTCACGAACCAGACGGAGATCTATAGCTGTCCGAATTGCGGCATGGACTTCGATGCGGCGGGCAAGTGCAGCATGGACAGCACGGAGCTCGTCAAGACGGACGTCGCCTACATCTGCCCCGCCGACAGCAAGCCGGTCGAGCATTCGGGGTCGTGTCCGCGTTGCAACGTCAACGCGCGAGTCGTTCGCACCGCCGTCGCTGCGTCGACGCCCAAGACGGGCGCGAACAGCGGGAGCTAGGCTCATGCGTTGCGCCAGGATTCCTCGAGGCGTAGTGATCGCCATGGCGGTCGCCATTGCGGTCGCGAGCAGTTCGCAGGCGGCGAAGAAGTCGCGCGATGCGTTCTGGTCGCGCGCTGATTTCGGCACGCGCAAGGTGGATCGCATCGCGCTGTTCCCGGTCGTCAGCTACGACAATAATATCCAGAGCGAGAACCAGGTCGAAGCCTCGGTGGGTGCGGCGTTCAAGAACTTGAGCTATCGCTGGCTCTCCGGCACGACCGCGAGGGATCTCATTCGTTCCGGGCCCGCGGGCGACTCGTTGCTCAAGGAATTTCGCAAGGGCATCCTCGCGAGTGGGCGGCTCGACTCATTGCAGGCGCCCGGATTGGCTGCCGCGTTGCGCTGCGATGCGGTGCTGACGATGCGCATCGACCAGTACGAGCAGCACGAGCCGCAGTGGAATGAAGCGGGCAAACCGTTCACGACCATTCGCCTGACGGCAGCGCTGGTCGATTCGGCGGGGCGGCTGTTGTGGTCCGCCAATGGTGGCGACACGGGAGAGGGCCCTTATCACGATCCGAACGCGAGCGCTGTTGGCGTCAATGATACGGGGCTCACTCGCAAGCCGATCTCGGGGCAAGGGGGCGCGCCGGCGGTTCGTGAAGTGCTGGCGCTGATCGCGCCGCGTTGGGCGGAGTCGTTCCCGAAGCACGCTGCCGCTGCTGCCGCCGACTCGGCGGCGCCGCCGCACTAGCGCCATGTCCGTGTTCATTCTCGACGACGATGCGGGGATCGAGGCGGCATTGCGCGAAGCCCGCGCCTCGGCGGAACTCGATGAAGTGCCGGTGGGCTGCGTCATCGTGCATGACGGCATGATCATCGGGCGCGGCCACAACCAGGTCGAGACGTTGCGCGACGCCACGGCGCACGCCGAGGTGATCGCGATCGGAGCGGCCTCGAGTGCGCTCGAATCGTGGCGGCTCAACGAGTGCACGATGTACGTGACGCTCGAGCCTTGCGCCATGTGCGCGGGTGCGATCATCCTGTCGCGCGTCGGGCGGCTCGTGTATGGCGCGCGTGACCCGAAGGCGGGAGCGTGCGGCTCGG
>JAYSRO010000342.1:0-2568 GCA_043720995.1 Candidatus Eiseniibacteriota bacterium
CATCGTGGTCGCGCACCGTGGCAGCACCCCGATCTTCGTCCGCGACATCGCGGAAGTGACGATCGGCCCCGAACCCCGGCAGGGATTCGTGACTCGTGACGGCAAGGGCGAAGCCGTCGCGGGCATCGTGCTGATGCTGAAAGGTGCCAGTGGAAAGGACGTCGTGGCCGCGGTCAAGGCCAAACTCTCGACCGTCAAGAAGGCATTGCCGCGCGACGTCAGCGTGGTGCCGTTCTACGACCGCACCGAACTGGTCGACCGCGCCATGCACACGGTGTCCAAGGCGCTGCTCGAAGGCGGCGTGCTGGTGTTGATCGTGCTGATCCTGTTCCTCGGCAACATCCGCAGCGCGCTCATCGTGACGCTGGTGCTGCCGCTGTCCGCGCTCGTGGCATTCATTTGCCTAAACGCGTTCGGGTACTCGGCCAATCTCATGTCACTGGGCGGGCTCGCCATTGGCATCGGCATGATCGCGGATGGCGCGGTCGTGATGACCGAGAACGTCTTCCGGCACCTGGCGGACGATCAAGGCAAGCGCAACATCGTCGAAGTGGTGCGGGAGAGCGCCTTGGAAGTGGCGCGGCCCATCATATTCGGCATCTCGATCATCACCGTGGTGTTCCTGCCGCTGTTCACGCTCGAGGGCTTCGAGGGCAAGATGTTCGCGCCACTGGCGTTCACCATCGCCGCGGCGCTGGCCGGTTCGCTGGTGCTGTCGCTGACGCTGGTTCCGGTGCTCGCCACGTTCGTGCTCAAAGGCAAGCTGTCCGAGCGCGACACCTGGCTGGTGGCGCGGGCCAAGGCGCTCTACCTGCCGGCGTTGCGCTGGTGCCTCATGCGCTGGCAGGTGCCCGTCGTCCTGGCGCTGGCGGGGCTGGTGCTGAGCGGGCTGTTGTTCACGCGGCTCGGCCGGGAGTTCCTGCCGCCGCTGGACGAAGGCGCGATCGGGATGCAGACGTTCCGGCTGCCGAGCGTCTCACTCTCGACGTCGCGGCAGATGGAACTCGAAGTCGAACGCGTGTTGCGGTCGTTCCCGGAGATCACCACGGTGGTGTCCAAGACGGGGCGCGCCGATATCGCCTCGGACCCGATGGGCCTGGAGGTCAGCGATGTCATCGCCAACCTGCGGCCGCGCTCGGAATGGAAGACCGCCCGCTCGCACGAGGGACTGGTCGAGAAGATCCGCACCCGGCTCGAGAGCATCCCGGGCATGTCGTACAGCTTCTCGCAGCCGATCCAGCTGCGCGTCGACGAACTGGTCTCGGGGGTCAAGGCGCAGGTCGCGATCAAGATCTTCGGCGACGATCTCGATGTGTTGCGACAGCAGGGCGAGGCGGTCGAGCGTGCGATCCGGCAGGTCCGCGGGGCCGCCGACGTCAACCTCGAGCGCACGGCCGGCACGGCCTATCTCGACGTGGACATCGACCGTGAGCGTATCGCGCGCTATGGCATCAACGTCTCCGATGTCCAGGCCATCATCGAGACCGCCATCGGTGGCAGCGAGGCCACCATCGTTCGCGAAGGCCAGCGCGGCTTCGCCGTGGTGGTCAAGTTCCCCGAGGCGGTGCGCTCCGACCCTGCCCACTTCGAGAACCTGCTGGTCACCTCCGAGACCGGCCAGCGCGTGCCACTGAGTCAGTTGGCCCGCATCCAGGTAAAGGAAGGCCCGGCTCAGGTCAGCCGAGAGAACGGGCAGCGGCGTATCGTCATCGAGTGCAACGTCACCGGGCGGGACATGGGCTCGTTCGTCGCGGACGCGCAGCGGGCGGTGGCACGCCAAGTGAATCTGCCGACCGGCTACTTCGTGACCTGGGGCGGCCAGTTCGAGAACCAGCAGCGCGCCATGGCGCGGCTGTCGATCGTCGTGCCGCTCGTCGTGTTATTGATCTTCCTGTTGCTGTTCTCGAGCTTCGGCTCACTGCGCAACGCGGCGCTCATCGTGCTCAACATCCCGTTCGCGTTGATCGGCGGCGTGATCGGGCTGTTCATCTCGGGGCAGAACCTGAGTGTCGCCGCGTCGGTCGGGTTCATCGCACTGTTCGGCGTGGCGGTACTGAACGGCGTGGTCATGGTGTCGTACTTCAACCAGCTCCGACGCGAAGGCGCCACCCTGGAAGACGCCATCGTGCGTGGCGGCGAGCTGCGGCTGCGGCCCGTACTCATGACCGCGCTGGTTGCCGCACTGGGACTGATTCCGTTGTTGATCGCGACCGGGCCGGGCTCCGAGATCCAGCGGCCGCTGGCATCCGTGGTCGTCGGCGGACTGGTCACGTCCACGCTGCTCACGCTGTTCCTGCTCCCCATCCTGTACCGCTGGCTCGAGCGACGGGATGCCGAGGCATGAAGGAGGCACCGATGAAGCGGGTTGAGGCGTACATCCAGCCGTTCATGCTGACACGAGTGTTGCACGAGTTGCGCGAGATGCATGTCCGAGGCTTAACGGTCTCGGACGTCCGGGGCTTCGGGCGCGAGAAGGACGAGAGCCACCCGCATCATGCTTCGGACTATGCGGTCGATTTCACGCCCAAGATCAAACTCGAGATCCTATGCTGTGATCCCGATACGGAT
>JAYSRO010000343.1:0-11995 GCA_043720995.1 Candidatus Eiseniibacteriota bacterium
AGCGCCGTTTCATCCGTTCGTTCATCATGGCGGACAGCGTATCGTATTTGTCCCGAATCGTGGCGATCATCCGCGTACGTCCCTGTACGACGCGACAACGCCCGACTCATACTCAATGATACGCCATTCGTCAAGTTATTTTGTTACGACCCCTAACTTACCGGCATTGGGGTTAGAGGGTGACTTCTCTCCAGGAAAGCGTGACAAACTGGCCGCCGTACCGCGCCAGCGCGCGGGAGATCGCATCCGACGAGTACAGGATCGTCGCGCCGCCGTTCTGACGGATTTCGGAGCGGCCGCGGACGACGAGACCTCCAAGAATCCATGCCTGGCCGTTCATCTTCAGGTCGCCTTCGACATAGATGAGGCCGCGGTAGACGAACGTCGAATTGAGCGTCAGGTCGCCGTCGACGTACATCAGGCCCTCGCCGGAGGCGCCATGGTAGGCGAAGGAGCCGGACTGGTTTTGCGCGGTGCCGTCATTGTCGAGGTAGATGATGCCGTTCGCGGATCCGGTGGTGCTGGAGCCGGGGCCGATCCAGCTCATGAAGTCGGCCTGCGACATGCCGAGCATCGCCCATGGGCCGGGATAGAAGCCGGTGCCGCCCGAGACATTCGCGAACGGTTGGCCGGCCTGCGTCGCCGCGCCCCCGCTCCACGTGCTGCCGGTGGTCCACGAGCCGGGGAGGTCGCCGCCCACTCCCTCATAGGGCATGCAGCTGTTGCCGCCGAAGCGGCCGTTCTCGCCGGCAGACGCCGGGGTGTCGGCGCTGTGGTTGAAGCCGCAGACGACGGCGTTACCGATGAAGCGGATATCCTGGTTGCCGGTCAGCGCGGCTTTGGTGAGCGCCAGGTAGGGTTTCTGGATCACCTCGGCGACGACGCGGCGGCGGCTGGTGCCTTGCTGGCCTGTGCACGTGATCTGGTAGATCGGCAGCCCGCTCGTGGTGTTGATCGGCGTCGGCAGCGTCGCGTCGTAATAGTAGATCTGGTTGCGCGCGTTGTTGGTCTTGAACTGCACCGTGAGCACGTCGGGGCTCTTGTTCGGGGTGCTGTACGGCAACCAGGATCCGGCGGGTTGGCGCGTTTCGATCGCGGTCGTGTCGGTGCCGACGACGGGGACGCTGCCCGCGTCGGCCATGAAGATCTGCGCGACGGCCTTGGGGTTGTTCGTCGGCAGCGTGATGTCGCCATTGCGCAAGCGCGATAGCGCCTCGCTGATGCCAGCCTCGGACACGGCGAGTGCCTGGGTGCCGCGCACGTCGAGCCCCGCGACCTGGCGGTTCAGGGTGACGTTCATCATCATCATGATCGCCATGATGCTGAGCACCAGCAGGACGAGCATCGCCATGATGAGCGCGACTCCATGCTCGCCAGACGGCATGCGGGACGGCGTGCTGGGGTTCGGTCGCATGTCAGCGGATGAACAGCACGAGTGCGCCGGTGGTCAAGCCGGTCTTCACACCGACCGCGATGTCGGTGAGGTAGGGCGGCGCAATGGTCGGGTTCGTGCCCCAGTTGAGGTTGGTGGTGCACGTGGCGGGCACCATGTTTGTGATCGAACCGCCGGAGACGTCGACTCCGGTGGAGGGCAGGATGCCGAGGTCGAGGTAGTACACGTCCACACCTCCTACGTAACTCGTGTCGTTCTGGCGCCAGCCCACGACGACATCCGTTGCCGATCCTCCGCCCAGGTCGGCGGAGTGAAGCGACATCACGATGCCGTTGGCGTTCACGTCACGGACGTCGGCGAAGCTCCAGCTGGCCCCGAGATTGGTCCACTGCTGCAGCCGTCCGCCATTCGACGCGTTCTGGGTGCCGACGATCACGTCCGGCCAGCCGTCTCCGTTGGGGTCACACACGGCGAGTGAGGTGACGGCGTCGTTCGGCAGCGTGTATACGCTCCGGCAACGGTAGCGATTGCCGTTGGTCCTCGACTCGAGGCTGAAGAACAGCAGCTCGCCCGAGTAGCTGGATTTGCGCGTGCCGACCACGAGGTCGAGATCGCCGTCGCCGTCGAAGTCGGCGAGCGCCATGCTGGTTACTTCGCCCATCAGGCCACCGGGAATCGATCCCGCGGACGGATAGGTTTCGGCCCGGGTAAACCTCGGCGAGGCGCCGCCGGAATTTGTCCACACCTCGATCGTGCCCGTGCCGGTGGTCGGCGACTTGGTGCCCACGATGATGTCGGGCATCGAATTGCCGGCGACGTCCGTAGTGAGCACCGCCTGCACGTCGCCGGCGTCCAGCGTGGTGTAGTTGAGGCCCGTCGAATAGGTTGCGGGGAGATAGCCGAGATTGCCGCTCGAATTCTGGTTGAGCCACACGAAGAAGTTGCCGGTGGCGGCCTTCTTGGTGCCGCTGACGAGATCCGGGCGCGCGGTGGGCGAGCCGGTGTCCAGCGTGTCCAGCGCCATCGCCATCACCGACTGGGGCGCGAGCCGCGTGTAGTCCGGCGTGGGCGCGAACAGCGGGGTGCTGTTGTAGTTGTTGAACCACACCGAGACGTTGTCGGCCCCTGCGGCGTCGGCGCCCAGCACCAGGTCCAGGTCCTTCTGGGCGTTCTGGGTCTGGTTGCCGTTCCAGTCCTTCTCGATCAGGTCTGCGGACGCGAGGCTCAGCACGCGGCTGGCGTTCAGGGTAATGACCTGGTAGCCGGCCATGCCGAAGTTCTTGCCCGTGAGCGTGGCGTTGTCCTGCACCCACACATTCGCGATCGCCGTGGTGCTGGTCGGGTAATAGCCGGCCGGTGGCACCGTGTAGACGTAATACGGCTGCGTGTGCGGCGGGTCGTTGATCGGGGCGAGGATCGAGTAATCACCATTGGCATCGGTGAAAGCGTAGCCATTCACTGTGATGCCATCCTTCGTCACTCCCACCCACGTGCCCTGGATGCCTGCCTCGCCGCCGTCCAGCACGCCGTTGCGGTTGTTGTCGCGGTACACCTTGCCCTTGACCGTGCCGGTCAGCGAGGGCAACAAGCCGAAGCGCACGGTGGCGCTGCCGCCGTTCGTCATCGAACCGGACACCGGGTTCGCGGTGCTCGCCGTCATCGAGTCCGGCACCGTCACGCTGGCGAGGAAGCTGCCCACGCCCGCGAACACTTGGGCGTTGCCGTTGGCGTCCGTCCAGCTGTTCGACGCCGCGGTCGAGACGCTGAAGGCGATGCCCGACGCCGGGGATTCACCGGCGTCCTCGACGCCATCATCGTCGGTGTCGACCCACACGTGTGCGCTGACCCAGCCGCCCGCGCGTGCGGTGTCCGCGAAACTGGCGCTCGCCGCCGGCGGGACGGTCACGCTGACACTGTCGGGGGAGCTGTAAATGCCGAAGCCTGCGGGCGGCGTGTGGCGCACGGCATAGCTGCCGGCGGGAACGCGCAGCTGGTAGTAGCCCGTGGACGACGTGTAGGCGACATAGGTGCCGCCGGCGCGCACCGCGGCGTTCGCCACGCCCGCTTCACCGCCATCACGCACGCGATTGTGGTTGGCATCAGAGAACACATAACCGTCGATCACGTAGGTGCGCACGCCGAGATCGGGGGTGTTGCGCAGCGAGTTGACCTGCTGCTGGATCCGGCTCGTCTGGAAGCTGCCATTGCCATCGGCCTTGCCGGACGACGCGGTGATCTGGATCGAGACGCGTTCGATATCGGCGAGCTGCGACGCGGGAACCGCGCCGTTGGCCCAGTTCCACGGCGCGCTGCTGCCACGCATGTAGACGGTGAACAGTGGCGGCACGCCGTTGCCGGGCCGGTGCACGAGGGCCACGCCCTGGATGGCGCCGCCGTTGTTGCCCGCCACATTGCCACTCGAATCGCCGTAGACCTGGCGTGCGAGCAGGTAGTCGTCCGGATCAGGCGTCGCCTGGGCGTCCGCCCCGGCGGCAGTCGAGAGGTCGCTGGAGTTCACCACGCCATCGTTGTTCAGGTCGAGCGTGTACCGAATGAGTTCGGCGCCGGTGCGGTAGCGTCCCGGCGGCACGAAGCCGCCCACGGTCAGCGGGTAGGGCTTGGGATTCGCCGACGGGTTGTACGCCAGCGGCCCGCTGGGTTGGCCGTTGAGCGTGTCGGGGTAGGGGGTGGTGTTCTCGGACAGGATGATCTCCTGCGAGTCCACATAGGCGATCGACGGCTGCGCGCCACCCGGGAACGTCAGGTCGGCACCATAGCCCGCGCTGCGGACGTCCTTCGCCACGAGGTCGAGGGCGACGCGGGAACCCTGCGACGCCTCGATCAGGCTGGTGCTGGTGGTCTTGCTGCGCGAGGCGCCAATCAGTACGACGGTGATGGCGATGGTAACGGCTCCGAGCACGAGCAGCGTGATGAGCAATTCGATCAGCGTGAAGCCGTCCTGGCGATGAGTCGGGCAGTGGGTGCGTGGCTTCATGATTATCGCCTCACATAGGTGACGGTCTTCACGGTGCGCCGGCCAATGCCCGGAACCGGGTAGCGGACCGTGACCGTGAGTGTCTTCAGGTTGTCCAGTGGCGCGGCCATCGCGGTGACCGTGTACCAGCGTTCCAGACCCCCTTCGGGGATCGCTTCGACGGCGGTGCCGGCAGGATGCCGGCCGATCGACAGATCGGGGTCCGCCCACGTGCGTCCTTGCAACTGCTCGACTTTTTCTCGGGCGGAATGAACCGCCAGGGTCATGTATTGGTCGCGCTGCTGGTTGCGGGTACCGGCCGGGAACAGCTGGGAGACCGCCAGCAGGCCAACCGAAAGCACGATCAGCGTGATGAGGAGCTCGACCAGCGTGACGCCGGCTTCTGAAGGGTTCCTGCGAGTCGACAACCAGCACCTCAGCGAATGAGAACGATACCTGAGGCGAGAATGCTCAGGGTGTCCCGGCGTCCGCGCGTGTCCTGCAGCACCACCTTGCCGGAGGGCGACGCGGAGCCGTCCTTCAGCATGGTGACTGCAATAGTCGAGCCCGGCGCGTAGTGGACTCCGGGTGGAAAGTTCCACATGCTCGTGACGCCGGCACCCGTGTGAACGTGGAAATCGCAATTCCAGGTGTTCTCATAAAAATGCAATGGCTGGTCGACGCCGAGGGACATCGCGCGCTCGCGGGCGATGCGTACCTCGGCCGCGAGGTTCTGGGTCGAGCCCTTGAGCCGCTGCGACGCCATATACGCGCCGTAGCCCGGCACGGCGAAGCCCACGATCAGGCCAAGAATCACCAGCACAATCGCCAGTTCCACCAACGAAACGCCGGTCTGGCCATGGCCCGGTCCGCTGTCCCGAAGCGGTGCGCGTGATGTCGTCCCGGCGGTCTTCATAGCAGAAGTGATCGGCCGATTCCGGGCGATCCTGCTGGGTGATTTTTCCGTCCTGCGATCGCTCGAGGCGGCCGCCGGCGCAGGGTGGAACGCCCCACGCGGCAATCCCTAATATGCTTCTCGGGTTAACTCAGTTGGGCCAAATGGCGACGGATTTTCTGACCTTTTCATACGCCTGGCCGGCCCTCGTACTCAAGGTCTTGTTGGGGGATTCATCAGTCATTACAGCTAACAATTCTTGAAGTGCGGCGCCTCGTTTCGTTCGCCTAGTCAGGGCCATCGCTACCGCCTCATGGTTCACGGCAATCAACACGCAAACCACTGCGCCGCCAACCCATGCGAGGGCTGGCAAGGCCGGAACTACCGCAGACCACAGCTTGCCTATGGAGTCCCATTCCTTCCAAACGCGCCATCCAGCAAGAAGCACCGAAATCAAGACTGTTCCCCACGCGATTTGTCGTCCCATCTCCCCCTCCTTGTCGGGGAGAGTGTTCGACAAGTTGACAGAAAACCTGTAGCGATTTCACCCAACTGTCTTAACCCGAGAAGCATAATCCCTAAAGCCGCATTCGTGCAGGTTGCAGTGCGCGGCAGTGCGGCACGCCCGCCTCCGCGGTGGCGCGCCGGGCGCGTGTGGCCGCGGTCCGGTGGCTGGCCACCGCTCCGATCGGGCGCGTCTGCACGATGGGGGACGCAATTTGCGTTGCCGCAGCTGTCCCCCGATGCTCGGTGACGATGCCCTCCGCCCCTTTGCCATACGCGCAGGTCGCCTTCGTGCTGCCGCTGCGCCAGACCTTCACCTACCGTGTCCCCGAAGAATTACTGGAAACGGCACGGCCGGGCAGTCACGTGCTGGCCCCGTTTCGGGGCAAGCCGCGCCGCGGTTTCGTGGTAGAGCGGGTGGGCGAAACCACGCTCGAGCGGATCGTGGCGCTCACCTCGGTGCTCGAGCCGGACGCGGTGTCGGCGCATCTGCTCGCGCTGGCACACTGGATCGCCGGGTACTACATGGCGCCGCTCGGTGAAGTCCTGGGCGCGGCACTCCCTGGGGGGCTCGAGGGGTTCGCGGCCAGCCGCGCGCGCAAGGCCGCGGTGGACGATCCGGTGCTCCGCATGGCGATCCCTGAGCGCATCGTGCTCACGGCGGGGCAGAAGGCCGCGTTCACGGCGGTCGAACAGGCGATCGGTTCGAAGCAATTTGCGCCATTACTGCTGCATGGAGTGACGGGCAGTGGCAAGACGGAGATCTACCTGCGCGCGGCAAACCAGGTGCGCGAAGCGGGTGGGCAGACGCTGGTGCTGGTGCCCGAAGTCGCCCTGTCCGACCAGGTCGTTGCTTGCTTCCGCCGCCGTTTTGGCGGCCGCGTCGGTGTGCTGCACTCCTACTTGAGCGTGGGCGAGCGCCGCCGCAATTGGGAGTTGGCGCGGCGCGGCTCGCTGGATGTGGTGGTCGGCGCGCGCTCGGCGATCTTTGCGCCGTTGTCACGGCTGCAGCTCATCGTCATCGACGAGGAACACGAACCAGCCTACAAGCAGAGCGAGCGGCTCAAGTACCACGGCCGCGACACTGCAGTGCGGCGCGCGCAGATGCTGGGCATCCCGGTGCTGCTGGGCACCGCGACGCCGAGCCTCGAAACACTCGCCAACGTCTCGCGCGGCAAGTACCGCTCGGTGCGCCTGCCGCACCGGGTGGACCGCCGCGGCATGCCTACCGTGCGCGTGATCGACCAGCGTACAGAGCCCGAGGGCGGCTCGATGGTGTCGCGGCCGATGCTGATCGCGCTGCGCGAACGGCTCGAGCGCAAGGAGCAGGCGCTGCTGTTCCTCAACCGGCGTGGGCATTCGCACCACACGCAGTGCAGGGCGTGCGGTTGGGTGCCGGAGTGCCCGAACTGCGACATCACGCTGACGCTGCACGCGACGCCCAAAGTCTGGCGCTGCCATTACTGCGAGCACTCCGAGCCGTTCCGCGGCGAGTGTGGCAAGTGCGGCGAGACGCTGTTGCGCTTTGGCGGCGCGGGCACGCAGCGCATCGAACGCGAGCTCGTGCGCTCGTTGCCCGAGGCGCGCGTGCTGCGGCTGGACCTCGACGTGGCGCGCGCCGGCAAATCGCGCGGCTCGACGCTCGCGGCGTTCGGGCGCGGCGAGGCCGACATCCTGCTGGGCACGCAGATGATCGCCAAGGGGCTGGACTTCCCGCGGGTGACGCTGGTCGGCGTGCTCGACGCCGACGTGTCGTTGCACCTGCCCGACTTTCGCGCCGCCGAGCGCACCTGGCAGCTGCTGGTGCAGGTCTCGGGGCGCTCCGGGCGCGGCACCACTCCGGGCGAAGTGCTGGTGCAGACCTGCACGCCCGACCATCCGGCGATATCGGCGGCCGCGCGGCTCGATGAGAAAACGTTCCTCGACTACGAGCTCGAGCAGCGGCGCGACGCGGGCTACCCGCCGTTCCGCCGATTGGTGTCGCTGCGCTTCACCGGGCCCGATGAGGCCGAGGTGATCGCCGCCGCCGAGGCCGGGGGGACTGCGGCGCGCGAGGCGGCGGGAGACGGCGCGATCGAAGTGCTGGGCCCCGCACCCGCCGCGTTCGCGCGGCTGCGCGGGCAGCACCGTTGGCATGTGCTGCTCAAGGGCAAGCAATCCGAGGCACTGCACGAGTGCACACGGCGAACGCTCGAGGTGTACGAAGCCAGCAAGCACGCGCGCCATGTGAAGATGGCCGCGGACGTGGACCCAATGGACGTGCTGTAGGGCAGTGCCTGGGCGCGGCGGGATTGCGACACCGTTGCGGCGCCGTCGCGCTGAAACCCCGTCATCACACGGGGTTGTCAACTCCTAGCGCGCATTCCAACGGTCCGCAGGGCCTTGACGCCCGTTCAAATCGCGACCTAGAGTCGCGGACCGTCGATTGCGACGCGTCCGCCTCATGTTGGCATCGTTCCCGCATTAGAAGGGCCGCAGAATGCCCAACCGACACACATCGCAATCGAGTGGCCTGCCCGCTGTCGTTTCGGGAGATCCCGACGGCCGCCCCCTGATCACCGGGGAGTTCATCCGCAACCATCCGCGGGTGAAGCTCTTCGTGCGCAAGGCGGACGAGGCGCTGGCCGAGATCGGCTATACCGAGCACGGCGAACGGCATGTCGGCCTGGTGTCGCACATCGCCTACAACATCCTGATCCGGCTTGGGCACTCCGAGCGGTTGGCGGAGTTGGCGGCGATCGCGGGATTCATGCACGACATCGGCAACGCAGTGAATCGAGACCATCACGCCCAGACGGGCGCGGCGATGGCGATGCAATTGCTTACTGAAATGGGGATGTCCGACGACGAGATCCTGCAGGTCATCGGGGCGATCGGCAACCACCACGAAAACGACGGCCATCCGGTGAGCCCGGTGGCCGCCGCGCTGATCCTGGGCGACAAGAGCGACGTGCACCGCACGCGGGTGCGCAACGCGGACACCATCAAATTCGACATTCACGACCGCGTCAATTACGCCGTGGTCAAGAGCTTCTTGAACGTCGATGAAGCATCCAAACAGATCAATCTCGAACTCACCGTCGACACCAGCATCTCGCAAGTCATGGAATACTTCGAGATCTTCATGACGCGTATGCAGGCGTCGCGCAAGGCGGCGCTGTACCTGGGCACCCGTTACGGTTTGACCGTCAACGGCAACAGCCTGATCTGACGAGGAGGAGCCTGTGAATTTCCGTGTGCTTGCGGCGGCCCTGACGGCCGCCCTGACGTTGGCCCTGGCCGCCGGGATGGCGTGGGCCCGTAATCCGCATTGCTCGGGCGGTATCCAGTACCTGACCCAGGCGCTGGCCGACAAGCAGAAGGGCAATACCGAAGACTACCAGCGCGAAATCGGCAAGGCGGTCCTGCAGCTCGAGGCCTGCGCCGCCGAGGACCCGACGGACTTCGAGGGCATCGGCTACCTCGCGTGGGCCTATGGCGAGGTCGACAGCCTGTGTGCCGCCGGCAAGCAGTTCGACATCGCGATCAAGGGGCTGACGGCCAAGGGCGACAAGAAGAAGATTGAGCAGTTCACCGCGAACCAGGGTTCGTTCTGGTCGATCGCGTTCAACAAGGGCATCGCCAACATCACCACCGCCCGGGAGTTGTGGGAGCCCTACACTCACGACGCGACGACGGCCGATGACACGAAGCGCAAGGCGGATGCGCGCAAGAACTACGACGAGGCGCTGGTCCACATGAACAACGCGTTGTGCATCAAGCCGACCGATACGCGCACCCTGCGCAACCTCGGCGCGATCTTCGCCTTAACGGCCGACTACCTCCAGGCGGAGTCGTACTTCGCCAAGGCGCTCGCCGTGACACCTGGCGACAGCGTGGTGGTGATCAAGGACCTCCAGGCGTCGATCAAGCAGGCGCGCACCGGCCGCGCGGCGCAGTTCGTGCACGAGAAGAAGTACGACGAGGCGATCGCCTATTACCGCAGTCTGCTCAAGGACGACCCGAAGAACGCCGACTTGTGGGCGGGTATCGGCGAATCGGCGCTGGAGAAGGCGCACCTTGAGACCGATGAAGCCAAGAAGAAGACGGCCTATGCCGAGGCGGCCGAGGGCTATTCGAAGTCGGCGGCAATCACGCCGGCGTTCGAGACGCACTTCAACGCGGCGATCTGCTACACGAACACCGGCGACAACGCCTCCGCTGAGCGCGAGTGGCGCGGGGCCATCGCGGTGAAGGGCGAAGACCGCGACGCCTGGCAGAACCTCGCGAGCACCCTGGCGGACATGAAGAAGTACCCGGATGCGATCGCGGCGGCGATGAAGGCCGTGGCGATCGATGCGAAGGACAAGACCGGGTTCCGGCAATTGGGCGGCATCTACACCAAGGCGCAGGACAACCTCCACGCCAAGCAGGCGTTGCTCGGCTACCTGGCGCTGGAAAAGGGCACGCTCGCCGATGCCGCGACGGCCGCGTCCGGCGCGGATGGTGGCAAGTTGGCCGCCAAGCTGGGCAAGGCTGAGGCGATCTACCTGTGGGAAGCCGATGGCCAGAAGTACGAGACGTGGTTCTACTATTCCAAGGGTCAGGCGTTCCACTTCAATGGTGGCGCGCAGCTCGAGAAGACGGATTGGAGCGCGGCACTCGCCGCGAAATAGTTCCCCTGATGATGCCGCCGGCGGATCACGCTGGCGGCGTTTTCATTTCCGGAGGCATCTGAGCACGTGAGCGCCTCAATCGCGGCACGCCGGATCGCCATCCTGGGCTACGGCAACCAGGGCGCGGCGCACGCCCAGTTGCTCCGCCAGGGCGGGCACACCCCGGTGATCGGCGCGCGGGCGGACGGCGCGGGCGCTGCGCGAGCGCGCGCCGAGGGCTTCGAGGTGCGGGAGCTCGCCGCGGCGCTCGAGGGCTCGGATCTCGCCACCGTGCTGTTGCCCGATGAGGTGCTGCCGGCATTGTGGAGCGGCCTCGAGCCGCACATTCATCCCGGTCACACGCTGGTGTTCGCGCACGGATTCAACCTGCTGTACGACGGCGCGCGGTTCCCTGCGGCGTGTGACGTGGTGCTGGTGTCGCCGACGGCCCCGGGGCGCGTGATGGCGCGCGCGCGCGAACGGGGCGAGTCGATCCCCGCGTATCTCGCTGTCCACCAGGACGCGAGCGGCGAGGCGTGGGAGTCCGCGACGGCGTACGCACAGGCGCTGAGCTGCGGTCCGCTGCTGCGCACGACAGTGCGTGAAGAGACCGAGGTCGACCTGTTCGGCGAGCAGGTGGTGTTGTGCGGCGGCCTGAACGCACTCGTGCTTGAGGCGTGGCAGACGCTCACCGCGCGCGGCTACACGCCCGAGGTCGCCTATCTGGAGTGCGTCCACCAACTTCGCTACCTGGCAGAGCTGCTGCACGAACGCGGCCCCGCCGGGTTCCGCGAGGCGATCAGCGGGACGGCGCGCTATGGCGACCTGACGCGTGGGCCGCGGGTGATCGGCGGCGCGAGCCGCGCGGCGATGGAGGGCGTGCTGGACGAGATCCAGGATGGCCGTTTCGCCCGCGAATGGCGCGCCGAAATCGCTGCGGGAGGGGGACGCCTGCAGGCGCTCACCGAGGCGACCCGGCGTGACCCGATCGAAGTAGCCCGCGCACGCGCGCTCGGGCTGCCGGGTGGTGTTGGGGCAGGTCCCCCCGGCAGTCAAGCGCCGGACTTGCCAGCATGACGGTGGGGCAATTTGTCCCACACGGCGCAACGTCTTGTCTAAAAAGTGATTGACAGCTTCGAGGCTGCCTCATAGCCTCGGTAAACACGTGTCGGTTTCCGGGTGTGTGTCACGCTCGGGAATCCCTCGGCACGAGGAGGACTCGATGACGAAGGCGGATATCGTTGACCAGATTTCCGAACGGACCGGCCTGACGAAAAAGGACGTGGCCGAGACGGTGGACTCATTCCTGAATGCCGTGGCCCGCGCCCTCGCGAACGGTCACCACATCGAGATCCGCGGCTTCGGAACGTTTCGGGTGAAGGACCGGAAGTCTCGCATCGCGCGCAACCCGCGCACCGGCGAGGCCGTGCCCGTACCCCCGCGCAAGGTGCCTGTGTTCAAGGTTTCCAAGGAGCTCAAGGACATGGTGGCGCAGGGCTAACCCCTCGCCGCCCGGAAGCACCAAGGAGCTCCCGCTTAGTTGCGGCTGTTGCGCAGCATCACGAGCCGCAGCAGTTGCAGCGCTGACATCGCGG
>JAYSRO010000344.1:0-5102 GCA_043720995.1 Candidatus Eiseniibacteriota bacterium
ATGGTCAACCAGCGCCAGTTCCGCGAGGACCTGTTCTTCCGGCTCAACGTGTTCCCGATCCGGCTGCCCTCGCTCAGCGAGCGCATGAGCGACCTGCCGCAGTTGATCGAGTTCATCATGCGGCGCCATGGGGCCTCGGCCGACAAGCTCACGCCCGTGGCGATGGAATCGCTGCAGCGCTACGGCTTCCCCGGTAACGTGCGCGAACTCGAGCACACGCTCGAGCGCGCGCTGATCCTCGCGGGCAGCGATCCGATCGGCCCGGAGCACCTGTCGTTCGCGCGGCCCGAGGCGCTGCGTTCCGGCGGGCCCACGGCCGCGGGTGGCCCGGCATGGGTGCCGGAGATCCCCGCGGAAGGCCTGTCGCTCGAAGTGCTCGAGCGCGAACTGATCCTCAAGGCGCTCGCTCGCGCCGGCGGCAACAAGAGCCAGGCCGCGCGACTGTTGGGGCTCACGCGGCGTACACTGTACTCACGCATGGAGCGCCATGGCCTGCGCACGCCCGGCGAATCCGAGGATGCCGCAGAAGCCGAGACGTCTGAAGACGCCGGGAAGGAAGCCTCATGAACCTCATCCGCAACCTGTTGTTCGAGAACGTGGGGCTCAAGCTCGTGGCGCTGCTGATGGCGCTGGTCGTCTACCTGCATGTCTACACCGATCGTCCGTGGACCCAGACCGTTTCGTTCCCGGTGGTCGTGTCGAATCTCGACGACTCGCTCGCCGTGCTGTCGCAGACGCCCTCGGCCGTGTCCGCGGAGCTCAAGGGCACCGGCAAGCAGGTGATTCGCCTGCGGCTGGCGGAACCGAATCTCACGGTGTCGCTCGCCGGTGTGGGACCGGGCCGCTTCCAGCGCGCGCTCACCGTGCAGGACCTGCCGATGGTGGCGCAGGTTGGGCTCGAAGTGTCGCGCTTCCCGGGCCCGCAGATGCTCGAGCTGCAGATCGATCGCATCGGTCTACGCGACGTACCGGTGGCCGCGCGCATCGACGGCGCCCTGCCTGCGGGATCGCACTGGGGTGGCGAGTGGGCCGCGAGCCCCGCGTTCATACGCGTGCGCGGGCCGCGCTCGGTCGTGGCGAAGCTCGACAGCATTCGGCTCGCGACCATCAAGCTCGAAGCGGGGCATGACACGTTGAAAGTCGCAGCAGCACCCACCAGCCCGCTGGTGGGCTGCACGCTGGATCCGCCCGTCGTCACGCTGCGCGTGCCGATCGCGCGCGCGGGTCATTAGGAGATTCGCATGAAACGCTTGGCGCTGCTGTTCGCGTTGTGGCTCATTCCGGCACTGGCGCCGCCCGCCGGTGCGCAGGGGACGGGCCGCTCGATGGACTTCGACCTCTCGATCCGCTCCGCTGCGATGGGTGGCGCATCGAACGCCATGAGCTGGGGCGACCTGAACTACTGGGGCAACCCGGCGCTGTTGGGCTACGCGCAGGGCGTGCGCTATGTGCACACGCACACGCAGCTCGTTCCCGGACTGGCCAGCAACGTGTTCCTGAACAGCAATGTGTTGGAGCTCGGCGGTGGCGGTGCGGGCCTCGTGCTCTCAGGCAAGCCCGCGGGCGGCGGCGGAGTCCGGCTCGACTACGGCCAGAGTGAAGACCGTGATGCGAACGGCAACCCGACCGGCACGTTCCGTTCGTGGGAACGCGTGAGGTCGATCGGTGCGGGCATCAGTGTCGCGCGCGCGCTCGAAAGCGTGCTGCGGCTCTCTGGCGGCCGCGACATCGACCTGAGCCGCTACGCCGATGTTTCGTTCGGCGGAAATCTCAAGCACGTCACAATCGTTCTGGGCCCAAGCAGCGCTCTGGGCACCGGGCAGGCCAGCACCGATGCGCGCGACTGGGGCTTCCACGCGCGCGTGACGCCGTACGATGGTTTCCGCGGCGAGGGCAAACCGCCGATCCGGCTCGACGTGGCGTACGGAAAGTCGGTGTTGAGCTACAACGACGATGCGATCGTCTCGTTCACGAGCGTGGGCGAGTCCAGTCCCGTGACGCGGCATCACCGGCATGGCAGCGCGGGCCGCATCGATGCCGGGCGCTGGCCGTGGGAGCCGCGCTCGATTCATGGCAAGATGAAGCGCGAGTTGCTCGCGGGCCTCACTCCGTTGGTGAGCGTCTCGGGATCCGCAGACGTTGACGACATCGGGGCGCTGCACGAGTTCGGCTATCACACCGAGGGCTCGGGCGCCGAAGTCACGATCGCCAACGTGTTCACCTACCGTCGTGGCCACTATGAAGATCTCGAGGGCCACATCGATGGCGATACGTGGGGTTGGGGGGTAGCGTTGCCGATGGGAACGCTGGGAGGCGCACGCTACGATGACGCGCACATTCCGCAGGCCCAGAATTCGGGGCTCCAGAACGTCCATCGCAGCCAGGTAACGGTTTGGGTCGACCCGATTGGGATCTGGCGCTACGCGCACCGGCAGGAGCGCGAGTAGCGGGCGCCGCAACCTTCTCGCTACGTGGTAACCCGCTCGCAGCAACGATTCCGGCAATTAACCCCTTGACACCCCGGGGGCACCCCCCTAACCTTCATATTGTAGGTATTGGGCGCAGCGCCTCGCGCCGCCCAGCCAAGAGTCTGCAGCCCCTAGTGCTCCAATACCCCGGGCTTCGCTGCCACCGACGACTCCGCTCAGAGTCCGGTTTTCTGTTCCAAAAGAGAGTTTCCCAAACTCCTTCATCGCTCGCTCGACCCAATCGAGTTTTTCACTCCGGCGACCCAATCCCCACGGGCCCGGACACCCTCAGGATTTCCAAATCCCAAGCGGTCCCGCTCGTACCACGAGACCGCGAGCCCGTAGGCCCAACGGCCCCTCAAGAGGCGTATCCGCGATGGAAACCCAGACCATCCAAACCACGATGGAGCTCCAGGAGCTCAAGACCAAGACGATGGCTGAGCTGCTCCAGGTGTCACAGGATCTTGGGATCCATGGCCTGAGCGGACTGCGCAAGCAGGAGCTGACGTTCAAGATCCTCGAGGCCCAGACGCAGAAGAACGGCCTGATCTTCGCGCAGGGTGTGCTGGAGATCCTGACCGAGGGCTACGGCTTCCTGCGTTCCCCGCACTACAGTTACCTGCCGGGGCCGGACGACATCTATGTCTCGCCCTCGCAGATCAAGCGCTTCGACCTGCATACCGGCGACACCGTTTCGGGCCAGGTGCGGCCACCCAAAGAAGGCGAACGCTACTTCGCGCTGCTGCGCGTCGAGGCGGTGAACTTCGAGAGCCCCGAGATCGGCAAAACCAAAGTCCTGTTCGACAATCTCACGCCGCTCTATCCCGAGCGCAAACTGATGTTGGAATCCAAGGACCGCTGCATCGAAACGCGCATCATCGACTTGTTGTGCCCCATCGGCATGGGCCAGCGCGCGCTGATCACCTCGCCGCCCAAAGCCGGGAAGACGATGCTGCTGCAGAAAATCGCGAACGCCGTCAGTGAGAACCATCCTGATGCCATGTTGATCGTGCTGCTGATCGATGAGCGCCCCGAAGAAGTCACCGACATGCTGCGCACGGTGAAGGGGGAGGTCGTTTCATCGACTTTTGACGAGCCCGCCGAGCGTCACGTGCAGGTCGCGGAGATGGTGATCGAGAAGGCGAAGCGCCTGGTAGAGCACAAGAAGGACGTGGTCATCCTGCTCGACTCCATCACGCGCCTCGCGCGCGCGCACAACGCCGTCATTCCGCACTCCGGCAAGATCCTGTCCGGAGGCGTCGATTCCGGGGCGCTGCAGCGGCCCAAGCGCTTCTTCGGCTCGGCGCGCAACATCGAAGGCGGCGGCTCGCTGACCATCATCGCCACCGCATTGATCGACACCGGTTCGCGCATGGACGAAGTGATCTTCGAGGAGTTCAAGGGCACCGGCAATTCCGAACTCGTGCTCGACCGCAAGATCGCCGACAAGCGCATCTACCCGGCGATCGACATCAACCGCTCGGGCACGCGCAAGGAAGAGCTGTTGATGAGCGCGGACTACCTCCAGCGTGTGTGGATCCTGCGCAAGTTCCTGAATGAACTAAATTCCGTCGACGCGATGGAGTTCCTGATCAACAAGCTCGCGGACACCAAGACGAACAAGAAGTTCCTCGACGACATGAATTCGTAAGGCTTGCTGTGCCTCGCCGCGCCGCCCCGCTGCCCGTTACAACCAAGCCTGCGCTTTGTCGCGCCGCAACTGCAGCACGTGGACGTCCGGGTCCACGACGATGTGCGTGGGCTTGAAGTCCGTGCGGATCATTACCGCCCGCGACTCACCCGCGGCCAGCGTGATGCGCTCGCGCTTGTCGATGTAGTCCTGCTTGGACTTACCCGCGCCATCGAAGCGGTCCTCGTTCGCCACGGCCACATCGATCGGCATGCGCCCCGTGCCGTCATTGCGCACGGTGACGGACACCACCCAGCCCTTGCCTTCGGGCGTGCGCTTGGTGTCGCTGAGCTTGTACTCCGGCAGCACGGTGCCATACACCCACTGCGCCACCAGCGAGTCGTACGCCACCGGGTCCGGCGCGAAGCGTCGCATGGTGATCAGGTAGTCCTGTAGCGCCACGTGGTCCGTGGTGTCGCGGAACTCGCGCACGAACGACTGAATGCCCTTGATGGCGTCGTCGTGGCCCATGAGGTCCTGCATCATCCACAGCACCCAGCCGCTACGCTCGTACAACAGCCGCGAGTCGCCGGCGCGGTCTTGGTCCAATTGGGTCAGCGGGCGTTCCGCATCCTTGCGCCGGCCCGTGGCATAGCGCGTCTCACAGAACCGCCGGAATGCCATGCCCCCATCGGGGCCTTGCACCTGGTCGGTCAGCAACATCGTGGAAAAGTGCGCCATACCCTCGGACATGATCTCGGTGCCCGGGCCCTCGGCCGGCATCATGATATTGCCCCACCACTGGTGCGCCGCCTCGTGTGCCGTGATCCAGAACGCGGCGTCGCCCTTGGGCTCCGACTTGGTCAGGAAGCCGATGCCCTCGGCGAAGGTGATGTTGGTCGGCGCCCCCTGCGCATACTCGGCGAGCGCGGGGAACTCACTCAACCGCAGCTCCTGCCACGGGTACTCGCAGAACCACTTCGAGTACCAGCGCCGCGACTCGA
>JAYSRO010000345.1:0-52919 GCA_043720995.1 Candidatus Eiseniibacteriota bacterium
GGCGTCACGCTGCGGCTGGGCGAGGAAGTCGCCATGGTCGAAGCGGTGGGCCAGCAGGCGATCGTCACCATGAAGAGCGGCAAGCGCATCGCGACCGAACTGGTGATGGTCTCGGCAGGACGCATCGGCGCCACGGTGGATCTCGGGCTCGAGTGCGCCGGGCTGACCGCCGACGATCGCGGCCGCCTGAAGGTCAACGAGCACTACCAGACGCCCGTGCCTCATATTTACGCTGCCGGCGATTGCATCGGCTTCCCGGCACTCGCCTCCACGAGCGCCGAGCAGGGCCGCCTCGCCGCGTTGCATGCGTTCGACATGCCGGGCACGTCGATCCCCGAACTGTTCCCGTTCGGCATCTACGCCATCCCTGAGATCTCGTGGGTCGGCCGCAACGAACGCGACCTGACGGCCGCCGGGGTGCCGTTCGAGACGGGTGTCGCGCGCTATCGCGAAATCGCGCGCGGCCACATCCTCGGTGACGAGCACGGCATGCTGAAGCTCATCTTCCATATCGACACGCACAAGATCCTCGGCGTGTGGGCGATGGGTACGCAGGCCACCGAGCTCGTGCACATCGGGCAGGCCGTCATGGCACTCGACGGCACGCTCGAGTTCTTCGTGCGCACGGTGTTCAATTACCCGACGCTCGCCGAGTGCTACAAGGTCGCCGCACTCGAGGGCTTCAACAAACTGCAGACGCTCGGCCTGCTGTCGAACATCCACTCGAACGAACTCAAGGCGATCGCGGCGGAGCTGCCGAAGGCGGTGTAGCGGCGCGCATGCCCGATCGAAGCCACCGCTCGCCGCTGCGCGCATGGCGCGCCACACTCACCGCACTCGCAATCGCGACCATCGTCGCGCTCGCAGGCTGCTCCAAGCACTCCACCGCGCCGCGCTCGTCGCTGCCGCCGCGCACGTTCATGATGGGCTTCTCCGCTATTCCGCCGCGGTTGGTGTTCGACCAGTTGTTGGCGAACATCAATCTGTGGTCCCAGCGCAGCGATGGCGCGATCATGAGTGACGAGGTGCCGTGGGACTCGCTGCTCGCGGGAGTGCCCGCCGATTCGTTCGTATTGCGCAACCAGTTGCCGCTGGCGCAGTACTATCGCGCCAAGCAATTGCGGCTGGTCGTGATGATCGATCCGGCGAACGGTCTCAATCGCGCGGCCGAATCCAACCCGCTCGTCCACGCGGGCCGCAGCATCGCTGAGCCCGCAATCCAGCAGCTCTATCGCGATTACGCGGTGGCGATGGATGCGCTGCTGCATCCCGACTATCTGGGGTTGGCACTCGAGACCAACTTGATTCGCGTGCAGTCCCCATCGCCCATCTACAACGCGGTCGTGCAGATGAGCAACGCCGCGGCGGCCGACATCCGCCTGCGGGACTCGCGTGTTCCGCTGTTGGTGAGCATCCAGATGGAAGTGGCGTGGGGCGTGCTGACGAGCGGCGGTGGATTCGTGGGCATTGCCCAGGACCTCGCCGACTTCCCGTTCATGCAGGCGATCGGGCTGTCGTCGTACCCCTACCTCGCCGGCTTCACGCATCCCGACAGTCTGCCGAACGACTACTACTCGCGCGTTGCCTTCGGCACCGGCTTGCCGATGCTCGTCACGGAGGGCGGCTGGTCCTACGAGACGGTTTCGGCCACGGCGACCAGTCCGGCGCTGCAACGGCAGTACATGATCCGCCAGGCCCAATTGCTGGACGCGACGCGCGCCGTGGGCTGGTTCCAGCTCACCTTCACCGATCTCGACTTGACCGTGTGGCCGGTGGAGATCGCCCCGTTCGCGCACCTCGGGCTCGTCGATGTCGACCTTAGCCCCAAGCCGGCGCTGGCGGCGTGGGACTCCCTGTTCGCTCGACCGCGTCAGTAGCGCCCACGGTCCTGCTGCGCCGACGCGCCGACGGCACCCCGAAACACACCACACGTCCAGTCCATGTCATGGAAATAGACCAACAAAACGGGCTCCATCTTCTGGACACGGGGTATACGGGACCGTATGTTTCGGTTCCGAATCGCCTGAAGTGCGGGCGAGTTTATTGCGGTCTGCGTCTAGGGGCAGTCAATTTGCCCTTCTCGACCCGGCCCGCCGGATTGGCTCCTTTTGTCATGTCGTAGTCCCGCAACCGCTTTCGCACGAAGAGCTTGATGCCGTTGTGGGCACACCTTTTGCGATGCCGGGCGCGGGCTTTAAGGCGAACCCTTCCGTCCTCCCCGGCGTCGGAAGCTTCGTCTTTGGGCTGCGACCGCTCCCACCCAGCTCAGAGCTCTACACGTTCGGCGCGACTGAAAGCAGCATTATCAGGCTCGATGCCTGAACAGCGGAGACCCCATTGACCGTCCGCCACTCCATCGTCGCACTCATCGCCACGGCCGCAGTGCTGTGCGCGAGCATGGCCGGGGCCGCCACCTACTTCGTTTCGCCCACGGGCAACTCCTCCAACGCGGGCACCTCCGGTGCGCCCTGGACGCTGAGCAAGGCAAACGCTTCGCTCGCAGCGGGCGACGTCGCCGTACTGCTCCCGGGTGACTACGGCACGGCCACCATCGCGCCTGCCGCCAGCGGCACCTCCTACACCAAATTCATCACCTACGTCGGCAGCCTTTCGAACCCGGCCAGCACGATCGTCGCGGGCATCACGTTCGGCACCGGCGGTTCGGCAAAGCAGTACATCAGCGTGAAGGGTGTCCAGATCAACAGCAGCACGCTGGTATTCGGCGGCGCGCGTGATTCTGTTTCGTGGTGCAAGGCGCCCAATGCATCGGTGTCGATCGTGCTCGGTGGCGATGACTGCGTGCTCGCGAACTCGACGTTCAGCGGCAGCAAGGTGTGGGTCGAGGGCGGCCTGAATGGTCCGAGCGCTTCCCTGGTGAAGCGTGACACGCTCTACAACTGCTCGTTCAACATGTATATGGACGGCTATGGCCCGGCGATCCGTGTCAACGCCACGGAGGGGCTGATCTTCCGCCGCTGCCGCTTTATCGCGACCATCGGCCCTAATGGCGATCACGGCACCTTCAAGTTGTACGGCTGCCGCTCGGGCCAGTTCATCGACTGTTACTTCGACTTCACCAACACGCGCACCTCCGCCTGCGACGAGTGTGGACTCGGCTACTTCCGCGACTACACGGTCCAGACGGTGTTCCTGCGCGATACGCTGGTGTTCCGCGCCGGCGCCGGCTCCATGAATGAACTGCTGCTCTCGGCTTCGGGTTCGTTCCCCGGCACCGTCGTCGGCAACCGTTACGACGGTTGCGTGTTCATCCAGGAGAAGTCCGTCAGCACGGGCGCTCTTTACTGGCAGAATGGCGCGCAGGGCGACACGATCCAGAACTGCGTCGTCTTGAGCATCGCCGGCACGCCGATTGAGATGTCGGGATTCTCGGACAATTGCGTGATCCGTCACAACACCTTCGTCTATCTCGGCACCAACGGACGCGCGGGCGACACCTACGCCGGCGGCGCCTTCGAATGGAGCGGCGCGGGAGAAGTGAAGGACAACATTTTCTACTCGCCCAATGGCAACAGCTATGCGTTCGCCGTCTCGGCGGCGGCGGTCAGTGGCGGCTATTATTCGGGCGACAACAATCTGCTGTTCAGCAACAAGGGCGCTGCGTCATCCCTGATGTGGGCGAACACGCTGAGCTCCCCAGGCGCCACGGGAAGGGCCTGCGTCAACGACTTCGATGAGTGCCACAGCAAGTTCGGCGACCCGTTGTTCGTCGGCGGCTCGGGAGTGTTCGGGTTCGACCCGCATCTGAAGGCAGGGTCCCCGGCGATCGGCGCAGCCTCGGACGGCAAGGACATCGGCGCGCTGGCGTTCGGCACCTCGGGCGTCGATATCCTGCCCCCCGCGCCCATCCTCAATGTTTCCGTGACGCAGACCACGGACAACAGCGCGGTACTCGCCTGGACCGCCACCGGCGATGACGGCAGCAGTGGCAGAGCGGCACTCTACGAAGTGCGCATCGCATCTGTGCCCATCACCGACCTGAACTTCGCCAGCGTCGGCCTCGTCTCAAATGCCCTCGTGCCCAAGTCCGCGGGCGGCGCGGAACAGTTTGTGATCCCGGGCCTGAGCCCGGGCACGATCTACTTCTTCGCGATCAAGGCCATCGACGATGTCGGCAATAAGTCGATCGCGAGCAACGCGCCCACGACCACCACGGCCGGAACCGACACCATTGCGCCGGGGCAAATCCAAGACCTCAACGCGGGACCGTAGGCTTAGGCCGGCTTCACCCGGGCAAACACCCCGCGCGCCAGCGTGATCACCACGATGAGCGAGGCCAGGGCCAGCAGCGATGACAGCACGTAGGCCGCACCGGGGAACCACACCGGCCCGCCGGCCCTCGTGAAGCGCGCCAGCACGCTCGTCATCAACAGCGGCCCAATGATCGCGGCGACGCTCTGCATGCTGGCGACGCCGCCCTGGAGCTCTCCCTGCTCGTTCGGCTCGACCAGCTTGGACAGGGTCGAGTTCATCGAGGGGAACACCAGGCCCTGCAACGCCGCGAAGCTCGAGACGGCGTACAGCATCCAGCCATAGGGGACGAGCGCGTTGGCGAGGAACCCCGCCATGCCGATCGAGAGCCCCAGCAGGATGGCCTTGCGCTCGCCAATCCTGGGGATGAGCCGGCGCGTCACGAAGGCCTGCGCGAGCGCCATGGTCAGTCCTGCGTACGCCAGCGAAAGGCCCACGGCGTGGTCGCTCCAGCCGAACTTCAACTTGGTGAAAAACGCCCAGGTCGACGGGTAGGCCTGGTGCGCGAGGATCCACAGGAACCACGCCACGAACAGCGGACGCGCCTGCTTGTGCCGCGCCAGCGAGCGGAACGTGCCCAGTGGGTTGGCGCGGGACAGCGCGAACGGCCGCCGGCGCTCGGGTGACAGCGACTCGGGCAGCAGGAAGAACCCCGCTGCGGCGTTGATCAGGGCGAGTCCGCCCGCGACGAAGAACGGCGCGCGCGTCCCAAAGCTGCCGAGCAGGCCGCCGATCGCCGGGCCGATCGTGAACCCCAGGCCGAAGGCGGCGCCGATCAGGCCGAAATTCTGGGCCCGCCGCTCGGGCGGCGTGATGTCGGCGATGTAGGCGGTCGCCGGCACGAATGTGGCGCCCGCGATCCCCGCGATGGCGCGCGTCAGGAACAGCCAGCCATACGTGGGAGCCAGCCCCATCATGAAGTAGTCGAGGCTGAAGGCGACCATGCTGATGAGGATCACCGGGCGCCGCCCGTAGCGGTCCCCCAACCCGCCGAGCACCGGCCCGAACATGAACTGCATGATGGCGAACACGCCCATCAGCCAGCCGGACATGCGCGCGGCGTCGCCCAGCGTGGTATGCGTGAGCCCGACGATCAGGTCCGGCATCACCGGGAGCACGATGCCGAAGCCGATCATGTCGATGATCAGCACGCTCAAGACGATCGTCAGCGCGCGGCGTTCCTGCGCGGGCGGCGAAGACATCCGGGGGTGGACCCTCGTACGGTAATGCGCTGCGCGGCGGGCGTGAAGTGACGAACGCAGGGCTTAGGGCCCGCCAGCCTAGCACCCGGACCGCACCCAAAACACTTCGAGCCGGAATCCCGTGGGGACCCCGGCTCGCGTGCGTTGCGACGTTGCGACGTTGCGAGGTTCGGACGTTGCGGCCTAGCGATGTCGCGGTTACTTCGGCATCACCACGCGGTCGATCACGTGGATCACACCGTTCGACTGCATCACGTCGTAAGTCGAGATGTCGGCGATGTTGCCCTGCTCGTCCTTCAGCACGATGTTGGCCGGGCCGTTCATCATCACCCACAGCTTGCCGCCGCTGACGGTCGTCAATTGCGCCGAGCCCTTGCCCGCCTTGATCGCCTTCTTCAGGTCGTCGGACGTCATGCGGCCCGCGACGACATGGTAAGTCAGCACGTTCGTCAACGTGGGCTTGCCTTCGGCGGTCAGCAACTTCTCGACCGTGCCATCGGGCAGCATCTTGAACGCGGCGTTGGTCGGAGCGAAAACCGTGAAGGGTCCCTTGCCCTTGAGCGTCTCCACCAACCCCGCGGCCTTGACCGCCGCGACGAGCGTGGTGTGGTCGGCGGAGTTCACCGCATTGTCGACGATGTCGCGGGCAGGCAACATGTCCTGGCCACCCACCATCACGGTGGCGCCCACGGCCGCCGGCGCGAGCGCAGCCAGCACCATCATTACGTTGAGCATCTTCATCTGAAAGTCTCCTGTTGAATGAGCGGTTGGGTGAAGCGGCCGGGACGCTTCCGGAGCATCCGGACGCGTGCCGTCTTCACCCGCTCTACGCGCCCCGCACAGGATCGGATGAGCGCCCGGAGGTCAGGGCGCTGTCATGCAATCCTTCGGGAACCAAACTCATCTCAAGGGCGTTCGGTTGCGTAGTAGGAATGAACCCACCGCCACGCGATCCGCGTGCCGGGCGGCTCTCCAGCATTTTCTAGCCCTTCAGGACAGGAGCTACGCTGCCATGAAATTCCATTCGCTGTTGGCCCTCGCCACGGGCCTGCTGGTGGTCGCCGCGGTTTCGGTGGCGTTCGCACGCAGCCCGCACCCGAAACCCGCATCGCATCGCGCCACGCCCGCCGCCAAGCCCGCCGCCGCTGCGGACCGGATCGTCAAGACCGATGCGGAGTGGAAGCAGTTGCTCACGCGCGAGCAGTATCGCGTGTTGCGCGCAAAGGGCACCGAGATCGCGTTCACGGGCAAGTACTGGAACGAACATGCCAAGGGCGAGTATCACTGCGCCGCGTGCGACTACGCGTTGTTCAACTCGGGGCAGAAGTTCGACTCGGGCACGGGGTGGCCGTCGTTTTGGCAGCCCGCGATCGCGTCGCACGTGTTGAAGGATGCCGACACGAGTCTGGGGATGGAGCGCGATGAGGTCGTGTGCGCCCGCTGCGGCGGCCACCTGGGTCACGTGTTCGAGGACGGACCGGCGCCGACGGGGCTGCGCTACTGCATCAACTCGGTATCGCTGAAGTTCATCCCAGCCAAGTAACGTCAGGTAGCAACTAAAACGAGGCGGCCAGGTAGCGGCCGCCCCGTTGTCGCGTTCGGGACGCGAGTGAAACCGTCTCGTCTCAGCGAGGTCCGTCGTTGGCCATCGCTCCGTACGCCTCGCCCCGGTTGATATAGGGGAACAGCCAGGCATTGGAGTGGTACGCCGAGGCGGGATCGCCCAGGGTGCCCGCGGAGATAGCGTTGATGCCGAAGTGCTTCAGGCCGGCATCACCCGGCGTGTACCACGTGCCGGTATAGGTATTGTCGCCGTTCGCCGTCAGCGGCGCGCGGGTTTCGCGGTGCATCAGCACGACGATGTCATCCGGAGCGCCCGTCGTGACGGTGATGGTCACCGGCGTTCCCGGCGTGGCGCACCACAGCTTGTTCCAGTGAATCGCCACGGCCGGATCGGAGAACGTGCTGTCCGCCTCGCCCGCCTGGACGCGGATGCTCTGGATCACCGGCTGCGTGCCCGGGCCCTCGATCTCCGAGGTCACGTTCACGCCCGAGGCCGAGACCAGCCGCCACGGACGGCCATGGTTGAGCGCCGGGGAGACGCGCGCCAGCCACAGGTGACGAACCCAGTGATCGGCCAGCGGCTTCGTCGATTCGTGCTGCACGACCGAATCGCCGGCCACGCCCTGCAACACTTCCGGCGTCAGGAGGTGCAGGGTACCCGTGAAATGCTTGTGCACCGTGATGTGCGCCGCGGTCGGGCGGCCACTCGAATCCTGCTCGGTGAATTCATAATCGAAGCTCGTCGTGCGGCCCGTGATCACGCGCCACCAGCGACGCTGCGTGTTCTGCGGGGTCCGCTCCCCTTCGGGACCGCCCTCGCTACCGATACCGTTGAGCGGCGCGGCGCCGCCCACGTGGGCAACGCTGAAGTCGCTCGGCGCGCTCGTATCGTACGAGCCGTCCGTGGCGATTTCGGGCGCAGCGACGATCGACGTCTGCACGTTGACCTGATCCGTGGTCAGTCCCGAACCCGTCAGATCGGTGCTGTTTGAAGAACAACCCGTCATCGCCATCGCGGCGATTCCCAGCATCAGCAACCCTGCTTTGCGAATCATTTCCCTGTTCCTCCTGGAAGATCCATAGCCTTGAGGCGAGGCCAAGAGCCTGCGCGTGATTACAGAACCGCGGCTCGATAAGGCACCTCGTGTGCCATGTCCAGAAAGGCGGGAAAGTGTTGCGGCTGCGATGGCGGGGTGGAATTTCCCAGTGCAGGGAGATACACGGCATCGTTTCCTGCACGGCGGCCCCGCGGCACCGACGCAGAAGGGGCGGACCCCAGAGGGATCCGCCCCATCAATCGATACGTCAGTAGTGCAAACGACTAGGAATGCACGGTGACCGGGGCCTTCACATTGAAGGTCACGACGGTGCCTTCCTTGATGACGACCTGGTAGCCCTTCGACTTGGCGACTGCGGCGCCCGATGCAACACCACCGATGAGTCCGCCGATCAAGGCGCCCTTGCCGCTGCCGCCGACCGCGCGGCCGATCAAGGCGCCCGCTCCCACACCCGCAGCCATCGCGCCAAGGTTGCGCGCGCGCGGCGAGCCCGCTTCGATCGATTCCGTGCCGCCTTCAACCGCGATCTTATTGCCGTTGACCGTGATCGCCGTGACGCCCAGCCCGAGCCGCGCCAGTGAGCCCTTGGCGGCAGGCAGCGCTTCGGTCACCACACCGCTGACCACCGAGCCGGCCGGGAACACGACGCGATCGCCGACGATGATGTTTTCCTTCACGGTGCCCGTCCACGTGTCGCCGACGTTCGCCGTCTCGCTCGACACCTGCGTGTCGACGCCGATGTTCAGCGCGGTACCGGCAGCCACCGTGACGCCCGGGTCCTTGGCGGGCGCGGGTGCAGCCGGCTTCGGCTTCGGCTTGGGCTTAGGTGACGTCGATGCGGGCTTGGTCGCAGCCGGCGGCGTTTCGGCCGGCGGGGTCTGCTGGTTGAAGTCGGCCTCCGGCGTGATGCTGCCCGAAGGCTGCTCGACCGGGTTCGACGCCAACAGGCTGTCGGTGCTCGCCGTGGTGTCCATGGCGGTCTGCTTGGCGCCACAACCGGTCAGCGCGAAGGCGGCGAAAAAGGCAACTGCGGCAAGTGCGGACAAGCGACGCATGAAGAGTTCCTCCTTGAGTGTCGGGCCGGGAGCCGGCGCGGATGCATTCCGTGGATAGGGCAGGATGCCAGTATGGGCGCGCCCAATCAAGCATTTGCCAGCGTTTCGCGTGACGACGGCGTGACATTCCGATACGGTCCGCCGCAACCGATTGTGGTTGCAGCAGACAACTCCGACGCCCGCGAGGCATCCCCGATGGAATTGACGACGCGAAGCGGTCTCCCCCACGAACGCCGGGCGGGTATCGCGGTGTTTTTCCTGTTCGAGCACGAGCGCACCCTGCGCGGCGCGGCGGCCGCGTTCGACCGTGCCTCGGGTGGAGCGCTCAAGCAATTGCGGCAATCGGGAGACTTCACGGGACGCTGGCTCGAGGCCGCGGTGCTGTATCCCACGCGCGGCTCCAAGGCGCCGCGCGTGCTGGTCGTGGGGCTGGGCGCAAACGACGAGCTCACGCCGCCGCGGTTGTTGCAGGTCGCGGCCACCGCCGCGCGCCGGGCGCGCGGACTGCGCGCTCGCGTCATGTCGGCGGCAGTGCGCGAGGAACTCGCCACCCCCGCGCGCGTCCAGGCGCTCACCGAAGGCGCCATCCTCGGGCACTATGCCTTCACCGCCTACCGCACCGACGCGCTGCCGCCACTCAAGGCGGTCGAGTGGATGTTGGGCGACGCAAAGCAAGCGCGCTCGCTCGCGCCCGCCACCGCAATCGGCGTGCGCCGCGCCGAAGCCACCTGCCTCGCGCGCGATCTCGCGTGCACGCCGAGCCAGGACCTGGTGCCCGAGCAACTTGCCGAACGCGCGAAGGCCGTGGCGGAACAGTCCGGCGCCTTAGGCCGCGTGCTGCGTGTGCCGCAACTCGAACGCTTGGGTCTCGGCTGTGTGCTCGCCGTGGGCCGCGGCAGCCCGAATCCGCCGTGCTTCGCGATCCTCGAGCGCCCGGCGGTGCGCCAGCCCAAGCGCGGCGAACGCGCGCGAACGGTGGTGCTGATCGGCAAGGGCATCACCTTCGACACCGGAGGCATCTCGCTCAAGCCGAAGGACGACATGACGCGCATGAAGTACGACATGTCGGGCGCCGCCGCGATCATCGGCACCTTCGCGGCACTCCACGGGCTCGAGCTGCCGTTCCGCGTCGTCGGGCTCTTGCCGTGCGCCGAGAACATGCCCGATGGCCGCGCCTTCAAGCCCGGCGACGTGGTGCGCGCGATGGACGGCACCACGATCGAGGTCACCAACACCGACGCGGAGGGCCGTCTCGTGCTAGCCGATGCGCTGTGCTACGCGCGCGGGCTCGAGCCCGAGGTGGTCGTCGACATCGCCACGCTGACGGGTGCCGCACGCATCGCGCTGGGCGCGCACGCCGCAGCGATGTTCACGCGCGATGACACGCTGGCGGGCGAACTGCTGGGCGCCGGCGAGCGCACTGGCGAGCGGCTCTGGCACATGCCGCTGTTCGATGAATACGCGAACGAATTGCGCAGCGATACCGCCGACCTGGTCAACTCGGCCGGCCAACAGGGCGGCGCCTCGATCGCCGCGTCGTTCTTGCGACGCTTCGCCCGCGGCATGGTATGGGCGCACCTGGATATCTCGCCCACCGGTTGGGCGCCCAGCGAGCGGCCGCACGAATCGCGCGGCCCCACCGGGTTTGGGGTGCGGCTGCTGAGCGAGTGGCTCAGCGTCCGGGCTTCGCGGGAGCCGGGTCAGGCTTAGGCGTCGCAGGCGCTTCCGGTTTGCCAGGCTTGGCCGGCAAGTCGTAGGTCGCCGTGATCGACGGGATGCCGGACGGTACGGGGGTGTTCGTCCTCGCGACGGGATGCGTCTTGAGCGAAGCCGGATCGCGATCTACGCGCAGCCCCACCGCGGGAAGCGTCAGCCGCAACATCCGGCCGTTGGGCGAGACCCACGCGATGAACTCGGACCATGGATCGGTGATGCTGAATTTTTCAGCGGTCACCGTTTCTTTGCCGAGCTTGAACGGCACCTTGCCCAACCGCTTGACCCGCGCCGTGACCACCGTGTCACGCGAAGTCACATACAGCAGCGTCACCGTCCGCTCCTCGAAGCTTTGCGCGTGCATGTCGCGGCACAACACATCGAACAATGCGAACACCTGCGGGTCCACGACGTAAACGCGGCCCGGCGGAGACGCGAAGGTGTCGCCGAAGCCACCCTCGCTGCCCTGGCGAAGCGACGTGTAAGTCGTGTCCGCAACGGTCAGGATCCGCGTCAGCATATCGCCGTTCATCTGTTCGTAGGATTGGTACGAACGCCACGCGCCGTCCTTGATGCCGAGCACGAGCATGGCGGTCTTGGCGAGCGTGTCCTGCTGGCTCAGACCACGCGGCAAACGTTGGCGAATCTTCGAGGTCATCACGAGGCTGTCGCTGCGCTGCTCGAAGTTGATGCGCTCGACCCCCAACAGGTGGTCCTGCTGGTAGACGCGATACAGTCCCTGGTCGGGGACGAACCCCGCGGCATGCGCCGCCATGGGGGCGAGCAACGCGGCCACAAGCACAGCCAGCAGGCACGATTTCATGAGTACAAGGCTAGCATGAGCGAGTGCCAGATTGTCATGCCGTTGGCAACGCAGGCGGGTCTCCGCAGCGCCGCCGCAGCTCGCATCACGGCTCGGGTCCCGGCTCAGCTGGCCGCGGCGGGGGATCGCTCGAACCTGGCTACGCACTCGATGTGCGGCGTGTGCGGGAACATGTCGAACGGCTCGGTCTCGGTCATGGTGTAGCCATACTTCGTGAAGTCGGCGGCGTCGCGCGCCAAGGTCGCTGGGTTGCAGGAGACGTACACGATGCGCCGCGGCTTGAGCTCGGCGACGCGAAACACCACGCGCGGATGCAGGCCCGCGCGCGGCGGGTCCACCACGATCACATCGGGCTTCACGCCGCCCGGGCGCTCGCCCCTCGCCCACTCACGCAGGACGGCGCGCGTCTCGCCCGCGACAAAACGGGTGCCCTCGATCGCGTTGCGAATCGCGTTTTCGCGAGCGCGCGTGACGGCGTCTTCGACGCTCTCGACGCCGACCGCCTCGCGCGCATGCCGCGCCATCAACAACGTCAGCGTGCCGGTGCCGCAGTAGAGGTCGAGCACCGAGTCGTTCGGCGTGAGCTCCGCCGCCTCGACCGCGGCGGTATACAGCGCCTCGGCCTGCGCGCTGTTCGTCTGGAGGAACGCCGTCGAGCGCGCTTCGAACTCGAGTCCGAGCAGCCGCTCGAGCACCAGCCCGTCGCCGTGGAGGATGCGCTCTTCGTCGGCCGTCGCAATATTGGCGCGCGAACGATTGAGGCCGAGCGTCACGCTGCGGATCTCGGGCGACGTCGCCGCCACCTCGCGCGCCCATTCGGCGACTCCGGGCACCGCCTCCGACGCGGCGACCAGGTGCACCGCGCACTGCGCCGTGTGCTTCAGGTGCCGCACCACGAGGTAGCGCAGCATGCCGGTGTGCCGCGAGGGATGGTAGGCCTGCCAGTCGTGCGCGATGGCGAAGCGCTGCGTCAGCTTCACGATCTGCACCACCAGCTCGCTGGTGATCCAGCAATCGTCGACGGCGAACACGCGGTCGAAGGTGCCGCGCTCGTGGAGCCCGAGCACCGGCGTGCCGTCGGCCTGCGGGTGGAAGCTGAATTCCATCTTGTTGCGGTAGCGGAACACCGAGGGCGCCGGGCGGATCGAGCGCACCGTGACGTCGGCCTGTCCGCCGATGCGACGCAGGGCGTCGCGCACCTGGCGCTCCTTCAACTCGAGCTGCGCGTCGTAAGGGAGCTCCTGCATCCGGCAGCCGCCGCATACGTTGACGTGCGCGCAGCGGGCCTCGACGCGGGCATCCGACGGGGTCTCGACCTTGATGAGTTTGGCCTCGGCGTAGCTCGACTTCTTGCGGGTGATCCGGGCCTCGACCAGGTCCCCGGGCAGGCCGCGGTCGACAAACACGACGCAGCCCTCTTGCCGGCCGATGGCTTTTCCGCCCAGCGCGAGGTCCTGGATATTCAGCTTTAACAGGTCGTTGACTCTCAAGTCGTGGCCCAAATGTCAGAAGCAGTACGGAAGATGAGTTCGCCGGAACCGCAAGGCCCCATGCGCTGTTTTAAGCAGGGCGGAAGCGGCCGGACACACAAGGCAGGCGGCGGGAACTCCGCTCTTGGGCGGGTCTCCCGTCGCCTGCGGGCCGAAGCTAGCACAGGGGGTACAGCATGCGTAGAACCGCAATGTCACTGTTCGTCGGGCTGGTCACGATCGCCGGGATCGCCTGCGCCCACCCGGCCAGCGCCACCGCGTGGCTGGGTGTCTACAGCCAGGACATCACGCCCGAGCTGCGTGAGGGCATGAACTACAACGGCGCGGGCGCGCTGGTCACCCGCGTGGTTCCCGACAGCCCGGCCGACCGCGCGGGCGTCGAGCGTGGCGACGTGATCGTGGGTGTGGGTGGCGAGGACGTCGGCTCGCCCGGCGACCTCGTCGAAGCGGTGGGGTCAGCCAGCGAAGACGCCTCGATCGACATCCTGGTGGTGCGCGACGGTGCGAAGAAGTCACTGCGCGCCAAGCTCGCCTCGCGGCCCGAGGGCGGCGATTCCGATGAGGATACCCCCATGCCGGGTATGCCCGGGATGAGTGGGATGAAGGGCATGAGCGGGATGCAGGGCATGCAGGGTATGCACGGCATGAAGGGAATGAAGGGCATGGGCGGCATGCGCCACTTCGAGATCCAGACCCCGGATGCGCCCGGAACTCACGGCGCGCCGCGCGTGTTCATGGACCACGACGGCGACAGCGACAACGATAGCGAGGGCGACGACAACGACATCTTGAGCCGCCTGCCGGACATGCTCGGCAACGGCATGATGGGCCGCGCCCGACTGGGCGTGCGCATCGAGAGCCTGAACCCTGACCTCGCGACGTACTTCGGTTCGCGCGATGCCAAGGGCGCCCTGGTGCTCGACGTCGTCGATGGTTCCCCCGCGCAGAAGGCGGGCATTCGCGCCGGCGACGTGATCCAGCGTGTCGACAGCAAGCAGGTCCAAGACGCTGGCGAACTGACCGAAGCCGTACGTTCGAGCGACAAGTCGGTCTCGATCACGCTGCTGCGCCACGGCGCAAAGCAGACGGTGAACGCCGAGCTCGGGGATGCGCCGCAGGCGATGCGCTTCCGCACTGGCCCGGGCGGCATGAACTGGAAGTCGAAGGGCAACAACAAGACGTTCGAGTGGCAGAGCCCGGACGGCCAGCGCCGTGTGAAGCGCATCGTCATCCAGGGCGACGAGGACGGCACGGAGCGCCGCGGAATGTCGGCCGATCGCGAGGGCACGGACCAGCTCCGCGAAGAAATGCAGCAACTGAGGGAACAGCTGGACCAGCTCCGCGAGGAGCTCAAGTCGAACCACCGGTAAACCGGAGTCCGCAGTCTCGGGGCTGCGGAGGAGCGCCGATCCGAACCCATCCGCACCGTAAAGGTGTCAGCTAGGGGCGATGTACTGGATGGAAGGTGCAGCGCGGCGCTCCTTCGAGCCTCGAAGGACGAAGCCCGGACCACTCATGAAGCGCGAGCTGAATGAGCAGTCCGGGCAAGAACGAGACGCCCGGGTGGCCAGCGCCGCCCGGGCGATTTCGTTGCGTGGAGCTTTGCGCTACCCGCTGCGAATTCGTTGCGCCGCGCCGCACTCGCCCTTAGTGTTCGCGGCCACCATGACCGACCGTAGCCGCGTCCGATTCTGCCCGCTGTGCGCCACGCCGCTCGTGCCGCGTGACGATCTCGGCAAGAGCCGCCCCACCTGCCCCGCGTGCGGCTACATCCACTATCGCAACCCCGCTCCCGCCGCGGGCGTGATCGTCCACCGCGACGGCGAGGTACTGCTGGTGAAGCGCAAGTACGCGCCGCGCGTGGGCACATGGTGCCTCCCCGCTGGGTTCATGGAGTACGGCGAGACGCCCAGGCAATGCGCGACGCGCGAGCTGTTCGAAGAGACGGGACTGCGAGCCCGGCTGGGTGAACTGTTCGGTGTCTACGCCGGGCTCGATGATCCACGCGTACGCGCCATCCTCGTGCTCTACGTGGCGGCCGGCGTGCGTGGCACGCTGACGCCCGGGGATGACGCCCTCGAGGCGAAGTACTTCCCGTTGACGCGCCCGCCACGGAACATCGCGTTCGCAGCACACGCGCAGGCGCTGCGGGAGTTCGCGGCTTTGTTGAAGCGGCAGGCGCAGGAAGCGGCTCTGTTGAAACGCCAAGCGCTGGGCGCAGCGCCCGCGATTGCGCGAGCGCGAATGCCTCGTAGATCTATCTCGCGACGAAGCGCCGCTACGCCGCCCAGGCCAACGCGCGCCGCACGACCTCGTTCGCGCCGAGCGTGATCGCGAACACGCCGGCCGCGAGCACCGCGCGCTCGAGGTCGGCGTCGTTGAACGGCTGGCCATCCCTGCGGTTCGTCAGATTCAACACGCCCGTGCAGCGGCCATTGAAGATGATCGGCACGCAGATGAACGACTCGTTGCGGTAGGTCTCATCAACGTTGCGTGAAACGTCCGCCGGAGCATCTTCCGGCTGCCGCACGAACAACGGCTTCCGATGCTGCGCCACCCAGCCCGAGACGCCCTGCCCCACGCGCACACGCACACGCTCCGCGACTTCGGGCGGGATGCCGTGCTGTTCGGCGATGCGCATCAGGTAGCCGCTGCGATCGATCAGCATGACGCTGCAGCGCTCAACACCGAACTGTTCCGTCAGCCAACCCACGACCTTGCCCGGGAACTGCCGCGGGTCATGCTCGTCCGCGAGCGAGGCGAACACCTGGCGCAGGAAGTCCTGTGTGCGCCGCTGCTCACCGAGTTGCTCGCGCGCCAGCTCCAGCTGCGCCGAAGCTTCGCTCAGGCCCACCGAGGCGCGCGCCGAGCGTGCTTCCATGTCCTCGAGCGCCGACTTCACGCGCTGCAGCTCATCGCGATAGTCGTGCGAGTGCTTGTCGAGCCCGCCGAGCTGCTCGGTCAGGTGGCGCACCTCCGCCTGCTTTTTCTCGCTGACCTCTTCCAGCTCGCGCGCGTGGATGCTCAACTGCTCGACGCGTTCCTGGAACTCGGCCGCCGCGCGGCTCGCGGCCTGCGGATCCGGCTCAATCGCGGCGTGCGTAGCCAGGTGCAGCCGTTCGGCGAGCGCGAATGCCGCCATGGTCTTGAGCGGTGCGATGTCATCGATGGTCTTGGGGCCGAACTCGCCCTTCTTCGGACTCACGATCGTCAGGATGGCCAGCATCTCGCCGCGGTCGGCGAGCGGCAGGCAGATCGCCGACTGCCATGTGGCGACCGGCAGCAGCGCGCGCAGCAGCACCGCATCGTTGAGATCCGGCTCGAACATCGGCGGCGTCTGCACGCCGCCCGGAGGCGCGTGGCGGCCGTGCGGTTCGATGGCGGCGTTCGGATGGAAGAAGTTGCGGATCATGCGCGGTGGCAACTGATCGACGAGCACCTTGATGTCTCGGCTGCGAAACTGGTCGCGCTCGCGTTCGTAGAGCTTCACCAGCGCATCGCGGCTGATCTCATAGAACGCCAGCGTGGCGTGCCATGTCGGGTGCGCGGTCTGCAGCGCGCCCAGAAACTCGTGAGCGACGGCCTCGGCATCCTTGGAGCGGGCAAGGCGATCAGAAATGTCGCGGAGTTCGTAATGGGACACGGGATGGTCCTCCGGGCGCGCGCGAGTAAATGGGCGTTGAGTGGCCTCCCTGTTTATCGGCCCGCGACCACGGCGACTTGAAGCCGTCCCGCTCCCCGAATCCGCTTCACGATCGCCCGGCTCGGTGACAGAATGGTCATTCATTGCAATTTGCGAGCCCCCCCAAAAGGCCCATCCGACATGTTCGAACTCATTGCTGATCGCCCGCTGTTGCGCTCCACCTCCGACCTGGGCCGCGTCATGGCCGCCGCCCGCGCCCGTGACGAGGCGGGCCTGCCGGTCGTCCACCTGGAACGCGGCGAGCCCGACTTCGACACGCCACCGCACATTGTCGACGCGTTGGACCGCGCCGCGCGTGGCGGCGAGACGCACTACCCGGACGCGCGAGGCCAACGCAACCTGCGCGAAGCGCTCGCCGCGAAGCTCACACGCGAGAACAAGCTCGACTGTCACATCGACGACATCACCGTGACGCTCGGCGGCACGCACGCATTGTTTTGTGCGTTCCAGGCGTTGCTCAAGTCGAGTGACGAGCTGCTCGTGCTGTCGCCGCACTGGATGGCGATCCCCAAGCTCGTGGGCTTCCTCGATGGCGTCACGTACCGCACGCTGCCCGTGTATCTCGAGTTGATGAGCGGACGCTGGTCGGATGCCGAGTTCGCCAACGCCTTGCGCGCCGCGATCACACCGAAGACGCGCGGCCTCTACCTCAACTCACCGAACAACCCGACCGGCGCCGTGCTGACGCGTGGACAACTGCAGGCGATCGCCGACGTCGCGATCGAATGCGGGTTGTGGGTCGTCAGCGATGAAGCGTACGAGCACCTGCTCTACGACGGCGCGCGGCACATCAGCATCGCCTCGCTGCCCGGCATGGCCGAGCGCACCATCAGCGCGTTCACCTTCTCCAAGTCCTACGCCATGACCGGCTGGCGCGTGGGCTACGCCGTTTCGCCGCCGTCGCTGCGTAACGTGATGGGACCGATCCTGTCGTTCTACACCACGCATGGTGTGTTCCCCGCCGTGCAGTCCGCGTGCGCCGCGGCCGTCAATGGTTCGCAGGACTGCGTCGAAGCCATGCGCAACGCCTACGACGAGCGGCGCGGCCTCATGCTCGCGGGGCTCAAGGGTCAATCCGCGATCACCGTGCCTTCACCCAGCGGCGCGTTCTACGTATTCGCGAATGTGAGTGCGGCGCGCGGCGAAAAGGATTTGTGGGGGCTCGTCGACGAATGGCTGCAGCTGGGTGTAGCGGTGCTGCCGGGCACCGCGTTCGGTCCCGAGTACACCGACTGGATGCGCATGTCGCTCGCCACGCGCGCCGATCGCGTGACCGAGGCCGTGCGCATCCTGCGCGAGCGTTACGCCGGCGCGGGAGCCCGCGCGTGACGATGGCCCACGGCAACGCTCTTCTCGGCGCGGCGGGAGCTCGCGCATGAAGTTCTGCCCCGATTGTGGCCGCGCCTATGAAGACGCCATCGCCGCCTGCCCGCAATGTCGCGTGGTGCTGGGCGATGAGCCGCCCCTCGACGACCGCTCAGGCTCCCCGCTAGCCGTGCACCGTGTGCCGGACGCTGCATCGGGAGCGCTGCTCTGCGGCGTGCTCGAGAATGCCGGCATCCGCACGGTGCTGCGGCCAGCGACCCTGCCCGGCTACGGCACCGTGCGCCGCGACTGGAACACCACGCACTGGGGGGAGATCCTCGTGGCCAGCGGCGAAGCCGAAGACGCACGCGCGATCATCGCCGACTACTTGGGAGCGCTCGAGCGAGGCGGTGTCGTGCGCGATGAGGACGTCGAGGGCGAGGAGCCGTAGGAGCGCCCCGCGCCGCCGCTACTCTTCTTCCTCTTCCTCGACCTCAATAATAAACCCGCCCGCCGTCCCCGAGGGCACGATGATTCTGTGCAGCGCGACGGCCAGCACTTCGTCCATCGTCGAGACGGGAACCATCTCGATCTGCTTGCGGACGTCTGCCGGAATGTCCGAGAGATCCTTCGAGTTCGCTTCTGGGAAGATCATCGTCTTGAACCCGGCACGGTAGGCGGCGAGCGCCTTCTCGCGCAGGCCTCCCACGATCAGCACCTTGCCGCGCAGGCTCACTTCGCCGGTCATGCAGACGTCGTGGCGGATCGGGCGGTCGCTCAACACCGACGCGATCACGAGGCCGATGGTGATGCCGGCGGAGGGCCCGTCCTTCGGCACGCCGCCCATCGGGAAGTGCACGTGGATGTCGCAGTTCTGGAACACCTCGGCTTCGATCTCGAGCATGTCGGCGCGTGAGCGCACGTAGGAATGCGCGGCCTGCACGGATTCCTTCATGACTTCGCCGAGCTGGCCAGTGGTGACGACGCGGCCAGTGCCAGGCATCTTCAGCGCTTCGACCGACAGCAACTCGCCGCCCGCGGGCGTCCAGGCGAGGCCGTAGGCGACGCCGACTTCATCGTGCTTGTTGACGGCCTCGTGGTGATACACGCGATGGCCGAGATGGCGTTCGAGATCGGACTCGCGCACGACATGACGCCGCCGGTCGCCGGTGGCGCGCGCGCGCGCGACCTTGCGGCAAACCGTTGCGATCTGGCGTGACAACCCGCGCACTCCAGCCTCGAGCGTGTACTGGCGCACCATGGCGCGCAGCGTGTCGCTCGAGAACACGACGTCCTTGGGCGACAAGCCGTGCTCCAGAATTACGCGTGGCACCAGGAAGCGCTGCGCGATCTCGAGTTTTTCGTCCTCGCTGTAGCCGGGGACCTCGATCAACTCGATGCGCTCCTGCAGCGCATCAGGCACCAGCTCGATGTGGTTCGCGCACAGCAGCAGGATGCAGTTCGACAAATCGATCGGCAGCCCGACGTAGTGATCGACGAAGCTACGGTTGGTCGAAGGATCGAGCAATTCCTGCAGCACTTCGAGCACGCCGAGCCCGGACTCGCTGAGCAGGCGGTCGACGCCGTCGATGATCAGCACGGGATCGCTGGCACCGGCCTCACGCAGCGCCTGCACGATCTTGCCGGGCTGGGCGCCGGGAAGATTGCGGCTGATGCCGACCAGCTCGCCGGCTTCGGAGGTACCGGACACGCTGATGCGCACGAACGGCCGGTTGAGTGCCCGCGCGACCGCAGCACCGAGCGACGTCTTGCCGGTGCCCGGAGGCCCGACGAGGCACAGCGTGGGTCCCTGGAGATCGGGCTTGAGCTTGCGCACGGCGAGGTACTCGACGATGCGCTCCTTGGCGCGCGACAGCCCGAGATGTTCTTGCTCGAGCGTGCGCTCCACGGCGCACAGATCCGTGATCTCGCCTTGCGTGCGCTGCCACGGCAGCGCCCACACGCACTGGAGATACGCGCGCACATGCGCCGACTCCGGGGCACCCGGCGGCAACCGGCGCAGGCGCTCCATTTCGCGCTGGACCTGGCGGGCGACGGACGGTGGCAAACCGGCGGTGCCGGAGGTCGCGCGCGGGCGAGGCGTGGCCTCGCGATCCGAAGACTGGCTGACGGACGACGTTGCGCTCTCGGCCATCATGCGGCGGCCGGCCTTCGTGGATTGGGGCTTTCGGGCGCGCGCGGGTCGAGACATCCCTGGTCTCCTTCGGCTTCGGTTATGGCGAGTAGGGCACTGGGGCTCAAATCGGAGTAGTCCACTCCCACCCCATGCAATCCCCCGGCCGCAAGCGTGGCACGCGATTCAGCACGGTTCCGGCCATTGGGGCAGGCCACAACGGGCGAATTGGCGCGGCGGCCGTGCAGCTTGCACGACGCGGTGTTCAGCGCGCGGCGTGTCCCGCCTGGATCCCACCCTGTACGGCGTTCACAATCAGGAACGCCGCGGGCCGCCTCAGCTCAGGACTTCGCGGGAGCGAAGCCGGTGGCAACGGTGCGTTGCACCATGCGCACGACGTCGGCGAAACGCGTGGCGTTCGTCGGCGCACCCAACACCACCGCGATCAGGTCGCGGCCATCGGCACGCAGCCACGTCACGAAGCAGTAACCGGACTCGTTGATGAAGCCGGTCTTGCCACCGAGGATCTGGTAGCGGCTCTTGAGCAGGCGATTGGTGTTGTTGATCAGGTGATCGCGACGGCCCGTCGAGAACTCGTACGAAGAGGTCGTGGTGATCGAATGAATCAGCGGCTGCCCGGCCGCGGCCTGCAACAGGTGCGCGACATCACTGGCCGTGGAAATATTGTTCTCGTCGAGCCCGGTCGGCTCGACGAAGCGCGTGTCCCGCAACTCGAGCTCGGCGGCCTTGGCGTTCATGCGCGCGAGGAAGTCCCCGCGCGACAGCCCCGACTCTCTCGCGATCACACGCGTCGCGACGTTATCGGAGCACATCAGGCTCATGTGCAGCAGGTCGCCGAGTGGCAGCGTTTCGTGCTCGCGCAACTGCGTGTGGCCGCCCTGGTAGAGCTCCTCGCGCGTCACTTCGACGTCACGCAGCAGGTTTGGCTTCTGCTCGAGGAACACCATCGCGGTCATTAACTTGGTGATGCTGGCGATGGGCGCGCTGCGGTCGGCGTTCTTCTGGTAGAGCACCGTCCCCGTCACAGGATCCATCACCACCGCGCAGCGGGCGTAGATGCCCCCGGGCGGGGCGCGGCGAACGCGACGGGCGCGGGTCGCCTTGCGCGTGGGCTTGCGGTGCGTGATGCGTGCGGACGCGCGGGACTTGGAGACCGTGCGGGCGGTCGCGGCCGAGGACTGCGGGGCGTCGAACCCCAGCGTTGCAACCAACATCACCAGTGCGGCGAGCGCGAGGCGCCAATGCCGAATCGTCATGCGAAACCCTCCCACCTCATCCTAAGGCACAGGCGTCCGAACCATCCTTGGTATCGGTCAACCGAGGGCGGAACTTAGCGTGCGACCCGGTGAGGGTCAATGCTTTCGGTGCGATTCCGCGAGACTTGGCGTGAACGCGACATCTCCGCCGCCCGTGAGCGGGCCTATTGCCCGGCGGCCGACGCCTTACGGGCGTGAAGACGCAGCAGAACTTCATCGCGTATCGCAGGTACGGGCACCGCACCCGCTTCGATGACTTCACGCAGGAACACTTCCGCCGAGAACCGCGAAGGGAGCGCGCGCACCGTCTCCGCACGCAGCGCTTCGAGGTTCCATGTCGCCAGCGTGGTGACCGCACGCGCGGGCGTGATGACGCTCGCTTCCGCGGCGAACCGCGCCGAGACGGTGTCGAGCCCGGCGTCGCGCACGAAGCGCTGCATCACGTCACCGAACGGCGCGGCGCCGGTTTGCAGGTCGAGTTCGGCCAGCGCGCCGACAAGATCGAGCCGGCTCGGCGCGAATCGCACGGACGCGGACGCCCCGCCGCGCGAGCCCTCGCGAATCGCGGCCGCGTACGGCGCCCATGCGAGAGCCACTTCGCGACGGCCGAGGACCGTGCGCAGCCATCGCGAAGAACCCGGTCCATTGCGCCGCGCGCGTCCCTCGAGCAGGCGAACGGTCGCGACGACGCGCGCGGAATCTGCGCTCACAGTGTGCCCCGACAAGTCCGCGAGCGGGCCCATGGCGTCGAGTTCCCGCTGCGCCCGCGCGCGCAGGGAATCCAACGGGAGTGTGTCGCCACTGGCAGCCGAGAGCCAGCGCGCAAAACGTTCGCGGCCTATGCGCCCTTCTCCGCTCGCGCGTTCGAGCGCTGGCCCACGTAGCCACTCGATGTGCTGCTCGAGGGCACGCACCGCCTGCGTGTCGGCGGTGGCGAAGTGCGCCATCGCGCCGGACTCGCGGCAATCGAGCAGCGCCGACGGCATGGTCTTGCGATACAACTCCAACGCCCGCGTGAGCCGCGCGATCGCGAATTCGATCGATAGCGCTGAGGGCTCGCGCAGGCCGACCTTCGCCGCGCGCAGCAACTCGGGCACCGCGCGCAGGCGCCGCGTCGCCAGCGGCAGCCGGCGGCACAGCGCGCCCTGACGCCCCGCGAGCAATTCGCGCAACGTGTCATCGACGCGCGCGCAGACATAGCCGGGGTCGGTCTCGAAGCGCAGCAGCTCGTCGCGCTCGATCGCCCACTGCTCGAGCCGCCCGCGCAGCAACGCCGCATCAGCGCGGGCACGCGGACTCAGCGCTGCACCGCTGCGCTCGATCGCATCCAACTCGCTCAGCACGTCCGCGCGAAACGCGCGATCCTCGTCGATCACCTGCTGCGTGACGGGCGTGATCGCGGCGCTCCATCCCAGGCCGCCGGGCGCATTGGGCTCATCGAGCCGCACCCGCGCCGCATGCGCCGAGACGCGTTTCGCCAGCGGTGCCCAGTGCGGGGCGTTCGCTCCGTACACTGGCCCCACGCACATCGCGCCGGCGACAACGGCGAGCGCGAGCGTCCAACGAACACCCACAGTCCGGCCGCGCTGCGGGCAGGTCACCGCGCGCGTCGTCACATTACGGCCGCGGAACGACATCCTTGACCAACTGCATCGGATCCCCGATACGCAGCGGCGACGTGGTCAGGAAGGCCTGGCCGTACTTCGTGCCGATCTGCCAGCCCCAGTAGCGCGCGACGGTCTCGAACACTTCACGCACGCTCGGCTGGTCCGCGAGCCGCGGCTTGTCGGGATTGTGGAACTGGCTCTGGTGGCAATCGAGCGCCGCGATCCATGCGTCGAACTGGGCCGATACGTCGACGATGAACGACGGCACCGTGCCCATGGGCAGGAAGTAGTAGTAGATCGCCTTCGCCTGGTGCGGCTCGCCCGGCACCGGGGCCTTCTTCAGGTGCGCGAGATTGTAGGCGTTGGAGACGATCTGGCCGGTCTTGTAGTGATCGTTGTGCCCCAGGCCCCGCCCGATCGGCAAGTTGTAGTAGGGCGCCAGCACGATCTGCGGCTGGTGCTTGCGGATCATCCCCGCGACGGCGCGGCGGTTCTCGAACGTGTCCTCGATCCGGCAATCGCCCAGATCGAGGTTCTCGCGAACGTCGAGCTGCAGGATCTTCGCGGCCGCCGCGCACTCACCAAGGCGGATCTCGGGGCTTCCCCAGCCCATGTCGCCCGTCGTCATGTCGACGATCCCGGTGCGGTGCCCCAGCCCCTTCATCTTCAGCAGCGTCGAGCCGGCCCCGATCTCGGCATCATCAGGGTGGGGCCCGAATGCGAGAACATCCACCGCCATGTCTTACGCCCTCGTCGTGATCGCCGCGGGTGCCGCGGCGGTGCTGGCCGCGGCCGGAGCTTCGCCGTCCGCGTACATGAGTTCGAAGTACTCGCGGACCATGCGGTCCGAGGAGAACTTGGAAACGCCCATTTGGATGCTGGCCTGCATCATTCGAACCCAGCGATCCCGGTCGCTCCAAGCAGGCATCACCTCGTTCTCGAACACCGAATACAGCGACTCGGCATCCTGCTCGTCATCGCCCGCCGTCTCGTCACCGATGGCCCAGCCGTTCACCCCGTGTTCGCAGCCCTCCGGCCACCAGCCGTCGAGAATGCTCACGTTGAGGGCGCCGTTCATAGCGGCCTTCATGCCCGAAGTGCCGCTCGCTTCGAGCGGCCGCACGGGATTGTTGAGCCACACGTCACAGCCGCGCACCATGTAGCGCGCGAGTTCCATGTCGTAGTTCTCGAGGAACAGCACGCGCCCGGGGAATTGCGCCTGCGCCTTGACGATTCGGGCGATCACCTTCTGGCCGGCCTCGTCGGCAGCGTGCGCCTTGCCCGCGAACAGGATCACCAGCGGATGCTTGTTCATCAGGTTGGTCAACCGTTCCGGGTCACGCAACACCAGGTCACCGCGCTTGTAGGTGGCGGCGCGGCGCGCAAAGCCTACCACCAGCGCCGTGGGATCCACCGCCACTCCGTTGCGCTTCGCGACCTCTTCCAACAGTTCGGCCTTCAAGCGGGAGTGTGTTTCCCACAGCTTGCGCGGATCACTGGCGCTGTCGCGAACCGCTTGCGATTGCCACGTCCCCGGGTGCACGCCGTTCGTCACATGGATGATCGGCGCCGCGTTGCTGACCTGCTTCCACATGTCGCGCGCCGTCTCGCCGTGCAGCTTGGCGACCGCGTTCGCCTTGCGGGCGAGCCGCAGCCCCGCGACCGTCATGTTGAAGGGATCGCCGCCCAACGCGCGCATCTCACCGCCCGACAACTGCAGGCAGGCGCCCATGCGGCGCAGGTCCTTGAGCGAATGCTCTTCGTTGCCCGCTTCCACCGGCGTGTGCGTCGTGAACACGATGCGCTTGCGCACCTCGGCCCACGCCTCGGGGAACGAGACATTGGTGCCTTCCATGCGCTCGGCGATCATCTCGACCCCGGCGAACACGGCGTGGCCTTCATTGAAGTGATAGGTCGAAATCGGGATGCCCAACCAGTTGAGCGCTCGCACGCCGCCAATACCCAGCAGCATCTCCTGCGCGATGCGCGTGTCGGTGCCGGCTTCGTAGAGCCGTCGCGTGATCCAGCGGTCCTGCTCGCGGTAGGGCTCGATGAGGAACAGCGGCACGTGGCCGAAGCGGTCGGTCACCCACACCCGGCAGGGCACTTCCTGTCCGCGCACGCGGATGCGCACGCGCACACCCGTCTCGGTCAGGAACGAGGAATCGTAGGCGGGCCCTTCCTGATGGTACGGCATACCGTCGGCACCGATGCGCTGCGTGCCGTAGCCGTGTTCCCAGCGCAGGGTCACGGCGACCATGGGGAGCTTCAAGTCATGCGCGGACTTGATGAAATCGCCCGCGAGCACCCCCAGGCCACCGGCGTAGATCGGAAACGACTCGTTGAGCCCGAACTCCATGCAGAAGTAGGCGACATGCGGCTGCTGGGACATGGATGCTCCGGTTGTGAGGCTCACCGACTATGGGACCCGTTGTCAGGCTTGCGGTTGGATGAGGGCTGCGGATCATAAACGCCGCGGGCCGCGCGTGTCATGCGCGCGTCCAGCCCTCTGGGCTATCGGCAGTTGCGGCAGCGTTCTCCAGAGCATTGCGGGCGCGAGCGCGGAATAACCCCGACGAGCGCGGGTCCGCATGCTCCGCCTTTGCGCTGGCCGGACACTCAGGCGGATGCGCGTGCGTCATGCTTGTCCCATGCGACTCTCGGCGCGCGCGCGGCTTGCCGCGATCATCCTGCCGTTGTGCCTCGGGCTGGTGCTCCCGGCGATCCGCTGGTGCCACGTCGCCCCCATCGAGGTTCCGGTCGCCTGTCTCGTGCGCTGCAATCCCGAGAATATGGCGGCGAGCCGGTCGCCGGAATCGTGCAGCGGTTGCCCCATGGCGCGCCATGCAGCACCCGCTCTGGCACGTGGCGAGCACCGTCCGTTCTGCATCGTCGAGTCCTCAAAAGGACTCGCGCTGCGCGGCAGTGTCCCGCGCGTCGCCCCGACACCTGCGGTGGGAGTCCTGTTGCCTCCCGTCGTTGAGCTGGCAGCGATCGCACCGGCCGTGGCCACGCGCGAACAACTCGCGCGTGCCCGCCCACCGACCTTTGCCTGGCGCAGCACGCCGCAAGTACGCGGCCCCCCTGCGGAAGGACACGCTTGAACTTCGCCCCGGCGGAATCCTTCCGTCTGGGACATTCAACGTTTCCAAACCAGGAGTCATCCCATGAAGACGAAGTTCATCACGATGTTGGGCGCCGCGGCATTGGTGTTCTCGCTCGCCGCATCCGCGAACGCCGCGCCAGTCCACAAGAACACGAAGCATCGCCGAACGGTGGCTCATGCGACGACGATGCGTCCGATGGTCCAGATGGCGAATATGAGCGCCTGCGGCAGTTCATGCGGTATGGGCTCGTGCGCAACCAAGGCCTCGGCGAACCGGGCGTCCAGCGCATCCGCGCAGGCATGCCCGGTGTCGGACCCGTCGGCATGTCCGTCCTCGTGCTCGCGGAGCAACGCGACCACGGCGGCTCGGACAGCTGGTACGGTCACGACGGCCGTAGCGTCCAACAACCGCTGATCGGGCGGTAAGCACGCGGCGCGGGGGCAAGTGTCCCCGCGCCGCTTTTTTTGGGATTGCCTGCGCTTGAATCGAGAACGTCCGCGAGGGAGACCCGGTGGCGACCCCGCGCGGGATTCGGCTGCGCCGGAACTCGCTCTCGGAACAGACGGAACCCGTCTAGACGGGGCGTGGTAGGGCCAATTGCCTTGAATTCTCAGGCAGGTCGCAAATCGCATGGAACTGCTCCCCCGGCCGCGAGCCAAAGGTTCCCGGGAGCCCGAATGCTGGGTTAAGTTTTATGGGTCTGTTTCGAACTCCCTCGCCTACCGTGCCGTCGCCCCCCCTGCCCCAGCGGAGCATGTCCATGCGCTGCCTTCTGGCCCCCCTCGCCTGCCTGGTTGCGATTGCCTCCGGATCGGCGCCCGCGTTTGCGGCGCCCTCTCTCCCGTCGCAGTTCGTCGTCGAGAGCGCGACGCCCGGGGCGGCCTTCACCACGCCCACGGCGATCGCCTTCTTGCCGGGTGGGCGCATGCTCGTGGCCGAGAAGGCGGGAATCGTGTACTCGGTCACCAACGGCGTGAAGCGCACGACACCGCTGTGGACGCGCACCAATGAAGTGCTCAACGAACACGACCGTGGGCTGCTCGGCCTGGCGGTCGACCCGAATTACGTGACGAACCACTACATCTACCTGCTTTACACCGTCGACCCGGATTCCAATGGAGTCGACACGGCTCCGAGCGACGCGTTCTGCAGGCTGGTCCGCTACCGCATCAGCTTCACCGATTCGAACACGGTGGACTACACGACGCGCACGATCTTGATGGGCGTGAGCCAGCGTTACGGTCCGTTGTCCGCCTCGCCCTCGCACACCATCGGGGCGTTGCGCTTCGGACGCGACGGCAGCCTGCTCCTGACCTCGGGCGACGGCGCGTCCTACACCCAGACCGACGCGGGCGGGCTCGACAGCGGAGACTTCGGATCGGGCGCGAACAAGACCGACCCCTACGAGGACATCGGTGCGTTCCGCGCGCAATCGTTGAGCAGCCTGTGCGGCAAAGTGCTGCGGCTCAATCCGGCGAATGGTGCCGGCTATGCCAGCAACCCCTACTGGGACGGCAATCCTTATTCGGTCCGCTCGCGCGTCTGGGCGTATGGCATCCGGAACCCGTTCCGTTTCTGCATTCGGCCCGGCACCGGCGTCGCCGACACGGCGCAGGGCAATCCGGGAACCGTGGTGATCGGCGACGTCGGCTACAACACCTGGGAAGAGATGAACATCGTTCGCATACCGGGCGCGAATTTCGGTTGGCCCTGTTACGAAGGATTGGGACCGCAGACCAACTACCAGGCCGCCACGCCCGCGCACAACGGCTGCGGCTCGATCGGCACCGCGGACAACCCGGCGAGCGTCACGGCACCCATGGCGACGTGGCATCACTCAAACGCAGCGCTCGGCTCGCCCGCCGGCTTCAGCGGCAATTGCTCGATCGGCGGCGTGTTCTACACGGGCAACCGCTATCCCGCGCAGTACCGCGGCAGCTACTTCTTCGCCGACTACGGGCAGAGTTGGCTCAAGGTCGCCACGCTGGATGGCAGCGGCCAACTGGTCTCGATCGCCGGATTCGGGTCCGCGATGGATGGCCCAGTCGACTTCACCACGGACCCCTCGACCGGCGATATCTATTACGTGGCGATCACAACGGGCGAAGTGCGGCGCCTTCGCTACACCGGCGTCGTGAGCAACCTTCCCCCTGTTGCGGTGGCCGACGGCGCCCCGGCGTTTGGAGTGGCTCCGCTGAGCGTGACGTTCTCGGGCACCGGATCAGCGGATCCCGATTGGGACCCGCTCACGCTGTCCTGGTTGTTTGGGGACGGCACGGGATCGAGCGCCGCCAACCCCTCCCACGTTTACGCGAGCGCGGGCACATACGACTGCGTGTTGACCGCGGATGACGGCCGCGGCGGCATCGACCGCGACACCGTGCGCATCATCGTCAGCGCCACCTCGGCGTTCCCGACCACCGGAATCCTCGACAACTTCAATCGGGCGAATGGCCCCGTCGGCGGGAGTTGGGTCGGCCAGACCGCCGGTCTGGTGATCGATGCCAACTCGCTGGCGCAGACGGGTGGCGATGCCTGGCCGGTGTGGAACGGCGGCGTGTTCGGGCCGGACCAGGAAGCCTACGTGACGCTCACCCAGACCTCGGCAACGGCGCCGGAACAAAACCTGATGCTCAAGATCCAGGGCACCAACTACACGACCGGCCACGTGGAAGTCTGGTACTCCGCCGCCGCGTCACGCGTTACGGTGTCGAGTTACCTGCCGGCGACGGGCTGGAAGGTCGAAGGGGCGGTTGAGGGAGTCCTCTTTGCGCCCGGCGACCAACTCGGCGCGCGCGCATTGTCCAACGGAATCGTGCAGGTGTTCCGCAACGGTGTGCTTCGCGGCAGCGTTTCGGTGGCATCGTGGCCATTTGCCGCTTCGGGCGGTCGCGTGGGCCTGTCGCTCAGCGGCGCGAGCGCATCCCGGTTCGACAACTTCGGCGGTGGCAGCGCCAGGCTCGGCGAGAACGCCTCGCCGCATGCGACCATCCTGGCCCCGCGGGCGGACTCTACTTTTGCGACGGGCGACACTCTGTGGCTTCGCGGAGAGGGAAGCGACGCCGAGGATCCCGCCACAGTACTGGCGTATCACTGGCAGTTGGATCTGCATCACAACAACCATGTCCACCCCGCTGCATTCGCGTCGGATGCACAAAGTGATTTTGCGATCGGCGAGAACCATGACGATGGCACGGGCGTCTATTACGAGATCAAGCTCATCGTCACCGATACGCAAGGAGCCAGGGACACGGCCGCGGTGAATGCGTACCCGGAGATCGACCTGGCGCCGAAGCCTCCGATCATCGCCCCGGAATTGCCTCTCGAAGGCGCGCCGCTCGGCGTCGTCACCATGCTTCACAATCTCGGGCGCATGCCTTCGCCGCTCGTGCACTGGCAACTGCTGGTCGATGGTGGGCTTGCCGCGGAGGGCGACACGCTGCTTGCGGGGTTGGACAGCGTGATGATCGCGCGCACGCTTTCTCCCGGCTACCTCGTGGGGAGCCACACCATGCAGTTCGTCGCGGACGCTCCTGGCGCCATCCACGAACCCAACGAGGCCAACAACGCCACGACCACCCCGTTTTCCGTGATCGGCTCGCCCACGGGCGTTGATGCCGTGACGGGCGCCCTGTCGCTCGCCAACGCGCGTCCCAACCCGACCACGGGCGCCGCGTCGTTGCGGCTCACGCTGCCCAATGCGGCGCGCATCGACTTCGTGGTATTCGATCTGTCCGGCCGCGAAGTGTGGAGCGCCCCATCACGCCGCCTGGATGCGGGCGTTCACGAGTTACGCTGGCCGGGGACGAGCGACCGGTCGCGGCGCGGGTTGTCCCCGGGGCTTTACCTGGCGCGCGTGCGTGTTGGGAGTGCTGAGTTCACTCGAAGGATCGTGCTGACGCGCTAGCCGAGGGCTGATTCCATCCTCAGCAAGTCCGCGGCAGTTGTTCCCCTCTCAGCAGGTCAACCACGCGCAATCCGCCGATCACCCTGCGCAGCACCACGGGGCCGGGGTGGATCGCGGCATGGTGTACGCGCTCGCGTACATCCGTGGCGGCAGCGCCGGCGGGCGCGGCGTTCGCAGCCCGCTCGACGGAGTGGCATGGACGATGGCCGTGCTACCGTGGGCGGGCTATCTGGATAGACTGCGGGGGCTGGCCCCCTAGAAGGCGTTGCGGCGCATGGCGCGCTGAATTGCGCGAGTGCGACGGTCGGTGTGCTACCGAGGCGGCGGCCGACGGTGTATCTGATTGCGTTGAACTGTCGACTTTGAGTTGGCCGGGCTTCCAGATACGAGGAGGTATGATGCGACGTGAGGCGTGGGCAAGCATGGCTCTCTCGCTGCTGCTCTCGTTTGCGGCTCCCTGCGCGGCGCGGACGGCGTGGAAACCATCGCCGGGCCATACGCAAGTGCGGATATGGCCGAGTGCCGTCCCTGATGCGCAGCCGGTCGACAAGCCCGAGGTATCTGGGACGGTCGTGGACGCCGCGGGCAAGCCACGGCTCGTGGCCGGCAGTCCGTGGGTCTACGTCGACCGAGTCGCGCAACCGACGATGACCATCTATTCACCAAAGGGAAACAGCACGGGCGTTGCGGTGGTCGTGTTTCCTGGCGGAGGCTACAACGTTCTGGCGATCGACCTCGAAGGCACGGAAGTCTGTGACTGGCTGACGTCCAGGGGAATCACGTGCGTGCTGCTGAAGTATCGAGTGCCCTGTGTGAAGACGGGGCTATATCGCGATTGCCTAACGGCGTTGCAGGATGCGCAGAGGACGGTGGGGCTAGGAGCCTGTCCGAGTATTCGGCGGGGCGAGAAACCGACTTCCAAGGATGCCCTAGGAACGACGATCTCGAACCGCTGCGAGTAATTTGATGGCAGGAATGGGCGACTTTCGGAATACTCGGACAGGCTCCTAGTGCGCTTTCACGCCGCGAAGTGGCAGATCGATCCGCACAAGATCGGAGTGCTCGGCATGTCGGCGGGCGGGCACATAGTCGCCGCCATGAGCACGCGTTTCAATCATCGTGTGTACCCGACCGTGGACGCGGCCGACAAGGAGAGCTGCCGGCCGGATTTCGCCATCGCCCTCTATCCGGGCCATCTGGCGGTCCCGGCAAGTAACTTCGCGTTGAACCCCGATATTCGGGTCACAAGCCTGACGCCGCCGACGTTCCTGCTGCATGCGGAAGACGATCCGGTAGATCCCGTGGAGAACTCGCTGGTCTACTATGCCGCGCTCAGGAAGGCTGGAGTTCCCGCGGAGATGCACGTGTACGTGAAAGGCGGGCACGCATTTGGGCTGCGCCCCACGGAATCTCCCATCACGCGATGGCCTGCGCTTGTGGAGACTTGGCTTGGGACCATCGGGATTCTCACGAGGTAGCTCATAGCACGCCGTCGAACAACCGGTTGCAGCGGACGTCGCTGCGCGGCCCGCCGCTGAACCGGGGCGTTAGGTGCCCCGGAGGGACGAGGGATGTCCAAGCGAAACGCTGATCCATCTACTGAGAGTACGGAAAATGGGTCGGGTGCGAGACGGGTGGGGCCTATCAAGCGTAATCGCCCCTTCGTGCTTGCGAATACCGTGGCGGTTCTGAGCTGAGAATGAAACGCTCGCCTAACGGCTCGGGTCTCGCAACAGGATCCTATGCGGACATCTCGCTATTTCATGATCGACAATCCGAATTGCGATAACATGACTCATACTCCGGATCATGTTTAGCAAGACCGAACCGGCGCGCCAAGATCCTGAGAACAACGAACGGGGCGCTCGATATCGCCATCGAGCGCCCCGTTCGCTTGATCCCCGCCGGACTCAGTTCCTCAGCACCGCCACGGTATCGGTGCTGCCGTCGGCGTCTTCCATCACCCAGCGCACGCCCTTTGAACACGGGCAGGTACCGCCGACGCGCTTGAGCTTGGGGCTGCGCTTCACGGCTTCTTCGCGCGTCATCTCGCCCGCGGCCACCTTGGTGATCGCCTCGGCGTAATTGCGCATGTCGCGGCTGGCGACGTAGCCATCGTTCAAGCGCTTGGCGAGGTAGCGCAGGTATTCCTGCGGATCGGTGAAGACCTCTCCCTCGATGCCGACCATCTCGAACGCGTGGACGCCCTTGCGGCGGAAGAACCGTTTGTCGGGCACACGCAGCAGCTCGTCGTGCGTGACGCCGCGGAAGCTGCCGCGCGACTGCTCGAGGGCAGCGAGCGCCTGTTCGGCCTGCTCGGCGTTCATCTCGGGGAAGCGCGCGCGAATGAATCGCGAATTGATATCGCGCACCATCTTGCGCAGCTCCTCGAAGTACATGTCGAGCGCGTCGATGTTCTTCATGTCCTTGAAACCGAACTTCACGTTGGTATCGCCGCCGCGTTCGTCGCCGAACATCTCGAGCCCGCGCGGCACCCATTTATTAAGCGAGTGCTGGATCATCTCCATCGACATCATCGGATCGCCCTGCGCCGCCTTCTGCGCCCAGCGGCGCATCGGCACGACGCCCGCGGCGAGATGGAAGGCCTCTTCGCGCAGCATCGGCGGCATCGAGTCGGCCATTGGCCGGTAGGCGCAGATCTTCTGCATCGTCAGCTGGTACTTGCCCACGCGGTCGATGACGGCGGCGAAGGTGATGTTGTCGATGAACGAGTCGTAGTCGAGGTTGAAGGCATCGAGCACATGGCTGCCGGTCTGCATCGACAGGATCTCTTCGACCATCTGCTCGCCCGTCACACCGCCCGAAACGTGTGTCCAGTCCTCGGACAGCAAAAGGTGCAGCATCTGGTAACCGTGGCGAAGTTCTTCCGCCATCACGCGCAGCACCCAGTAGCGGTCCTGGTCGTCCGGGGCGCGCTCGAGTGTACCGGCGTGCTGCTGGATCGAGCCGAATTCCGTCGAGGCCTGCGCCTTGATGATGCCGAGCAGGTGCTTGGCCTGCTCTTCGGTCAGCTCATCCGGCTTGACGCGCTTTTTCTCGCCCTTGAAGTCACCGACCTGCACCGTGTCCGAAGTGCCGAGCTCCAGCTTAGCGCACAGGCAGAACTCTTCGTCGGTGGGAAAGTACTTCTGCCAGTTCTCGAGCAGCGTCGGGTAGTCCTTGAAATTGTGACGCTGCCAGTGTTCGACGGCAGAATGGTATTTCTTCTCGAGTGTGACGTTCTCAACCTTCATCGAATCGTGCCTCGGCTAAGTGAGCGTGATCTCGAGCGCCTGCAGCGCCGAGGGCGCGAATCCAAGCGCCTTCAAGAATCCAACGACACCGGTTTCCCTGCCATCCGCGAGTGTCCGCACGGCCGCCGCGCCTTCGGCGCGGAAGTGCAGCACGATCTCGTTGAACATCTGCTTGCCCAGGTCGCGGCCGCGATAATCGGGATCAATGCCGAACCGTTCGATCCAGCCGCTCGGCTTGTCGATGCCGAACTCACCGGCACGCACATCGCCGAGCATGAAGCCCACGACCTTGCCATCCACTTCCGCCACACGTGAGGCCTCGGGGTCGCGGCGGAGGTAGAACGCCACCCGCTGTTCCCAGAAATCCGGCCGGTACTGGCCGCCGATCTTCTCGTCGATCCGCACGATCGCATCGATGTCCAACTCGTCCAGCGGGCGGATGCGGACTTGATTCTGCACGTCGGGCATAGGGGTTCCTCGTCGGTGGCCGACAGGTTGGATGTGCCGCAAGATTATCAGGTTCGGGCGCCGGGCGTGAACCCGCATGCCCCGTCATGGGTGTAACGCCCCGGCCTGAATGTGCCGATAAACTCGTGAATGACACGCCCCCTTCCGGCAACGCCTGAACCTCCCCGCCCGGTCCCGACGGCCACTGCCACCCCGTGGCCCGTGGTCAGCAGTCGCCAGGCCGCGTGGATCGCTGTCGCATGGACCCTGGCACTCGTGGGGCTGTCCGTGTGTGGCCACCCCACGCCGTTCTACCGCGTCGAGACCGACCTCGTGGGGGAGTACCTTCCGGCGGCGCGTGAATTGGCGCGCGGCATCGTGTCGGGCTCGCACTACGCATTCAAGGGCCCCGGCTATCCGCTGATGCTGGCGTGGGCCGCGATCCCCTTCGGTGGCGATGTCGAACTCGTGGCCCGCGTGCTCGGACCCGTCGCGGCCGGCTGCGCGGCGTGGTTCGCGTTTGCACTCGCGCGCGTCGCGATGGGTCCCGCCGTTGCCACGTTCACGCTGCTCGCCATGCTCGCCATGCCGATCCAGTTTCGCTATGCCATCGAAGCCGGTACCGACGCGCCGGCGCTGGCGTTGATGTTGGCCTCGACGTGGCTCGTGCTGCGCAATGGCTCGGCGCGCAGCTTCGTGCTCGCGGGGCTGCTCGCGGGCTACGCGACACTCACGCGCGGCAACGCGGTGTTCCTGTTGCCCTGCGCCGCCCTCGCGATCGCCGCGCGGCCCGGGCGACTCGCGCGCTACGCAGCGTTTGGCTGTGCCGTCGCACTGCCATTGCTCGCGTGGCGTTGGATCGCGGAGCGCTCAGGCGGGCTGCCGGCGGATCGCAACTACCTGAACATCGCGTGGGAACTCTATGGCCACGGCGTGCCGTGGGACCGCTTCGAGACCACCACGGGCACGCGCTTTCACTCGCTGTTCGAAGTGTTGGCGTTTGATCCGCTACGCGCCTGCACTCACATCCTCCGCAATCTCGCCGCCTATCGCCTGCTCGACCTGCAGCAACTCCAGACGCCGTGGCTGGGAGTGCTCGCAGTGCCGGGGCTCGTGCGGCTTGCGGCCACGCGCACCGCGCGGCCCTGGCTGCTGCACGCGATCGCCTGCGCGGTATTGCTGGCGCCGGTGTTCTACAACGCACGTTTCGCGCTGTACCTGTTGCCGCTGTACCTCGCCGCCGCAGGCGCATCGCTGGAGTGGCTCGCGTTGCGCGTTCGCGCCTACGCCATCACGCACCGCGTGCCGACGCGGTTGGCGCAGGCGATGATTCCCGGCGTTGTCGCGGCCATGATCGTGGGGCTGGCGGCGGGCGCCGTAGTCGTGTCCACGCGCGAACTCGCGGATGCTCCACATGAAGTGCGCCTCGCCGGAGCGGCGCTCGCGCGGTTCGCCGTACCCGGCGCGCGCATCATGGCGCGCAAGCCGCACGTCGCGTGGTACGCGCACATGCAGTACGTGCCCTATCCCACCTCGGCGTCGTTGGAAGACCTACCCGCGCTCGCGCGCGCGGCGGGCGCTGAGTACTTGTTCTTCTCCGGCATCGAGCAGGTCATGCGCCCGAACGACGCCGTGCTCGCGGACTCGGGGCTCGCGCTACCCGGCTTCCAACAGGTGATGTGGTCCCGCTTGCCTCGCGGCCACTTCTACAGCGTGTACCGCTTGAGCAGCACGCACGCCACGCACGCGGAGTTCAGCGCAGCACTTCACGATGCGCTGTTGCGCTACGAAGCGAAGCGGCCCGGCTCGCCCGAGGCGATGTTGTTCGTGGCCGCGGAGCTTTACGAGTTGGGCGCTGTCGCCGAAGCGCTCGCGCGGCTCGAGCGGCTCGAACGCAGCGGTGCGCATGACCCCGCGGTCGAGCGCTATCGCTCGCTGGCATTACTGGCAAGTGGTGATCTCGAGGGTGCTGCGCGCGCCTGCGAGCAGGCGATGGTGCTTGAAACACCGATGGCGTGGCACTACCAACAGCTCGGCGAAATCCGCGCGCGCCAGACTCGCATGGGCGAAGCGCGCGACGCGTTTGCGCGTGGCGTGGAGGTCGAGCCCACGAACCTCGCGTGCCTCGAATCGCTCGGCCGCGCTGAAATCGCGTTGCGCGACTTCCCCGCGGCTGCCGCCGCGTTCGAGCAGCGCCTGCGCCTGGTCCCGGGCGATATCGCGGCCCGCCGCGACGCCATGGGCGCCTGGAAATTGGCGGGTAACGAGGTGCGCGTGCGTCAGTTATTCGCAGATGGCGTTTCCGGCGGCGCCTCTGCCGCGGCACTCGCCGGCACCACGACGCCGGCCCGCTAGCACCCACCGTCGGGCGGCATCACTGCATCGCAGGCGCGTTTTCATTGACCGCGCCGCATTGCGGTCGTACGGTACGCGCCGCACCCGAGTGATGTTGTTCCTACTTGACGCACCGCCTGCCACAGCGCCCGGCGATCACGGATCGAACGCCGCGGACGTCACACTCGAACCGGTCACGGAGGACCGATGCCGCTCGCCGTCGCCCCTGCGCAATCGCGTCCCAGCTTCACGGGTCGCGGCACCTTCGCCTTCCTCGTGTTGCTCGCCGTCTTCATCGCGATGCCCTGGCTGGTGCGCCCGCTCGAGGCGTTGTTGCCGCTCGTCGATGTGGTGCTCGTGGGCAACATCGCCGAGTCTGCGATTGGGTTGGTGCTCGGCGGCTGGCTGTTCCGCTTGATCCGCACGCAGCGGCGCCAGACGATCGAGTTTGCCCGCGAGCTGGAGCGCCTGACGGAATCCGACGCGCTCACCGGCCTCGGCAACACGCGCGCGCTGACGCGCGATCTCGAGCGCATGCTCAACCGCGCGCGCCGCACCAGCGAGCCCGTCACCGTGTTGTACTTCGACATCGATTCACTCGACGACGTGAACCGCCGCCACGGCCGCGCCACCGGCGACCTGACGCTGCGCATGATGGGCGCGGTGCTGCGCTCGTCCGTGCGCTACGGCATCGACACCGGTTACCGGCTGGCCGACGACAAGTTCGCCATCGTACTCACCGCAGGCCGCGACGCCGCGCACGTGGTTCGGCAGCGGCTCGAGTGGAACTTCCAGGAACGCACGCCACGCCGCTCGAACCTGAGCGTGGGCGTGGCGACATGGGATGGCCGCAAGAGTTCCGATGGGCTCGTCGAGGAAGCACGTCGCGCGCTCGCAGTGCAGCGGCAAACCGCGATGGTCGCCCAAATGGCGTAGGGGCGACCTCGCCTGGCTAGACCGGTACGCCCGGCGACCTTCGCAGCACTACTTCCACGGTCGTATCGGCGCGCGGCGTGATTGCATCGGGGCGCCAGCGCGCGGGGATCGTCTTCGGTTCTGCGCGGTTCCATTCGCGTGGGGTCGCCTCACCGGTCAGGGCGTCGGCGAAGTCGATGTCGACCGCCTCGCCCGCCATCTGCGGCTGCCCGTCCATTGCATCGGCGGTGGGGAATGACCGCCGCGAACGCGAGCGATGGAACTTGAGCTGTCGTGCCAGCCAGCCGGTCATGCGCGGCCGCAGGTCGCCCAACATGTTGAAGCAATCGTGGCCGCCGCGCGGGTAGTAGACGATCTCGCGATCGCACACCGCGTTGTCGTAGATGCGCCAGGCTTCTTCGCCCGGCGTGATCAGGTCGTGTCCGCCGCCAGAGACCATCAGCGGGCAGCGCAGGTGTGGCAGGGCGCGGTCGAGCGTGATGCGATGCACCTCGCGGCCCATCTCCGCTTCGGTCAGCCCATACAGCGCCGCCAACTCGCGGCGCATGCCGACGAGAGTGACGTTCCAGTAGACCTCGGCCGAATACGGCGGGCTCACCGCCGCGACCGCGCGGATGCGCGAGTCGAACGACGCCATGCGGATGGCGAGATAGCCGCCGAGGCTCTGGCCGAAGAACGCAATGGCTTCCGGGTCGAGTTCGGGGCGAGTCTGGACTTCGTTGACGATGGCGAGACCAACAGGCCGCGGTTCCGCGACCATCGAGAGGCGATGGAACGTTTCGCCGAGACCGGGACCATCAAAGGTGATCGTGGCGAGGCCGCGCGCCAGCAGCGCGTCGGACCACCAGTGGAGTTCTTCCTTCACCGAGTTCGTGCCGTTGAACATCACCACCACCGGTGCCGGCTCAACGCCCGGCGGCACGCGCAGGTACCCGCGCAACATGCGACGGCGGAACGGCACCTCGAAGGGGCGCGCCGGAATGTCGAACAACGGAGCCGCGGTGGCGTAGGCGTTGACGCAGGCTTCATGCAGCACGAGCTTGCGTTCGCGATCGAGGAACACGACGTACTGCGCGAAGTTGAACGACGCCGAGGCGCGCAGGAACAGGTCGCGCGCTTCGAGCGTGCGGCCGAACGACAGCGCGCGGCGGGCGAGCGCTTCCTGCTCGCGGCCCAGGTTGTCCCACTCGTCGACCCATGCTTCGAGGCTGGTGATGCGGCCGAGCACGCGATCGAGATCCTGCGGGGTGACACCAAAGTTCAGGAACTGGAGCTTGGCCCACTTGGGCATCTGGCGCGCGGCGCCGAGCCGAAGGCTCCAGCGGACGAATTGCGGTCGCAGGACCTGGCTGCGCAGCAGGTGCGGCACGAGAAACTCGAGCCGCCCTCCTTTGACCGTCATCGGGATGCCCCCGCCCTCACACTGGGCTGGTTACAGTGGCTGCGCGTGTCCGATCGCGCCATTCGCGAGCGGACAGGGTGTTCCTGCACCATGAACCAGCATGCAATGTGCCACCGGCATTGCGCCCTGCCGTTCCATGGTTATCGCCGCATGCGGGCTCGTCTTGCAGGGAATTCAACGGATTGCGCGCGAGGGCCGCGGTTGGCCCCTCATTGGATGTCGCTGGCGCGCCTCGGGGACTGTGGAAATTCGCCCGACAGTCGTGCGGGATGACCCGCCGGTGCGGCGCGACCGAAGCGCCACGATCACCCCCGGCGATGCAGCGCTACTGCTTCGCCGCGATCGCCCCGGCCAGCACTTCGCGCACCTGCGCCGCGACCCCGCCGGTCTTGACCGCGCGACCGCCGACCGAGGTGATGCTCACGATGCCCTGCACGGCGTTGGTGAGGAACACCTCATCGGCGATCGCCAACTCGTCCCGCCACATGGCCGAAGTGCGCAGGCGGTAGCCGAGGTCGTAGCAGGCCTGGAGCGCGAAGGCGCGGGTGATGCCCGCGAGGATGCCGGTGTGATGCGACGGCGTGGCGATCTCGCCGTCGATATGGAGGAACACATTGCTCGCCGAGCCCTCGAGCACTTCGCCCTGGTGCGTGAGCAGGATCGTCTCATCGGCGCCCGCGGCGCGCGCTTCTTCGTGCGCCAGGTGGTACGCCAGCCGGCTCGTCGTCTTGTACGCGCCCAGCACGCCGGGCGCGAACGGGCGCTTCGACAAGATCACCGAGCCCTCTCCCGTGCGCGTGCCGCGCCACAACCTGCCGCCCACTGGCTCCACTTCGACCCAGCAACCGGTGCGCGTCGGGCGCCCACCGGCGATGCCGCGCGTGACGGTGATGCGCGCGACGGCGTCGGTGAGCACGTTGGCTTCGAGCGTGGCGTCGAGGGCAGTGCGCAGCGTGAGTGGCGAGGGCGGCACCGGGAAGCCGAGCTCTGCCGCGGCGAGCACCATGCGCTCGAGATGCTTCTGCCACAGGAACGGGTGGCCCTCGTGCACGCGGAACGTTTCGAAGATCGCACCGCCATCGTGCACGCCACGGTCGAACAGCGACACGCGCGCCGCTTCACCGCGCAATAGTTGCCCGTCTATCCACACCACACGATCCGGCGCCTTGGCGCCGCGGGCGAATCGCTCGGTGCTCACACGACGTCTCGCAGCAGCGGCTCCCCGAGTCCCAACGCGCGGCCCAGCGCCGAACCCATACCGGCGATCTTCTGCAGCGTCTCTTCGTACTCAGCCGCGGGGTCCGAGTCCGCGGTAACCCCACCACCCGCCGAAAAGTGGATCGCCTGCGGCGTGACGAGTGCCGTGCGGATAGCGATGTTCCAGTCGGCGTCGCCGCTCCAATCGACGTAGCCGATGCTGCCGGTATACATGTGGCGGCGCACCGGCTCGATCGCCTCGAGGATCTCGATGGCGCGCAGCTTGGGCGCGCCGGTAATCGAGCCGCCGGGGAAGCAGGCGTGCAGCAGGTCGAAGGCGTCGAGTTCACGCCGCAACCGCCCCTCGATCGTGGACGTCAGGTGGAACACCTGCGGGAATGCTTCCAGCTCGCACAGCCGCAGCGGTTGCACGCTGCCCGTCTCGCACACGCGGCCGAGATCATTGCGCAGCACATCGACGATCATGATGTTTTCGGCGCGGTCCTTCTCGCTGGCCAGCAACTCGGCGCGCAGCCGGGCATCGGCCGCGGCATCCTCGCCGCGCGGCCGCGTGCCCTTGATGGGGCGCGTCTCGACACGGAACGCGCGCAACTCGAGGAAGCGCTCGGGGCTCGCCGAGACGATGGCGTGATCGTCGCCGCCTAAGAACGCCGCGAACGGCGCGGGCGAACGTTCGTCGAGGGCCGCGTGCAAGCCGACCGCGGCATTCATCAACTGTGCAAAGCCGAGCGGCTCCGGTTGCAGCACGCCGTCGCGGCCGCCGATCGGCAGCGTCCAGCGCTGCGACAGGTTGGCCTGGTAGATGTCGCCGCGCGTGATGTGGTCCTGCACGCGGCGCACCGCGTCGAGGTAGGCCTCGCGCACGAACGTCGAACTCGCGACCGCGCGCGCTCCCGGCCGCAGCACGAGCGGCTCGAGGGCGGGGCGCTCCCACAGGTGCGTTTCAAATTCATGCAGCCGCTGCGCGGCGCGTTCGGCGCGCGCGGCGCCCTCGAACGGCAAGCCGCTCGAGAACAGCCACGCTTGGCGCGAACGGTGATCGAAGGCGCCGACGACGTCGTACAGGCCCAGGGCAACGTCCGGCAGCCCGAGATCATCTGCCGCGTGCGAAGGCCAGCGTTCGAGGCGGCGGCCGAAGTCGTAGCTCCAGCTGCCGACCGCGCCCCCGGTGAACGGCACGGCCGTCGCGTCGCTGCCCTCGGCGCGCATATGCTGCGACAGTTCGCGCCAACGGGCGATGGCGGTGTCGTACTGCGGGCCCGAGTAGAACTCGAACGGCTCGGCACCGAAGAACGACCAGCGTCCCGCATCATCGTTCAGGCTCGAATGCAGCAGGAACGGGTGCCGCAGGCGCGCGAGCGCCGGCAGCAGGTCGAGCGGATCGAAACACTCGATCGCCCGCACCAGCGGGAAGGATGACCTGGCAGTCATGCCATGGAGCCTAGGAGCCGGATGCGACCGGGTCAATGGTGTTAGACTCCCCCGTTCCCAATGATCACGACCCTCATCAAATCCGGCACCCTCGTGTGCATGGACGCCGCCGGCACGCTCTCCCGTGGCGATCTGCTCGTCCAGGACGGTGTTATCGCCGCGGTGGGCGACGCCGTGCCCGCGGCCCTGGCGGGTCTGCCGGGCCAGCACCCCGACGAGACGATCGACGCCACCGGCCGCTTCGTGCTGCCCGGCTTCGTCCATGGCCACCTGCACCTGTGCCAGACGCTGTTCCGCGGGCTCGCCGAGCAGGCCGACCTGCTGCGCTGGCTGCGCGAGAGCATCTGGCCGCTCGAGGCGGCGCACACCGAAGCCTCGATCGCCGCCTCGGCGCGCCTCGGCGTGTGCGAACTGCTGGCGGGCGGCGTCACATGCATTAACGACATGGGCACCGTGCACCTGACCGAGGCGACCGCGAGCGTGCTGGAGCAATCGGGGATCCGCGCCCTGTTGGGCAAGGCACTGATGGATCAGGGCGTGCAGGTGCCGCCGCGGTTGATGGAGACCTCACGCGCAGCGATGGACGGCGCCTTGGCGTTGGCCGACCGCTTCCATGGTGCCGCCGCGGGGCGCATTCGCATTTCGCTGGCGCCCCGCTTCATCCTGTCGTGCAGCGAGGCGCTGTGGCGTGATGTCACCGACGCTTCGCGCGAGCGCGGCATGCTCGTGCACACACACCTCGCCGAGAGCCCCAACGAAGGCCGCGAGGTCGAGCAGGCTGTGGGCAGCACCGCCACGCGCTACTTTGCCGCGCAAAGCGCGTTGAGTGAGCGGTTCGTCGGCGCGCATGGTGTTTGGCTCGCGCCCGACGAACTCGCCTCGCTCAAAGTCGCGAACGCCGCACTCGTCCATTGCCCGGGCTCGAACCTCAAACTCGGCTCGGGGCTCGCGAACGTGCGCGCCTGGCATCGCGCCGGCGTGCGCTGCGGTTTAGGCTCCGATGGCGCGGCGTGCAACAACCGGCTCGACACGTTTGCTGAGATGTCGCTGGCTGCGGGCATCTCGCGCGTGCTGGAACCTCTCGATGCGCTGACGCCGCGAGAAGTCGTGGCGCTGGCGACATCGCGCGGCGCGGAGGCGCTGGGATTGGGTGCGGTCACGGGCTCGCTCGAAGCCGGCAAGCAGGCTGACATCGTGGTGCTCGACGCCACCGCACCCGAGCTCGCGCCAAACGAGCATGTCGACCCTTACACCACGATCGTGCACGCCATGACGCCCGCCCACGTGCGGCTCACCATGGTCGCGGGCCGCGTGCTGTACCGCGATGGCGCCTGGTCCACGCTGGACCCCGACCGCGCCGCGGCGGATGGACGGGCGGAAGCGCGCGGATTGGTGAAGCGGGTAGCGCAGGCGTAGGCAACGCGGGCTCGCAGCCGCGGGCAACCCAGGCCGCTTCGCGCACCACACCCCCCACACACCTGCTCCCCGGCGTGCAGCCCGCGGAGCCAACGCTGCCCCGTCCGGAACACTTCGGGTCACATGCGTCCCACTGCGCCACCCCGCCAACACGTTGCGCCGCAGGCTGATGACACGCACCAGCCGCCCCGGCACGCGGGCTGCTCTATCTCTCCAGCGAACCAGGTCACTCAGTCCACTCGCTCGAGATCGCTCCCGCGAGCACTCCACTCCAGAGGGGGAACACCATGAAGCGCATCAGCCAGATCCTGTTGGCTCTCGTCGTGATCACGTCGTTCGCGAGCCTTGCTTCCGCCGGTGAGTATTCGCAGCACATGCAGCGCCGCAACGTCCGGCAGCACGCGCGCATCCAGCAGGGCGTGCGCAGTGGCAAGCTGACGCCCGGCGAGGCGCGCCACCTGAGACAGGGCGAGCGCAAGATTCACCGCACGGAGCGGCGCGCGAAGGCGGACGGCCAGCTGTCGATGCGCGAGCGTGGGCGGATCAATCGCATGCAGAACCACGAGAGCCGCCGCATCTACCGGCTCAAGCACAACCGCCGCTCGGCCTAACAAATCCCGCAGGCGCCAACCCCGGTGGAGCAATCCGCCGGGGATTGGCGTTTGTGCCGGTCGTGCCGCGCGCTGGTGCTCAGCGAACGACGACGATGCGGCTCACATACGAGCGCCCTGCAGCGGCCAACCGCACGTAATAAATCCCCGGAGACAACTTCGCGCCGCCATCGCGGCCGTCCCAATCGACGCGATAGTGGCCCGCCAGGTACTCACCGTGGGCAAGTCGCGAACGCACGCGGCCCTGCAGGTCGAGCACATCGAGTTCCACTGGCGTTGCCTTCGCGAGTGCAAACTCGAGCGTCATGGGACCGAGCGAAGGATTGGGCCATGCCTTCCCCAGCGAGGTCCCGCGCGGCGCACCCGCAGCGCTCTTCACGGGACCAAGGATCGCGTACTCGCCGCTGGCTGTGGTCGCGAGCAAGCGGTACCAGTAAGTGTTTCCCGCGACCACGTCGCGGTCCTCGACGGCCGCCGCCCCGGGCTCGCTGCCGGTGTTCACCGCGACCGCAGTCCATGGACCTGCATCCGCGGGCGCGCGCTGCAATTCGAGGTGCGCGACCGCGGTGGCGCTCGACAGCGTCCACGTCACGCGAATCCCTAAGTCCGCAGGCTCGGCTTGGAAGCGCGTGACCACGGCCTCGGTCGTGACATCGTAGATCGAAAACGGCAGGTCGCTCTGGTCGCTGCCGATCTCGCCGTTGTCATCGAACACGCCGATCGTCGCCGACATCACTTCCGCCTTGCCCACGTTCGTCCCGGGCCCGCTCACGAGCCACGTGTACGTACCGGTATTGGGAACGTTCTCGGCCAGCAGTTCCCAGTTGAAGGCTTCGGACCTCGCAAGGTAGATCGACACGACCGGCGCGATCTCGGCCGCCGAGGCGTCCCAGCGGATGACCGCGGGCGTTCCGACGCGCCATGACTCGCCGTCATTGGGCGACAGCACGCGCGCGAACGGGCCGAACGCCGGGCTCACGTGTTCGAAGATCGGTTCGGATGTGCTGAACCTGAAGTGGGTGCCCCCGGAATAGTCCGCGGTCACCCGGTGGTCGCCGTCCGCCAACGCATGCAGTGTGAGCGACGCCACGCCATCGATGATCGGGACGCCGGGGGCCGGCACGCCATCCAGCCAGAAGACAATGGTTCCCTCGCTCGTGCGCGGCGTCACGTTGCAGGTGAATCGCACCAACGATCCCGAGGTCATGGGATTGGCGCTGCTCGTGAGCCGCGTCGTCGTCAGGCCACCCAGCACCTCGACGTAGAGCGCCTGGAGCGCGGCCGAGTAGAGCGTGTCGCCCAGGTACGTCGCGCGGATCTCCAGCGCGGAAGTCTCCATGAACGGTAGCGTCAGTGTGGCAAGCCCGTGATCGAGCGGCACCGTTGCGAGTACCGCATCGCCAGCCGTGAACTGCACCGCACCGGTGACACCCGGCGGCTGGACGCTCGCGGACAGCGTGACCGGAACGCCCACGGGGATCGGCGTCGCGGAACAGTTGAGGGTGAGCGTCGTGGGCAGGCCGGCGAACACCTGGATCACTTCCCTGGCGCCGGGCGCAAAGTCAGCGCTGCCGCCATAGCGGGCGAAGATGTGTCGCAAGCCGAAGCCCGGAGCGTGGTAACGCACGGTCGCGGTCCCCGCGATCAGCGGCACGATCGCGACGAGACCGGAGTCATCGGCGAACTCCATTTCCCCGTCCGGCGGAGTCGGCGAGACCACCGCCCTGAACTCGACATCACGGCTCGTGCTGGGAGCCGGCGGCGCGAAGATGAATACCGTCGTCGGGAACTTGATGTAGATGGTTTCGAGCACCGAGTCGCGCGCCGGGGCGCACAGCGTGTCGCCCGCGTATTCCACGCGCACGTTGTGGATCCCGGTCGCCGTCGCGGGCACCGTGAGTACAGCGAAGCTGCCCACAATGGGAATCGTGCCGAGCGGGACGCCGTCATCCATGCTGAAGCGAACGTTGCCGCTGGCCTCGGGCCGCAAGTGAGCGGCAATGGTGAGCGTGCGGCCGACGAGCGTGGGATTCTCGGGAATGTAGAGCGTCAGGCCTGCCGGCAGGCGCGGGTTCGTCTGTTGCACCACGAACCCGCCACTCGGTTCGTACGTTGCATCGCCCGAATAAACCGCGGTGATCGTTCGCGTGCCCGCGCGGGTCAGGGTCAACGGGAGCGTGGCCACGCCCGCGACCAGCGGCACGAGCGCCACGCTGTGACCTAAGATCCTGAACTCGACCGAGCCCGTGGCGGCCTGCGGCGTGACGGAAGCGGTCAGCATCACGACGTGGCTCTCGAGATCCACACTGCGGCTACTGGTGAGCACCAGTGATGAGGCAACGCTGCCGCCCGGCGTTCCGCGCAAAGGCAGACGCGCGGTGCGAACGGTCGAGGTCGAGTCGCCCAGCTCGACCCATCCCGCCACCGAGGCGTGGCCCGCCTCCGTGGCCAGCACCGGCGGCCAGCTCGCGGACGGCAGCACGCTGATCACGCCGCCATTGGCCGGTTCGCCGAAGAGTAAATCGCCCACCGCGTCGAAGTGGTGGTAGCGCAGGGTCCACGCACTACCGCCCGCGCCGTTGTCCAACCAGGCGACGAAGGCGCCTCCAACCCCATCACTGCTCAACGCGGGCAACACCTGATCGCCCGGCTCCGCGCAGATGGCCTTCCCATCGAGGGGCCAGCCCGGGGCAGGGACGCCCGTCGCGCGAAGGTGTTGCGCATAGACGTCGGCCAAGCCGCTCGCGGTGCCGCCCCGTTGATCGGTCCAGGTGACGAACATGCCGCCGGCGCCATCCGTGACGACGGGTCCGACGCGGCCACTCCAATTGGTGTAACCGCCGTAGCGATTCGGTCCATAGAGCGAAGGTTGTGAGCACACGCTCACGCCCGCCGTGTTCCAGCTCGCATCACCGCTGGCGTTGAAGCGCTGCGCGAGCACGGTCTCGTGAGTGGCCGCGCGCGTAGCGGCCCACGTCACGATCGCACCGCCCGCCCCGTCTGAGACGAGCCCCGGCGCCGTCTGTTGCAATGTGTCCGCGCTGGCCCGCTTGCCGTTCATCGCCCAGCCCTGCGCGAAGGCACCGGTCGCGGTGAGGTGATTGATGGCGGCGAACGTAACCGGATAGCCGTCGATCCAGGCGAGATAGGCGCCGCCGTTGCCATCGGCGATGATGCTGGGTCCCTCGGCGGAATAGGAATAGGCGAACGCGATGCCCTGGGGCCACTGCGGGTCGGCGGCGCCCGCGGAGTTGAAGTGGCGAACGAGCAAGGTGTTGCCGAACAATTGTGTCGTGTACTGCCACGCGAGGAACACGCCTCCGTTGCCGTCGCCGGCGATCGCCGGCCGTGAGTCGCCGTGGCGGAATTTTTCGGTTCCGGGGCCCGGCGCGGGGCTTCCCGGATGCGGCGTTGCCAAAGGCTGTGCGCCCGCGGCGATGCCACCGCGGAGGCGTCCCGGCTCGAAGGCGACGATCGGGGCCATGGCAGCGGAGGGTCCCGCGGCGCTCAAGTAGCGAAGGCCCACGCCACCGAAGTCGGTGCCGGCGTCCCACGCCACGTAGGCTCCACCGGCGCCATCGGAGATGATCGACACGTTGTCGAACACACCGGCCGCCGACGAGATGAGCACGCCATCCGCCGGCCATCCCGCGACGACATCGCCGGCACCGGTGTAGTGCTGAGCATGGACCAGGTGGTCCTGGCCGCTCTCCGCGAGCCACGCGACGTAGGTGCCGCCCAATCCGTCGGCGACGACGCGCGGCATCACCTGCCACGCCGGAGCGGCCGACGCGACGCCGGGCGCGAAGACAGCGCCTGCGCTCATCAACGCGAGCATCGCGAACGCAACACGCAACGCTCGAGCGCAGCAGGCGGCTTGGGCGCAACAGGCGACTTGGGCGGAGCGGACGCCCCGGGGAACCAGGGGATTCACAGCAAACCTCCGAATCGAACGGGATCAGCAGGCAAGTCCGCGCGACGCCGGCGCGGTTGGATCCATCGATGTTCGGATAACAAGGTCGCTGGTGGTGGTCTCCGGTGGGACAAGGAACAGCCCGCGAATATTAATACCCCGCGCACGCGGCAAGAAGCGGTTTATCCCGCAGACACGTCAATTCGCGCAACCCCGCAGGCTGAAACGGCTTGGGGTTAGGAGCAGCCCCTACTCCCCGTCGCCCTTACTCAAGCCCCCGAACTTGCCCATCCGGTCGAGCCCGCGGCCAATGCTGAGGGTGAAGCGATCGCCGGTGTCGCTCGGACCCACGGGACGTGCCCAGTTGAAGCGCACGAACAACGCGGGATTGGGGATGCCGGGCTGGAACATCACCGCGACGCCGACTTCCTTGCGCCAGTCCGAGGCGTTGGGCCAGTCGAGGCCGGGGCGCACGATGCCAGTGTAGGGATCACGTCCCCACGCGGCACCCACCGCCCCAAACGCGGCGAGCTGAACGGGCACGGGCGAGACCATTGGCAAGTGCAGCAACTCGAACACATCGCGCACCATGATGACGTCGAGCTTGGCGAGCGCCAGACGCGAGCCGCCAACGCTGCCGTAAGGAACGCTGCGCAGCGTATGCACTCCACCGAGCGTGAGCGCGGTCTGCCGCGTGAATTCTCCGGTGAGCGCGCCGTACTCGACCTGCGGCACGAGCGCCACCACTCGCCCGATGGCGAGATCGGCGCCGAGAACCGCGCGCGTCCTGCGATACTCGAAGTCGCTGTTGATCGAGCGGCTCGAGGTAACGTGTTCCAGCTGCGCGGTCACGGGGCTCTTCGGTACGCGCCACAGCAGCTCGTATTCCAGTTCACGCGCGCGGCCGAAGCGGGCGGGCAGGTTGTCGATGACCTCAGGGCGCTTGTGCCGCAGGTTCCAGGTCGCGGTCGTCACGAGGGGTGACTCGAGCTCGTCGCGGTAGCGGGCGGTCAGCCGGTGGGCCTGGCCTTCGCGCGACAGCCCCACGACGATTCCGTCCTGGCGCACAAAGTGTTCGCGCCCACGGCCCGAAATGAACGAGCCGAGCGTGAGCAGGTCGTTGCGTTCGTACTCGCGGTCCATCGCCGGCGTCGCGCGCCCGCCCCACAGTGAGAGGTCCCAGCGTTCGTTGTCGCGGCGCAACGTCTTCAGGTAGGACGCATGACCCAGCACGAGGTTGGGTCCCGCTGCCCACGCCCAGTCGCCGCTCAGCTTGCCCCAACGGTGTGGCTTGCCGAGGCCGGCGCCCAGTCCCATCACGGGGCCATCGACGCGATTGAAGTCGAACACGGGATGCAGCGAGAGCGTGCGACGCTTGCGGTAGCCCCAGCGCTCGGGATGATCGAGCGCGAAGACGCGCGCGCTGTCGAGGCCCGTGGTATCGATCGGCGCGGCGAGTTCGCCGAAGTGCGCGTTGGTCGAGTCGGCGAGGGTGTCGAGGTAGCGCCCGAGCAAGCTGTCCGCCGCGACCGGCTCATCGGCGCGCGCCACGACCACAACGCCCAGCAGGCCGACGAGTACGCAACCCAGCGCAGCTGCGGCGAGGCGGGTCACGCACGCGCGGCGAACTTCGCAAGCCCGGCGCGCGATCCGGTGGAACACTCCAAGCGTCGCGCTCATGGCTTCTCCCCTCCGACAAACAACGAGTCGGCGAGCCCGGTGTTGATGGTGTAGCGGTCGAACAACATCGCGATCTCGGCGCGCCTGCCGAGGTCAGGCAGCGCGAACCTGAACTTCGCGCGGATCAGCACCTTGTGCAGCATCCAGAACGACCCCACGCGCACGCGCTCGATCACGACCTTGTCGATGTCCTTGACGATCAAGGCGCTGGGCGAGCGTTCGAACTCCACCTCCTGGCGCAGGATCACGAACTCATTCGCATCGACCCACACCAGACCGCTCGGCGCCGCCGGGTCGAGCAGCGACTTGGGCTCGAAGCGAATGCGGTAGATCACGTGGCCACCGACGATGTCGCGGCCGACGATGTGGTAGCGAAAGTTGCGGCGCTCTTCCGGGCGGAAGGCGTGATTGACCACCTGCTCGCTCATGTCCGCGCCAAAACTCACCTGCATGTTCACCTTCTTCTTGTCCTTCGGCTTCTCCGGTTTGCGCGTCGTGCGCCGCAGCATGACGGAGCGCGCATCGGCCGGCTTGCGGCGGTACACCTGCCATGCGGACTCCTCGAGCAGGAACGGCGGGCCGTCCTCGGTCTTCGCCCCCATCACGCGCATCGTGGCCACGAAGGACTGGTCGACGAGCAGCGAATCGCGGCGGCGCTCGCCGCGGGCGATGCGATCGAGAATTTCGTCCAGCGTCACGCGCGGCGCGCGAACCAGCACCTCGGGCACCGAGGTGGTCATGGTGTCTTCGCGGGCGAGCGTGGGGCCGGGTGCTGGCGCCTCGGCGGCGTGCGCGCGCACGGCGACCACCGGGCCGGCGAGCAACAGGAGTGCGAGCAACAACGCGGGACGTGCGGCGCTAAGGACCGTCAAGGTGCTCATGTGCCCTCATTCCAAGTGTTTGGCGCTCGCGGGCGCGGCACGCTAGCACGCGTTGCGGCGGACCCGCAACAGTTTGCCCCTTGCCGTCGCCGCTTCCATGGCTGCCGGTGAATACGCGTCAATCTCGCGGATGTTGTGTCGCCACAGGCACATCGCGCCACGCCGCGGCGTGACGGCATCCGCCGACGCCACGATTCCTGAGCAAGTCGCGATCCGGCACGCGACGTGCTGAATCCTCCTCTGCCGGGCTGCACATCCCGAGTGTTTCGGTTTGCGGCGGCCCCTTACGGAGGAACCATGAACATCCGCATCGCCTTCTCTGCACTCGCGCTCGCCGGTCTCGCCGCCGCACCGGCGCTTGCGGATCCCTCGATCACTTACCCGAGCGACAAGCCGGGCCTCGCGGTCGTCATCACGCAGGTCGCGGATGAGTTGCGCGCCCTGGCGCCGATCGGCCGCGTGCACCCCGTCAATGAATCGATCCGCTACCGGCCGCGGTGGCGGGATGCCTCCCGCGGCAGCAACTCGCCCAGCAACATGAACGGCTACGTGCAATTGCACGGCGGCGTGTTCAATCCCGCGGGTGACGTGTCCAATGGAGCCCTGTTCGGCATGCGCATCGGCACGAACGTGGACGATCGAGTGCAGGTCGGCGGCCAGCTCGACTGGAGCCATCGCGGCGATCGCCAGACCGCGGTTATCGGCAGCGGTGACCTGCCCGGCGGCGGCAGCGTCGAGCGGCGGCGTGAGCTGTCGAGCGTGTCGTCGGATCTCGTTCCCTTGATGGCGTTCGTGCAGGTATCCCCCACGGGCACCCACCAGGGGCCGTATCTCGGACTCGCCGGCGGCTACCAGGCGCTGTTCGTCTCGGCGCAGGACTTCGCGACGGGCGATGACTTCAGCGCCACCTATGACGGTTGGGGCTGGCAGTTCTACGGCGGCTACGCCTATCCGTTGTCCGGCGTGACGCGGCTCACCATCGAAGGCTTCGTCAACAACGCGCAACTCGACCGCCAGGTCGACGACCCGCTGACTGGCGTGACCTACCGCGAGATCGTGGATGGTGGCGGCGCGGGAGTTCGGGGTGGCGTGAGCTGGTCTTTTTAGACGCAGGCTTGGCGGGGGCTCCGGGAAACTGGGCCCCCGTTTAATTGCTGCGGCTGAGGGATGCTCCTTATAGTGTGGGCTCCATGCCCCGCCGCTCGCCTCGCGCCAAGAGAACCGCAGTCAAGCCATCGCGCTTGCCTGCCAAGGCAAAGCCACGCGCCACGCCCGGCTCGCGCCGCAAGGCTGCCGCCAAGCCGAAGCGCCGCAAGACCGCCGGGGCGCGCACGACGAGCACGCGATCCCGCGCGACGGCCGGCACCGCGGGGACTCGCGGCACCCACGCGCGCCGCGCCAAGCCCAGTGCCCTCAGCACCGCGCGCACGCGACGCCGTGCGGAACCGCGGCCCAAAGCGAGTGGTCGCTTCGTGGCGCTCGAGCCTGCGCGCGTGCGTGACGTCCTGGCGATTCTCCAGCGCACCTACCCCGACGCCAAGTGCGCGCTCGACTTCAAGACGCCGCTGCAGTTGCTGATCGCGACGATCCTGTCCGCTCAGTGCACCGACGTCCGCGTGAACATGGTAACGCCAAACCTGTTTGCGCGTTACCCCGATGCCGAAGCCCTCGCCGCGGCCCCGATCGCGGATCTCGAGGAGGCGGTGCGCTCGACCGGCTTCTACCGCAACAAGGCGCGCGCCATCCGTGAATGCTGCGCCGATATCGTCACGTTGCACGGCGGCAACGTGCCGCGCACGCTCGACGAGCTCACCGCCTTGCGCGGCGTCGGCCGCAAGACGGCCAATGTGGTGCTTGGCAACGCCTACGGCATCCCCGGGATGGTGGTCGATACGCACGTTACACGTCTCGCCAACCGGTTGGGCCTCACCCGCGAACAGGACGCGGTGAAGATCGAGTTCGCGCTGATGCCGCTGATGCCAAAGGAACAGTGGACGGTGTTCTCGCACTGGCTGATCCTGCACGGCCGCGCCACATGCAACGCGCGCAAGCCGCGCTGCTCCACCTGCCCGCTCGCCGCGCACTGTCCGCGCGTTGGCGTGACGGGGTCCGCCTAGTGCGATACGGCGTTCGCAAATCGCTCGCGGTGTTGGCGCTCGCGTGCCTGAGCGGCGCCTTCGCGACGCAGGCGCGCGCGGACGAGCCGCTGTATGACGAAAGCGCGGCGCACGCCGAGGGCGGCACCACGTTCCGGCTCAATCCCGCCGGGATTTCTTCGTATGTCCCCAGCGAACTGACCCTCGGCATGATCGACGACCCGTTCCAGCGCGCGCGCCTGTCGGGGTCGCTCGAAGCGCACGGATTCCGCGTCGCGTTGCGAGGATCGCAGGACCAGCCGCTCGATTACTCGCTCGCATTGGGCGGCGGTGGCGATGCGTTCCGTCAAGGCATCGAAGCGACGTGGCTGCATGAAGCTCGCGGCGGCCGCGTGGCGGACTGGCGCTACGGATTCCTGTCGCGCCCCACGCCATGGCTGTCGGTTGGCGGCGTGGCGGAGCACCTGGGGCAGCCTTCGCTCAACGGCGCGCGGCTCGATCGCGCCTACGATCTCGCGATCGGCGTGCGCCCTTTTGCGCTCGACCGCTCGCGCGCGCACACGCTGGGCACGCGCCTGACGCTGACGGCCGATGCACGCGTGAGCGAAACGCAGCGGCTCGACGACGCCGTCTTCCGCATCGGCGGCGAATTCGAACTCGTGCCCGGGCTCGCGGTGCGTGGCAGCTACGAGGACCACACGCATGCGCTGCGCGTCGGCTTCAGCCTGAGCGGTCTTCACTCCCGCGCGAGCGGTCTCGGCAGCTACGACCGTGGCGGCGACGCGGTGGGCCGCGCCTGGACGCTCTCGCTGCACCGCGCCGAGGCGCATACGGTATTCGCGGGCGCCAACCAGCGCCGCGTCGCCGTCGTGCGCATGGGCGGAGTGCTGGGCGATGACGACCTCTCCGGCTTCTCGATCGACGGCGCCACCAATGTTGGCTCAGCGGCCACGCTGCATGAGCAACTGAAGCGCGCGCTCGACGATCCACTGACGCGCGGCGTGCTGCTCGACCTGCGCGGCGTCGGCAACTTTGCCCAGCTCGAGGAGCTGCGCCCGCGCATTGCGCGGCTGCGCGCGGCCGGCAA
>JAYSRO010000346.1:0-28807 GCA_043720995.1 Candidatus Eiseniibacteriota bacterium
GTGTGGGGCATCAAAGGCCGCCCGGCGCCGCCGTCGCTCAAGGTGAGTGCCGCGTACTTCGATGGCTGGAAGGCGAACGGCACGCTGATCATCTCGGCGCCCGATGCCGCGGCGAAGGCGAAGGCGTTCGCGACACTGTTCTGGAAGCGACTCGGCCTCACGTTTGCCGCCACGCACACCGAGTTGATCGGGCACTCCGCATGCTGGGGCCCGTTGGCGCCCGCGAGTGATCCGCCCGAGGTGCTGCTGCGCCTGTCGGTGCGTGACGCGGACAAGTGGAAGATCGAAGCGTTCTCCAAGCTGATTCCCGCAGTCATCCTGTCCGGCCCGCCCGGCGTCGCCGTCACGGGGGGTCGCCCGCAGTTGCAGGAAGTCGTCGCCTACTGGCCAGCGCTGGTGCCGCGCGACCGCGTGAAGCCGCGGTTGGTCACGCGCGACGGTGAACGCGAACTCGATTGGCCGACGCCATTGCTGCCACAGGGAGCCCCCATACGTCTGCCGCGCGAGAGTTGGCCGGCCCTCAAGGGCTCCGCGAAGCGCGTCACGGTGCCGCTGTCGCGTATTGCCCATGGCCGCAGCGGCGACAAGGGCGACACCTGCAACATCGGTATCATCGCGCGCACGCCAGAAGCCTATCCCTGGCTCAAGCGCGCGCTGACGGCGACGACGGTGCGGCGCCGCTTCAAGGGCATTTGCTTCGGCAAGGTGACGCGCCACGAAGTGCCAAACCTGTGGGCGCTCAATTTCCTGCTCGAGCAATCGCTCGGCGGCGGCGGCACGGTGTCGTTGCGGCTCGATGCGCAGGGCAAGACGCTGTCGCACGCACTGCTGGCGATGGAAGTGTCGGTCCCTAAGGGACTGGTCACCGCGGCGGACCGCGCAAACGTGACGAAGCCGGCGAAGGCGAAGACCAAGGCCAAGGGACGCCGGTAGGGAGCGGGGACGGCCATACGACCATGGCCGGCGCGCGATCATCTCAATTCATTTCAGCACAACGCCTTGTGGTGATTGTTCCCGGGTTGCCACAACCCTCGATGGCGAGCTATACGCAAATTAGCCAATTTATCCTTTCAAGATAAGATCGAGGAATGCTCTGGAATCCGAGCCACGGCGACACGGCGTTCACGGTCCCGCTGTTCGACGAATTCATGCGAAGAATCATGCCGCGGGATGACTGGCAGCAATAGTCCCCGATGGCTCCCCCGCCTCGCGTTGAGCGCAGGCGTGCTGTGCATCTCGTGCTCGGCGATCTTCGTGAAGCATGCCGCCGTGCCGGGGACGACATCGGCGTTCTACCGGCTCGCGTTTGCGCTCGCTGGCATGCTGCCGCTGTTGCTCTTCCGCAGAATCCGCCTGCCCGGCCGCACGGGCCTCGTCATGATCGCGATCGGCGGTATCGCTTTCGCGACCGAGCTCACGATGTGGCAGATGGCGTTGCGCACGACGACCGCGGCGAACGCGACTTTGCTGGTGAACCTGGCGCCCGTGTGGGTGGGCCTGGGCGCTGCGATGTTCCTGCGCGAACCACAGGGCCGCGCGTTCTGGGCGGGGACCGCGCTCGCGATGATCGGCATGGCGGTGGTGGCATTGCGCGGCAGCGCGGCGTGGCACGGGCTAGGCGCGGGTGATGCGCTGGCGACGGTCGCGAGCGTGTTCTACGCGTGCTACACGCTGGTCAGCCGGCACCAGCGGCGCTCGCTCGACACCATCACGTTCCTGATTCTGTCCACGACCGCCGCGACCTGCGCGAGCTTCATCGGCTGCCTCGTGCTGCGCGCGCCACTGTCGGGATTCGACCACAATCCCTGGCCCAACCTGTTGGCCGTCGGTTTGGTGTCGCACCTGCTCGGCTACATCGCCATCAACTACGCCATCGGCCACATCCAGGCCCCGCGCGTGGCCGTCGTGCTGCTGGCGCAGCCCATCCTCACCGCCGTGCTCGCGCACCTGTGGCTCGGCGAAGCGCTCACGACGTCGTTCGCCGTGGGCGGTGCAATCGCGCTGTGCGGCCTGGCATTGGCGCTGGCCCCGCATTCTCCCGCGCAAACCATTCCCACGCACGAGGACTTCGCGTGAACTCCGTCCTGCTCGTCCCCGGCCTCAACGGTTCGGGGCCTGATCATTGGCAATCGCACTGGCAGCGCGAACACCCGGATTACGTGCGCCTGGAACAACGCGACTGGCACCAACCCTCGCTGGATGAGTGGGTCGATGCACTCGCCGCCGCGATCGCCCGCTGCGGCGGCGAGGTCGTGCTCGTGGGGCATAGCCTAGGTTGCATGACGATCGCGCACTGGACGCAGCAGTATGGCGCTGGCCGCATCGCAGGCGCCCTGATCGTGGCACCCGCCGATGTCGAAGCCCCGACCGCGCCCGACGAAATCCGCTGCTTTGCACCTGTCCCGCAGCTGCGGCTCCCCTATCGCTCGCACGTCGTCGCCAGCACCAACGATCCATTCGTCACTATGGCCAGGGCGCAACAGTTCGCCACCGCGTGGGGCAGCGCCTTCACTCCGCTCGTCGACGCCGGTCACATCAACACCGTTTCGGGTCACGGCCCTTGGACCCAAGGCCACCGGCTGCTCGAGCAACTTCGAGTCTAAGGAGCCCGTCGAGCCGGGCCGCATCGCGCGCCCGCACGCTCGCCCCACCACCCGCGCGCATTTTCGTCTTGCCCCGGTGCCTCGGCAGTCTCCATGGTTCCGCCACGCGCTCGCGGCCCTGCCCGTCGCCACACGCGACACGCGACACGCGACACGCGACACGCCCGAGCACGCGCATCCCACCACCAGCGTTTCGTCGAGGTCGCACGACAGGTGTCTCGCCCGCTCCCTTAGAGCCCGCAGGGCACTTTGCTCGATTTCAATCACAGGGAGGTCGCATGAAAAAGTGGGTTACTACGCTGTTCTCCATCGTGGCACTGGTCACGATATCCGCCTCGCTGGCTCCTGCCGTGGCTGCCACGCCGTCGGTCACCGTGCTCTCGAGCGACGCTTCCCCAAGCGACTGCGGCAATAAGGTCACGCTCACTGCGACGGTCACGCCGTCCGATGCCAGCGGCACCGTCACGTTCTACGATGATGTCGCGGTGCTCGGCACCGCCTCCGTCGCGAGCGGTCAGGCAACGCTCTCGGTGAGCGACCTCGTGACGGGAGCCCATCCGCTCACTGCCAGCTACGACGGTGACGTGAACTACGACCCGAGCACCTCGGACCAGCTCTCGCAGACGGTCCAGCCGGTCCCGAGTGCCGTCACGGTCACCACGGACGTGAACCCCAGCACCTGCGGTGACAAAGTCAACATCGCCGCCACCGTCACCCCGGCCGGCGTCACCGGCTCGGTGACGTTCTACTCGGGCCCCGATCCACTGGCGCTCGTGACGCTCGATGCCACGGGACACGCCACGTTCTCAGCCTCCTCGGAGCTCTACGCGGCGTCGATCACGCTGACCGCGCAGTACGGTGGCGATACCTGCCACCCCGGCGCCATTTCGCCCGACTACATCCAGGTCGTGAACGCAGCGACGCCAGTGCTGACGCTCAGCTCGGAGCAGAACCCGAGCGCGTGCGGTCAGCCGGTCGGCTTGAATGCCACGATCGCTCCGGCGTTCGTGGTCGGCGATCTCGAGTTCTTCGACGGCGCGACGTCACTCGGCACCGCACCGGTCGACGGAGTCGGGCACTCGGGGCTCGTGGTCACGCTCGTGGGCGCGGGCAAGCACGAGCTCACGGTGCAGTTCGCCGGCGACTTCTGCACCGGCGCCGGCAGCTCGCCGATCCTCTCGCAGGTCGTCGAAGTCGCCCCAGCCTCGGTCACGCTCGAGTCCAACCTCAATCCGAGCGTCTGCGGCCAGCGGGTGAAGTTCACCGCGTTCGTCCCGGCGGGATCGACGGGTTCGGTGTCGTTCTACGACGGCGCCACGCTGCTCGCGACCGCCACGGTCGATAATTTCGGTGTGGCGCGGATCCAGAACAGCACGCTGTCGATCGGTTCGCACACGATCACGGCCGTCTACAGCGGTGATGCGTGCCACGGCAGTGCCACCTCGGCCGATCTGGTGCAGGTCGTCGACTTCGTCGGCACCGAGACGGCGTTGGCCAGCAGCCCGAACCCCAGCGGGTGCGGCGCCAAAGTCACACTCACGGCAACGGTGACAACGCCGGGATTCAACGGCAATGGCATCGTCGCGAAGACGGGAGCCGCGACCCAGGATGGCTACTTCGCCACCGGGGATGTGACGTTCTACGACGGCGCGACGCCGTTGGGTACCGCGACGCTGGATGCCGCGGGTGTTGCGACGCTCTCGGTGACCGGGCTCACGGCGGGAACACACTCGCTCTCCGCGAGCTACCTGGGCGACGGGTGCGACGGCACGAGCGCTTCTCCCAAGCTCGCGCACGAGGTGGTTGTCTATACCACCTCGATCGTCGCCACCAGCGACGTCAACCCGGCAACGTGTGGCCAGAAGGTCAATCTCTCGGCGACGGTGACGCCGTCGGCCGCCACGGGCAGCGTGACGTTCTACGACGGCGCCACGGCACTCGGCACCGCATCGCTCGACGCATCGGGTAACGCCACGTTGTCGGTGACGTTCCTCGGCCAACCGCCGGTCCACGACATCACCGCGCAGTACGGCGGCGATGCCTGCAACGCGGCAAGCACGTCGGCGATCTACACGCAGCGCGTCGACCAGGCGCCCACCACGACGGTCGTCAGCTCGGACGCACAGCCGGTGAAGTTCGGCGCCAAGGTGAACCTCACGGCGACCGTCTCACCTGCCACGGCAACGGGCATCGTCGTGTTCTACGACGGCGCAAACTTCCTCGCGCAGGCCACGGTGGCCAATGGTGTGGCGACCTTGTCGGTCACGACGCTCACCGTGGGATCGCACAACATCACCGCGACCTACAACGGCAACGACTGCTACGCCCCCAGTGCATCCGGGGTCTACGTGCAGGTCGTGGTGCCCGACAACCCGCCGTCGGTCACGGTGCTGTCGCCCAATGGCGGCGAGAACCTGATGGTCGGCAACACCTGGCCCATGACGTGGCTGGCCACGGACGACAACGCGGTCGAGTCCGTGTCGCTCTACGTGTCGCGCGACTATGGTGCCACGTGGGAGACGATCGCCGCGGACATCGCGAACTCGGGGTTGTATGTGTGGACGGTGACGCCTCCGGGCACCAACACCTCCACCGACCTCGTGTGCTCGGCGCTGTTCAAGGTGGTCGCCAAGGACAACGCCGGCCAGTTCGGCGATGACGTGAGCAACAACTACTTCTCGATCTTCGATCCGATCGTCGAAGTGGTGCTGACGCGGCTCGATGCCGAAGCCGGTCCGGACGGCATCACCATCAAGTGGGCGCTCCAGAACCCGCGGGCGTTCGCCTCAGTCACGGTCGAGCGCTCCGAGGCCGAGTCGGGCCCGTGGAACGCAATCGAAACCGTGCGGCACGACGACGGCAATCTCGTCGTCGCGGTCGATGGCAGCGTGGCGCCGGCCAAGTCGTACTGGTACCGGCTGATCGGCCAGACACTCGCGGGCTCACGCGCGGTGTTCGGACCGGTGCAGGGCACGGCTGCTGCTCCGGCAACGTTCGCGTTGTCGGCGGCGTGGCCGAATCCTTCACGCGGCGCCATGCGGACGCAGTTCTCGCTGCCGCGTGATGCGAACATCCGCCTGAGCGTCATCGACCTGCAGGGCCGTGAAGTGCAGGTGCTGGCCGCGGGCAACTTCGCCGCGGGCCGCTACCAGGCGGCATGGGATGGCCGCACGCAGCAGGGACCGGCGCCGGGCGGGATCTACTTCGTCCGCTACGTCACGCCGGACCTCAAGCTGACGCAGCGGTTGGTCATCGCCCGGTAGTTACCGCCGATAGCCGAACCCATCGTTGCGGTGAGCGAGCGGCCACCCTTGTGGGTGGCCGTTTCGCTTGGGGCGAGCGTGGCTCGGCAGCCGGGGTGTAGATCGACGCGGACGGGTTGACTGCACATGCGGGCAGTGCGATCATCGCCGCATCCCCGCAACCGCTTCACGGCGACACGCCAGAACACGAACCCGGAGAATCCCTCATGCAGAATCGCCAGTTCTTCCTCGAGTGGTGGGAACACTTCCGTCAGCAGAACGGCATCGCGCTGCGCCTGCTCGCGCTGATCCCCGAGGACAGGCTCGACTCGCGCCCGATCGGCAACATGCGCACGCCGAAGGAGCTCCTCGTCCACATGTACGGCACGATCGTGCGCAACTGCGCGCTGGGGATCACCACCGGGACGATCGACGAGTTCAACGAGGTCGAGAAGCTGGCCACGCTGAAGACGAAGGACGAGTTGCTCGCGTTCGTGCATGCGTGCTGGGCGACCGCGGACGCCGCGGCGAAGACTGTTACCGACGCGCAGTTGTTGGCGAAGGTGAAGACGCCGTGGGGCTTCGACATGCCGGGCTGGAAGGCGGGTGCGGTCATCAACGACGAATACCTGCACCACCGCGGCCAGCTGTACGCCTACTCGCGCGCGCTCGGGATCGAGCCGCCGATGATCTGGGACTTCGAGCACAACGAGGCACCCTTCGCGCCGGCGGCCACGGCCAAGGCGTAGCACACGATTCACCCGGTGGGCTCGTACGGCGGGCCCGCCACGTAAGCATCGAGGCCCGGACGGTGTTCTCGTCCGGGCCTCGTGCATTGGTATTCGTTAGCGGAAGCGCTGCTTCAAGGCGCCCCACGTATTGCGCTGCGTCGGCGTCGCGACGTCGCCGTTCAGCACCATGTCGTCGAAGTAGACCGGCACGTTGCCCAGATCGAAGCGGAAGTTATAAACACCGACCCAGCCCGTGGGGTAGTCGGTGTCGATAATCGGCGCGCTGGTCAGCTCGAAGTCGTCGAAGTAGCAACGGAACTCGCTGCCCGTCGCCACCACCTTCATCTTGTGCCAGGTGTTGACGGTAATGCTGCCGGCCGGCAAGGCGGTGGCAAACCACGTCGCGAGCGCGGTCGGCGTGCGGTTCAGCAGTTTGCGGAAGCGGATCTGGAACAGCCCCGCCTCGATCACCATCTGGTAGCACGAGGTGAAGTCGTTGGTCGGGTCGGCGCGCAGGATCAGGCCACGGCGCGTGTTGCCGTCGCCGGTGAAGAACCAGCCTTCCCATGAATAGTCGGGGCCAACGGCGCCCGGATCCGTCACGGTCACGATGATGCCGCCACTGTCGGGTGATGCATTCTGCGCCACCGCGACCGTGTGGTCACCGGAAGGGTTGTTGTAGCCCGGGTCCGATGCCACGAGCGTCTTCGCGTACATGTTGTTCGGCGTGGCGAAGCCGGGTGCCCAGACCAGGTCCAGGTTGCCGCCGGTCACGTGCTCTTCGGCCAGCGTTCCAGCCGTTGCGGCAGCGACAAGGCCCAGGGTGAGCGTGAGCGAGATGATGAGAGCCTTCACAAGCGACATGTTGCGCATCCTCCGGTGAATCGCACGTCGTATGATCGAAGCGGCGTTGAAGGCGCGGTGCGTCGCGGCCTCGCCGTCAGGGGAACTACGGGAGCAACGTGAACTGCACGGGGCTGATGCCGCTGGCTCCGTTGACGCGGGCGAAGTAAACGCCCGCTTGCGCGCGGCCGCCGGTTGATTCACGGCCGTTCCAGGCAAATGCACCGTCGGCGCGCGCGGCTACACGCGCGACGTGACGGCCGTTGACCGTGTAGACATCGATCGCCGCGTCCGCGGCCGCGCGGACGCCCGTTGAAATCGCGAACCGCACGCCGGTCGAGGCGGGGTTCGGTGAGGCAATGACCGAACTCGCGAACAACCGCGGGCGCGCATCCACCGAGGTCAGCTGGCTCGCCGACAACGGCGCGTTCAGGTAGGCAATGCGGCGCAACAGAATGCCAGGCGTGGTGCCGCGATCGCCGAGGATCGCATCGCCGGCCTGGTTGGTCGCCGAGGCCTCGTAGAGCAGGTGGATCTTGCCGCCGCCATTGCGCGGCGCGATCGAGAAGAAGCGCTCATCAGTGTTCGGCGTGTTGGTCAGGTTCTGCGCCGCCGACCAGCCGTCGCCGGGCCGCGTGGCACTCGCCGCGATGTCGCCGAAGCCGATGCCCGTGACGATGCCCGGCAGGCCCATGTCGGCGGTCGGGTCGACTTCGTTGTCGGTGAACCGCAGCCACGCGACGTACGTCTCGAGCCCGGTGTTCGAGAAGCCCACCTGCGGCCAGTCGACCTGCAGCGTGTTCTGCCCCGCCAACGGACCGCTCAATCCGCGATCGACCTCGTCATACCGATCGGCCTCACCCTGGGCGACCTGCTTCACGACTTCGACGCCACGCACCGGATCCCAGTGCATGATGCGCGGCCGGTAGCTGAAGTACTGGAGCTGGCCACCGATGCGGCGCGCCTGCAGCTCGCTCCACACCACGTTTGGCGTGGTGTCGTTGTAGGCCACGTGGCAGTGAATGTAGGGACGGTACTGGGTGGACGTCGAATCCCCGGCGGTGATCGAAGCGTCGCTGTTGTTCGTGAGTTTGCGGATGACGATGGTTCCCGGGGCGAAGGTGCCGTTACTCGACTCCATCAGGTAGACATCGCTGCCGAAGCTCGTTGCGGCGACGCCAACGCGTCCATTGCTGGACGAGGCCATCGAAGGGAACCCGGGCACGCTGTCACGGAACAGCGTGATCGGGGCCACCTTGGTCCATGCGCCGAACTGCCAGCCGAGCGGGCAGGTGAACTTCGCTCCAGGTGCCGCGAGATACGCGGTGCGAAAGTCGGCCACGCCGTCGTAAAGGCCGCCCCGTGGCGACTCCGCCAACAGCGTGAAGGAACCATTCGGGTTGGCGACAGCCTGCGGAAATTCCAAGTAGCCCGGATCGGGCGGCGACTGGACGAGCGGCGTCAGGTAGCCGCTCCACGTCGAGCTACCCGGCGCATCCTCGAGATAAAGATCGCCGCGGCGCAGGCAACCGTCCTCATTCATGTGCTGCGCGATGCCGACCTGCCCCGACGGGCTCAGCGTCAGCGAGCCGAAACCGCCGAGATGCTCGGGCACGCACTGCGGGCAGTTGAGACGCGTGTCCTGCACCTTGCCGGGGCGCGACCACGCACCGTTGACGCGGTAGGCGTAACCCATGCCGCGATATGGGAAGGGATCCGGCGCTGCGGGATTGGGCGGGCACAGACCGTTGGTCTCGCAGAAGTCCTTCATGTAGGTGACGTGCACGATGCCGTTCGGCCCCACCGCGATGCGCGTCCCCAGCGAGCCCATGTCCTGCAGGTCGTAGTAGGTCGAGTCGACCTGCTCGGCGCCAACCGCCAGCGGCACGTTGAAAAAGTTCGCCTGCGGCGTCACGGCGGACAGCGGCGTCGCACGACCGGCCAGTGCTGCACGCGTGGCAAGGCTCCCCGCGCGCGGGCCATCGCTGCCCAGCATGCTGGCCCCCGGCACGTTGGAACCCGTGCGCGCATGCGTGGCGGTCGCGATCATCATCATGAGTCCGAGCGTGAACGCTCGCGCCAGCGGCTTCATCGGGAAGGCTCCTGGTGTGACAGGCTCAACGGAAGTGCGAAGTCGCGCTTGAGTGCGAACGAATAGGTGCGGCCCGCCTCATCGATGAAGCTGAGCGGCTCGCGATAGCGATCATCGAGAATGTTGCGAACGGACAACGCGATGCGCGTGGCGTGTAATGTGGCGCCCAGTTCGGCGCTGCCGGTCCAGAACGCCGGGTTTGAGATCGCGCCGTACTGCGCGTTCTTGAGCGGGTCCGTCTGCAGGCCATCGCTCCAGCGCGCCTGCAGCGAGACGATGCCCGCGGGGATCCAGCGCCCGACCGGCATCGAGACATCCATCGTGGCGTGCGCGGCGCCGACTTCAGTGATGAAGGTGCCGTTGGCGAGGTCGCGGCCGCGCGGCAGCGTCAGCGAGACGGTCGTGTTGATGCTCCGGATACGCGCGCTGCCGGTCAACTCGATACCATCGATCTGCACGCGCTTGAGGTTGGCGTACTGGAAGCGCATGACGCCGCCGACGAGCCCGAGCGGCTTCAAATCAATGAAGTTCTCAGCATAGTTGCGGTAGGCGGAGGCGCGGAAGGTCCCCCACTCGCCGGCATTGACGCGCACGCCGGATTCGTAGGTGACGCTGTGCTCGGCGACCAGCGCAGGGTTGCCGAACAAGTACAGGCTGCCGTGCGCGGGCCCGCGGAAGTAGCGGTCCTCGAGATTCGGCGCGCGGAAGCCGCTGGCGACGCGCCCGTACGGCTCGAACGCTCCGGCGCGTACCGCGACACCACCATCGAGGCTCCAGCGGCGGTCGATGATGTCGAGTGGCGGCGACCAACTCGACGCCGTCGAGTCCGCACGTGAGCGCAGCCAGTCGTAACGCGCACCGGTTTCGATGCGCACGCGCTGGATCTGGACGCGCGAGGAGATCGAGCCGCCCACCACGTCACGCGTGGCGTGCGGCACGCTCTCGCCGGGCGTCACCGTCGTGTCGGTTGGCGCGCCGGCCGTCGTTACCGTGGTGACCGTCGTGGTCTTGGGCCCGCTGGTCGTCTCGCGCCGCAGCTCGGCGCCCAGGCGCAACTCGCCGTCGCTGCCGAAGCGCAGTTCCGGCTGGACCCCCTGCGAGCGCGTGCGGATCAGGTCTTCGTTGAGCGACAGGTTGCGGCCCACCACGCGGCGATTGACGATCCGGTCGGTGACCGTGAGTTCTTCGAGCGCGGTGCGATAGAGCTGATCGGCGGCGAGCAACCGCGCCTGGCCGCCAACGTCCCGTCCGAACGCTGAAGCGAGGAAGGGCCGAGTCAACTCCGCGCGCGTCGCTTCGCGCGAGATCTCCGGGAAGCTGCCGTTGAGCGCGGGCAGTCCGACATCGTGCGCCGCATGCCGCGTGTGCTCGAGATCCAGATCGGCGCCGGCCAGCCGCAAGGCGAGGCGAGCGCCAAAGTCATCGTCACGGCTGCCGCTGTTCGACAGCGGCCCCGCGGGAGTCACCAGTTCCTTGAATTGCGCGCCACCAAGATTGAGCTCGGCACCGAGATGAGGACTCCTGTACCTGAGGCGGCCGCTCTGCGCGAAGCCATCGCCCGGAGTGCTGCCGCGGGCACCCAGCGTCAACGCCAGGGCAGGCGTGGCTGCGAACAGCGGACGGTGCGTGACCAGGTTGACGACGCCGCCGACCGCGTCGGACCCATACTCCGCACCGCCGGAGCCGGCCGTGAGATCGACCTGGTCGAGCCGGTCGACGGACACCAGCGAAGTGTTGGAGCCGTGCCCGCGCCCCGTGTTGAGGCGCACGCCGTCGACCATCACCAGCACGCGCTCGCCATCGAAGCCACGGAACGAAACCTTCGTCGCCCATGGCCCCGTCTTGATCAACTCGACACCCGGCGCGCTGACCAGTGCATCCGCCGCCGTCGCAGGCTGGAAGCGCGCGATGGCGCCGCGGTTGATCTGCGTCTGCGTCGCGGTGTGCTGGGCGCCGGCCGGCTTTTGCGTGCCCTGCACGGTGATGCCGCGAATCACGCTGACGGTGTCTTCGACGCCGCGCGCACCCAGCGCGTGTTCACCCTTGCGCGGCGCGGCGGGCGCATCGAGTTCCGGCAGCACGATCGGGTGGTCCTGCGAACCCAGCGCACCACGCGGCGGGGCGAGGGAGTCGGGCGCGGCGGCGGCTGCCGTCGACGCCGTGGAGTCGGGCCATGCGGCTGCGTTCGTTGTGTCGCGAAGAGCGACAACGACGGCGTCAGCCGTGGCAACGGGCGCGACATCCGCGCGCACTCCGCTGGAGGGCCCGAACAGCGGACCCACGAGCGCTACTGCCAACACGAATCGAAGAGTTCCCCTCATGCTGGCAAGTTACGGCAGCAAAGCCACTTGGGAACATTGGGGACAACCCGCGAAATGGCCGCGTAGAACTACGGAGTGGACGCACGAATGGTGCGCATTTGGGGGAACGAGCCCGTGTGCAAACCGGAGGCTTGCGGATTGCGTTGATGGCGTGAGCTTCAAGCCACCCTCCCCCGGCTGGCTCGTGTGTGCTCATCACGGTCATGCGCGTAGGCACCCAGGCGGGGTTCGCGGGGAGTACGGAGTGAGTTCCTTTGTTTGCCCGAGTTGTGGACGGCGCACCGCCAGGCAGCGGGTCATTCCCGAATACCGCTACCGCTGAATTCAGCAAGACGGCGCTGGCGATCGCGGAGCGGGAACGCCGGCCGCTGCCGCTACGACTCCGGCGGGCGGGCGACCTGTGGAAGGCAACAGGGCGCGCGGCCTAGCCTATGCTCCCCGCACCAATCCCTTTTCGATCGCGAAGCGCGTCAGCTCGGCGACGGAGTGCAGGTCGAGTTTGCGCATCAGGCTGGCGCGGTGGGTCTCGACGGTGCGCGGGCTGATGTTGAGGGTTGCGCCGATCTCCTTGGACGACAGCCCGGCGGCGACGCGCTTGAGCACTTCCTGTTCGCGCGGCGACAGCAGGTCGATGGGATCGAGGCGCTGGCCATTGCGCAGCGCTTCGCTCAATGCGGCCTGGGCGCGCGGGCTGTAGAACGGCTGGCCCTGCATCACGGCGCGCACGGCGAGTGGCAGCTCCTGCACGGCGGAGTCCTTGAGCAAGTAGCCGTGAGCGCCCTCGCGCACGGCGCGCGCGACGTACTGCGAGTCGTCGTGCAGGCTTAAGACCAGCACCTTCACGGCAATGTCGGCCATGTGGAGATCGCGCAGCGCTTCGAATCCGTCGCGTCCCGGCATGTTGAGGTCGAGCACGATGATGTCGGCTTCGACTTCGCGCAACAGCTTGAGCAGCTCGTTACCGTCCGTTGCCTCGCCCACGACCGCCATGTCGGCTTCGCCTTCGAGCACCTTGCGCACGCCGGCGCGCACCAACCCCTGGTCATCGACCAGCACGATGCGAATGGGGTTCGCGCTCATACGCCCGTCCTCTGCGGCAGCGTCGCTTCGATGCGGAAGCCTTCCTGCGGCCGCGTCACCACGCGGAACTGCCCGCCCAGTTCCGTCACGCGCTCGCGCATGCCGAGCAGTCCCATGTGCGGCGTGGGCGAGGCGGCGGCGCCACGGCCATTGTCCTCGATCGCCAGCTCGATGGCGTTTGGCCGGCGCGCGGCCTTCACCAACACGCGCTTGGCGCCCGAATGGCGCGCGACGTTGGTCAACGCTTCCTGAACGATGCGGTAGATCGCCACTTGAACGTCCTCCGGCACAGTTGCGCCCGCCAGCTCGAGTTCGCAGTCGACGTGGATCCCGGTGCGGCGCCCAAACTCCTGCGTGAGCGCCACGAGCGCAGGCTCCAGTCCGAGATCGTCGAGTACCGAGGGTCGCAGCATCTTGCTCACATTGCGAATCTGGTCGAGCACCCGGCCCACCAGCGCGCTCAGGTCGGTCCGCCCATCGAGATCGAGTTCGATCTTCACCGCCGTCAGTGCCTGCCCCGCTTCGTCGTGCAGCTCGCGCGCGAGTTTGCGGCGCTCTTCTTCCTGCGCGTGCAGCACGAGCCGCGTCAGTTCCTCGAGTTGTTGCGTGCGTTCCGCCAGTGCACGGCGGCTGTCGGCGGCCACCATGCTGAGGGCGCCAAGCGCCGCGACCACGATGAACACCACGTCCACGTAGACGCCGTAGACCACCGAGGCACCGAGACTGCGCAGCAGCGGATAGTCGAGGTGGTGGAGCCCCCACAACCAGAACGTCCACGCCAGCAATCGCGCGCCCGAGGAATGCCGTTCGCTCGCGGTGCGCCAGTAGACCAGCCCCGTCCACAGCGACACACCCGACATCAGCACCGCACTCGAGATGCCGGCGACCGCCATGTTGTGCACGACCAGCACGCTGAACCACGCCCACGCGAGTGCTGCCACGGGCAGCAGCAGGTAGCCGCGGCGCCAGGCGATGTTGCGTGAGAACAACAGCGCTCCCCACAGCAGGAACAGTGCGGTGAACCCGGTCGCGGCCTGGTGCGCGAACAACCACACCGGCTGGCGCGTCACGAGAAACACCGAGATCATCACCAGCCGCGCGGCATAAAACAGCCACGCGCATCCCCACGCGCCGTGATAGCGCGCCCGGCCCTGCGCGAACAGGGCAAGGTGGACGATCGCGAGCAACAGCGTGATGAGTGCCTGGAAGCCTAGGGCTGCGAGTTCGATCTGCATCGCCGGCTCACGTTACCCGGGCGCGCGCGAAAGCGCGACTCAGTCGCCGCTGCCGAACACCTCGAACTCGGCGACCGTGAATGGCTCGACGGGTCCCGGCCGCAGGTGGACGGGTTCTTTCGCACCAGCGCGCGCCAACCGTATCTGCACATGGTAACGGCCGGATGGCAGGGAAACGCCGGGGTCCCATTCGTAGCGCTCGGTCACGAGCTCCCCCAGTGGCCAATCCGCGACGGGCCACACCATGTACCCGAGCACCCGCGTGTGGGTGGCCACGACTCGTTCGTTCGGGCCGACCAGTTCGAGCCGCATCCAGTACACGGCATCGAGCGGCGCAACGCGGCGCCAGTGAGTCTCGAAGCTCACCGTACCGAAGCGATCGAGGTGGTGGTGCAGACGGGTATCGATATCGCTCGGCCGGTAAGTGCCCCGCGGAATTCCCGCGAGATATTCCAGCGCATCGTCGTACGTCGTCATGCGCCCAGAATCGGGCTGCGACGGGTCGCGCGCGACCAGCGGCAGGCCCTGCGCCACCGGCAGGAACTCGACAAGATCGCCATGGGCCATCGCGGGATGCAGGGCATTCGCGTCGAGAATTCGGCGCACGCGCCGGCCCGCATCGGGCGTCAGCGCATAGGCGCGCAAGCGCGGATCGCTCCAATCGGCCACGACCGTGTTCACCACCGCCGGCACCGGGTAGGGCGCGCTCGAATACGTGTAGGTGCCGCCGAGTAGGTGATGCAGCGAGTGCACGTCGTCGCGCGCCGCGAGCCGCGACAGGAACTCGAAGCCCGCGATCACGCCGGGGCGCGCGGAGACCGCGCCGATCATGGTGTCCCGCACCGCCGCCTCACGTTGCTGCAGCACCGAAGGCCGCACGTCCTCCACCGCGTGACGCGTCTGCCACCAGCCAAAGCCCCCGAGCGGACTCCACAACACTTGCCCGGTGACGGCGCACGCCAGCACAAACCACGCCGCCGCACTGCCCCAACGGGCGCCCAACAGGCGAACGCGCCGCACGCCTTCCATGGCGGCCCACACCAGCACCGGCAGCAACAGCGCGCCGTAGTGATAGACGATGGTGTGCTGTTGCGGCCGCGCGGACAGCATGTGCTCCGCCCACACCGGCAACACGACCAGCAACGCCGCGGGCGCCAGCAATGGCATAAACGCCAGCGGCAGCAGCAGGTGCAGCAGCATCTCGTGCTTGAGTTGCGTGTCGAGGACGTTGCCCGGCGTGCCCACAAGCAGGCGCAGCACATGCATGGGATCGTAGAGGGCATTGCGCAGAATGGCGGCCGGCGAGTCGCCGAGTGCCTGGTACATGGTGCCGTACTGCGCGGCGTCCGAGGTGAAGTGCGGCCGCACCACCAGTAGCGTGAACGCGAGCAGCCCGAGCGCCATCGCGAGCATCGCGCCACCAGCGGCCTTTGCGGTGCGCGGGCGGAACAGCATCGCCCACACGCCCGCACCACCGACGACCAACGCCACGTCCTCGCGCGCGAGCAACGCCAACATCGCCCACGCGAGACACGAGCGGATGCGACCCTCGCCCAGCGCGTCGAACATGAACAACAGCGCGGTCGTGGCGAGGAACTCGGGATGGAATTCATACAGCCCGAGGTAGCCGAGCGCGGGCTGCAGCAGGTAGGCCGCCACGAGCCCCCACGCGGCACGCGGCGCGTGCGCGGACGCGGTGGCGCTCGCCGCCGAAGCGCTACCGTCCAGCGCGCGCACCGCCATGCGGTGAACGGGAATCAGCCCAAGCGCCAGCACGCAGCCCTGGATCAGCAACGGCGTGAACGGATGGCGCGCGAGCGCATACAACGGCGCCAACAGCCACAGTGCATACGAGGCGTGGTCGCCGGGCCAGCTCATGCCGCGGATCGACAGGAAGGTCGAGCCATGCAATGCGCGCTCGAGCGCTTGCACGAACATCGCATGGTCGATGTCGTCGTACAGGTAGTTCGCGTACTTGGTCCAGGCGAGTGCTGTCAGTATCGCGCCGAAGCCGAGCACCCACGCCAGCCGCGCAAGGCCCACCGGCAGCCCACGGCGCGCGTTCATCGCGGAGCGGGCGACGCCGGGAACGCGTACAGCGAGTAGCCCCATTGCCGCGACACGGCCCGCAACGACAGGCGCTGCGGCAGAGTCTGCGCCAACTCGCTGTCGGCTGCGAGCAGGTAGCGGACGCCATAGCGTTCGCGCAGGGCCAGAATGGTGGGGACGTCGTGCGTGATGGGCATGAGCACAGTGGGGTGCCCGGAGTAGAGCTCGACCTCCGCGGGCAGCTCCGCCATCACGGGCGCTCCCGCCTCGACATCGTTCAACAGGGCGCAGCCTTGCTCACGCGCCGCGCGTTGTTGTTCGTAGCCGGGGTACTGCGGGTTGGCGTAGATCCACGCCCACGGCAGCGACTGCGAGTAGGCGGCGAGGATTACTCCCATGGCGACTGCAGGAATGACACGGCGCACGACGCGCAGCCGGAAGATGAACGACATCCGCCGCAACACGGCGATGATGACGACCGCCACGCCCGTGGTGATGGTGAGCGAGGTCCACGGCAACCAGCGCGCGGGGAACACGCCCTTGATGTGCAGCGCATAGGTGATCATCACGCCAATCAGCGCGCCGCCGATGAGACCGGTCGCAAAGGCGCCGCGCGCCACGCCTTCCCAGCCGCGCCAACGATCACCCAGGGGAATCGTCCACAGCCAGGCGCGGCACACGCCGAGCGCAGCGAGTGGGGCGAGGATCGGCAGCAACGGAATGAAGTCGCGTTCCCACAAGTCGTGCGGCACACCGTGGAAGTACAGGTAGCTGCAAGCGAAGGTGACGGGCAGCACGAGGTCGATGCGCTGCACCTGCCGCGCGCGCGAACCGAGCCACGCCAGCGCGATGATCGGCACGTACCATTTGATCAGTAGCGCGCCGAGCACATAGGGCACGGGCAGGAATCGCGCGAGCCCCAGCGGCGAGGCGTAGCTGCTGGGGCCGTGCGCTTCGGTGGTCCACAGGCGTTGACCAATGAAGAACCCGAACTTGCCGCTGATCGGCACGCCGATCGTGCCGAGCGTCAGCAGCACCACCGCACCGGTCACCGCGATCGTCGCGGCAAGGTAGGACGGCAAGGCGTCACGGCGCAGCAGGAACAACGCGAGCGCCGTGGCGAGCGCCAGCACAGGCAGCATCTCGTACTGGAACAGCGAGGCGCCGAGCACGATCGCCGCTGCCCGCAAACCTGCGCGGACGGGGCGCGCCTCCGCGAGGATGACGCGGCGCATGCCCTCGATGGCGAGCAGCGCGACGACGGAGACGAACGTCTCCTTCATCAACACGCCGGAGTAGTAGATCGACCACGGCTCGAGCGCTACGATCGCCGCGGCGACGAGCGCCACGCGCGGCCCGAAGCGCCGGGCAAACCGGTAGGTCAGGAACGACGCCGTCACCCCGCACACGCACGACAGCACGCAACCGACCACGGCATGCGAACCAAACACGGCCATCAATCCGGCCAGCAGGTAGGCATAGGCGAATTCGTAGTAGCTCTCGATGTGCGAGATCGCCGCGGGCAGCGTGGTGTAGTTCCACACGAAATCGACGCGTGGCGCGCCGTGACGCAGCACGCCGGTGGCCATGGCGTAATAGGTGGCGGGGTCCCCCGGACCAAAGAACCGCGGCAGCGCGGCCAACAGCAGCACGCGCAACACGGCGCCCACGCCGATCACCGCCGTGAGAATGGCGAGATGGGCGTGCGCGCCGTGGAGCACGGCGAATCGGGGCGCTGAACGGGCTGGAGGGCGGGTCATGGGATCAGGGTTGGGCACGATAAGTCGTTATCGGCACGCGCGCTCCATCGCTCAACCGCGGCCTGCACCGGCACCCGCGAGGCCGAAGCGAATCCGCCACACCGGACCGGCGCGCGTGTAGCCAGCCCGCGACACGGGGGTGTCCGCAGCGGGGCCATTTCAGGCAAATGCGCCTCATTTCATTGGAATGCGGCGTGATCGCACCGCTGGCACGACGGCTGCTCTACTCCCGCTGTAGATCGCCGCCACACTTCGTCCGGAGGGTCCCATGCATCCGCTCCATCAACGGTTCATCGCCGTGTCGCTGCTCGCTAGCGTCGCGATCTCAAGCATCGCGCCTGCTGCCTTCGCCGGTCGCGGTAACGATTCGTACCGCAAGGTTCGCCGTTCCGAGCGCCCCAATCGTATCGAGCGCGTCAATGTCTACCCGCGGCGCGTGGTCGAGTACCGCCATCGTTCTTCGGGTGGCGGATCCACGCTCACCGGCTTCCTCGGCGGGGTCGCCGTCGGCGCAATCATTTCGAGCGCTGCACAGTCGCACGCCAGCAGCCATACCGTGTATGCGCGGCAACCGGCGTACTGCCCGCCGCAGCCCGCCTACTGCCCGCCGCCCCCGCGCTGCGACGCGGATCGGGACCGCTACAGCTACGAGGATCCTTATTGCGGTGAGCGTTTCTCCTCGCTCAGCCTGTTCCTGTCGCACGCCGGCCGCCACGGCGACCACTCGCTGGTCGTGCAGGTGATCGACAACCGGGAAGAGGAGTGTGTCGACGTGATCCGTTATCGCGGCGATCACTGGGTGTCTTGCGACCGCAACGATCGCGGTGGCTGGGACTACGACGACAACGACTAGCCGCAAACCAACGTGTGGGTCTTACCGACGCGGCTGGAGACGGGGAGCGTCCAGGGCTGCGTAGAGGGCTCACCGAAACACAGCGGGCGGCGTCGCGAGACGTCGCCCGTTTGTGCGTTCACCGCAGCGTGACCCCGCGCGAGGCTACTCGCGCGCGAAGGTGATGAAGTCGGTGTTGACCGGATCAAGCCCCGCGAGCCGCATGGACGCGGCGATCTGGCCGCGGTGATAGGCGCCATGCAGGACGACCTGCAGCAGCATGTCGCCCGCAGTGTTGGTGAATTCCTTGCCCGCGCTGTTGCGGTAGGTTTTCGCGACGGCCAGTTGCGCCTCGTCGAGCGTGGCCAGCAACTCGCGGTAGCTCTGGATCGTGGCGCTTGACAGCACGCGGCATTGCGGCAGCGTGAGTGAGGGCCACACCTCGGCGGCGGGCGCCACACCACGCAGGCGCGACAGCCAGATCTGCTCCGCGGCGACCAGATGCGCCAGGACGTTGAGCGAGGTCGCCGGCAGTGGCCCCGGGCGGCTCAGCGCCGCAAGCGCGCGGCGGTCGGCCCAGCCGAGGTGATCGAACAACCGCTCGAGTGTCGCCTTCATGCGGTCGAGGAGCGGTGGAAGTGCACATGCTTCCAGGCGCGGCCCTGACGCTGCCACACGCGCGTCTCTTCACTGCGCGAGGTGTGCGGCGTCCCCGTGGCATCGACGGACTGCACGAGCCGCACGTAGCTCACCACTGCCGCCGAGTCGCCGAGCAGCCGGACGTGCGGCGCGCAGATCGTCGCCTGCGGTGCGCCCGAACGCGGCAACTGCGTGAAGTAGAACTGGTGGAACGCCATGCCTTCGACCAGCACCCCGCGCGCCTCGGGTTCGTGCGCACTGAGCGTCGGGTCGCACAACGACTGGTAGGTCTCCCAATCGCCGCCCACGATCGCATCGAGCAATCGCTGCGTCAGCGACACGAGCTCCTGTTTCGCGGCATCATGCATGGGGCATCCGTCCTTGATCAGGGGGAATACGGGCAGGCGTCCGGAACGCGATTCCGGGGCGCCTCAAGCGGCCAAGTATTCCTGGATATTGAGCTGAAGGTCCTCGGGAGCCAAGACGCGCACGACACTTTCCGTCTCGGGCATGGGGCTCCACGACTCGCCACCCTCCTCGGGCTCGACGCTGCCGTCGGGCTGCACGAGCACACGGCACGAGGGGCGGCGCAGGTCGGCGTGGTTGGGCGCCATGGACAGCACGGCCGCGTTCTTGGCGGTGATCATCACCGTTCCCGGCGGGTAGAGCCCCACTGTTTGCACCAGCGCCCAGCGCACCGCCGGATCAAACGAGTCTTTCGCGGTGCTGAGCAAATAGTGCAGTGCCTCGTACGGCGTGAACGGGCGCTTGTGGTAGGCACGGTGCGCGGTCATGGCGTCAAAGCAATCCGCCATCGCCACGACGCGCGACAGCGTCGCCTGGCTCCAGTCGACCGACACCCGTGGATAACCGGTGCCGTCGTAGTTCATGTGATGCTCCATGCAGGAACGCATGGCATCGATGGTGAGTGGTGAGAGGCCCGGCAACCGAAACAGCATCTTCACGCCTTCGATTGGGTGGCGGCGCATCAGTTTCCATTCGTCCGGCTCGAGCTTGGCCGGTTTGCGCAGCAATTCACCCGGCACCGCCAGCTTGCCCATGTCGTGCAGCAGCGCGCCGACACCGAGATCCGCCAGCGCCTGGCGCGACAGCCCCAGCACGTGCCCCAGCCCCACCGACAGGATCGCGACGTTGACGCAATGCGCGTACGTGTACTCGTCATGGTCCTTGATGGCAGTCAGCCCGACCACCGAGAACTCGTGATTCATGATCTGGTCGACAAACGGCTGCACCAACCGCTTGGCGTGGCGCATGTCGGGACGGCCCGTCTGCTGCGTGCGCACCAGCATCTTCTTGGTGCCCAGCACTGCGCGCCAGAACACGCGTTGCGCGCGGCCCCGCTCGCTGTTGGGGTCCTTGCCCGCCTCCATCTCGGCGGACACGTCGTCTTCGCCGACTTCCGACAGCGCGATGGTCTCGACGTGGTCGATGCTCGCGGCGTGCAGGTCGGCGAACACCTGCTCGGCGACCAGCGGGTCCTCGGCGGCAATCAGCAGCTGGAAGAAGCGTTCGAGTTCGGGCGCCGTGATGCCTTCGCTGACGCGAATGCCCGCGAGCCCGCGGCGTTCGAACTCCTGGATGAGCGAATGATAGACGGAGAGCAGCGAGGAGGACGCCCGGATGCGCGCGCCATTCAGGTAGAAGTAGCCGGCCGAAGCCGCGAGGGCGACGTCCGACTCCACTTCCAGCAGCTTCTGGATCACCGCGAGGCAATCCTGCAGCTGGCGCTGGAAGGCCTGGTTCGTCACGTCATACGTGCGTGCGGTGCGCATCAGCGCGCCGATGCGGATCAGCAGCTGTGGCCCGATGGCCGAGGCGAGTGCGGACTGCCCGCCGCTGGAGCGCTCCGCGCTGGCCGCCTGGGACTCAGCCACGCGATGCCTCCCACTTCGCGATGATGTCCACGCACGCGTCACGCACCTGCGTGCGCCGCGACTTGGCGCCGTTCTCAAGCGCCATACGCGCCATCGGTGTGCCGATGCGCGCGAGACAGCGCGCCACGGTCTGGCGGTGCGACTCGTTCACGCGTTCGAACCAGCCGCCCTTGAGCAACTCCGCTTCGAGTTCGGGCACCACGTCATCGCCGCCGCTGGCTCCCAGCGTCGAGTAGATCGCGTGTTTCTCTTCGGCGGGACGCGCCTCGAATTCCGCCGCGACCATGAACAGGAGCATCGTCTGCGCCACCTGCACGTCGCGTGTTTCGCTCAGCTTCTGCAGGGCCTGGCAGAACAACCGCGTGTCGAGGATCGGCAGCGCCGACAGCAGCAATGGTTTGACGATACGCACATCGGCGGTGCGCAAGGCCTGCACGACTTCGGAGCGCACACGCGGATCGGGATGCTTGATCGCCGACTGCAGCGGACCGACGATGGCGTTGCCGCCGATCAGGCCCAGCATCTGCACGACGCTGCGGACGACATTGGGACGGCGGTCGGCGATCCACGGCGCCAGCCGTTCGGGCGTGGTCCTGCACAACTCGGTGATGGCGTCGGTCAGCGGTTTCGACTGTGGCGCTCCATCCAACTCCGCCATCACCTGCCCGAGCACGTCGACATGAAACTCGCCGAGGTTCGCGGTGAACTCCGTGAAGGCCTGCGCCTCGAGCTCCGTCTGGCGGAGCAGGTGGTCACGCACGCCCGCGATGGAACTGGGCTGCTGCAATTCCTGGACGAACGCCACCGGCGACCAACCCTTGGGCGAAATGCGCATCAACCCGACGGCTGAGTCGGCTTCACGCCATTCGCCGGCGTGGATCGCCATGCGCAGCACGCGCGGCAGGTAGGCCGACAGGTCGGGCATGTCCGCTTCGGTCGTCTCGGCCGCGAGGAACGCGCGCGCCACCGCCACTGCCGAAGCCACCGGCGGCGCCTCGCGCTCCGCCGCGTACTCTTCCTTGAATCGCGCGACCTCGTCTGCGGCCGAGGCATTCAACTCGGCGTACGAGGCCTCGAAGTCCGCGGTCGGCTCCCCCACGCTCCAGTCGTCCGACCGGCGCGCCGCGTTTTCACTCGGCGGCGGGTCGGTCAGCGTGCGCGAGGCGGGATCTTCCGGCGCGGGCTCCGGCTCGGCCACCTCACCCGTGGGCCACGGCACCAGCTCACCCTCCTGCTCGGTGCCATTGCCCCCAACATCGCCCTCGGCGGGAATGTAGTCGATGCCGATGTGCGGCAGCTGCGACTCCCACAGCATGGTGACGAGATCTTCTTCGCCGGAGGCCTCGGGGCCAGTCACGCGCAACAGTGCCGCGACGAGCGCATCGATTTCGCGCGGCTCGATGCCTTCGGCGAACGAGACGGCGCGGATACCGTCGCGATAGAACGGCATCGCAAGGTTGTCGTCGCGCGACTTCGCGGGATACAGCGAGACGCCTTCGCACGTGACATCGTCGGCGCCGAAGCGCAATGAGAACGGGCCAAACTGCCGGATCACCTGGTGCAGGGAGGCGACGAGCTGTTGGCGAAACCGCAATACCGTGGGGTTGTTCGCGTCGTAGAGCCGGCAATTCTTGAGGGTGCGCGCAAACTGCTGAACCCATGCGCCTACGGCCCGCACAAACGGTTCGTTCTCAACCGTTTCTGCAGTACCACCAGCGGCGGTCTTGGCGTGCGACTTCACGTCCATGGGGCGCATTCCCTGCGATACGGACCGAAAGGCATTCGAATGCATGGGTTATCGGCCGCGAGACGTGGGCCCTTGAGGTATTGGGCGGCGCGGGTGGTGGGAGCAGGAGCTCAGCCCCGCAGACGCCGCATCCGGCCCAGCACGGCGAGGCTCCCGAGGACCCCGGTCGCGATGGCGAAGGTCAGCGGCGCGCCCGCCTCGAGCGCTTCGGGGCGGGTCGCGGCGAAGTCGAGTGGCGGCGCGTGATTGATGAGTCCCACGTACCACAACATGAGAAATGTGATTTCAAACAGCCGGCCGCTCCCGCTCCACACGCCGCACGCCAGCGCGAGTGTGGGAATGAACAGCGCACCCACCAGCCACGCCAGCGCGGCCGCGGTGTCACCGCCCGCCAGCAATCGCGCGCCGGCGCCGAGCCCCATGGCGAGCGCCAGCAGCGCACCCGCCAGCCAGCATGCGGCGAGCTGCCGCGCCAGTGGCCGCGGTGAAGAGAAGATCAACGATTGCGTGTGGTGAAGCTGCTCGCGCGCGCCCATCGAGGACCACGCCAGCGCCGGCCACAACCAGGCGATCGGCAGCAGAATCTCGCGCGTGACGCGCAGCGGAGCGAACCAGCACGCGATGGCCAACCCCAGCGCCAGCACTCCCCACACACGCGGCATTCCGCCAAGCATCAACAGCAGTTCGCCGCGCAGCAGCGGCCACAGCGAGGGCGAGCGCGACGCGATGGGCAGTCGCGCGACGGAGTACGCCTCGTGTGGCGTGAGCGCGCCCTGCAGCGGCGCCTGCGGCAACGCGGGCGCACTTGCCCTCCGCGCACGCGGGCTCGCGGCGGCGGTGTCGAAGCGGTCGAACGGAATCGACGCGACGAACGCCAACAGCAGGCCGAGGCCGACCCACACCATCCGCAGCGCCAGCAAGCCCGGGGTCCAGTGCGGACCGGTCCACGAAAACAGTTCGAGGTGGCGGCCGCTGATGGCGGGCGTGAAGTTGAAGCCGATGTTCAGCTGGGCCGTATTGGGATCGACGTCCGGAAACGCCGCGGCGGTCGCGTGCAGGATTGAAGGCAGCAGCATCGAAGCGCCGACGAAGTCGCCGATGCCCGACACCTCCGTCATGCGATGCGGTTGGGTGGCGACCATGAGCAGCGCCCACACGAAGAAGTACACCACGTTGCCGAGCCCACCCCGCAACCAGCGCACGGCCTCGAACAACACCGCCAGCGCCGAGACGACCAGCAGCGCGGGCAGCGTCACCACGGCCAGCGGCGCGAAGATCGCGACCAGATCGATGTGCATGTCCTCGGCACGCAGCAATTGCATGCCGATGGCGCCTATGCCGAGCAACCCGGTGAGGGTCGCCAGCACGGCGAAATTGCTCAGCGCCTTGCCCAACGTGTACAGCCACTTCGGCAGCGGTGTCGTGGCGAGAATCTGCCCGACTCCGGTCAAGCGATCCCGTTCGATGGTGTTCTTGACCAGGTAGAATCCGAAGAGTGAAAGAAACGGCGATGCGAGCAACGCGATCGCGGCCCCGACCCACGCCGAGCCGTAGAGCCCCCGGTGATGGGCCACCTGAAGCGTCACATACTTCGCGCCGTTGGGCGGCAGGAAGATGTAGGCGGCCCACAATGTCGCGCCCAGCGTGATCAGGAAGCCCTGGCGGCGAACGCGCTCGAGGAAGTCGGCGCGAATCACGTGGAACAGCACGCGAGCGGAGTTCATCACGCGCCCGCTGGAATCGCCGGCGCGACGCGCGCGGAGCCCGCCGCATGCCCAGCACCCGGCGTGGACGCGGCGCTTTCGGCGCGGCCGATGGCAAACAGGTAGGCATCCTCGAGCGTCGGCGTCACGGGCGTGGCCCCTGCCCCCGGCGAGGCCTCGGAGACGATGCGCAGCAGCACGCCGTCGCTGCGGCGAGCCATGGCGCTCACGCGAAACTGCTGGCGGACGGTGTTCAGCTCGGCGCTGGGGACACGCCACTCCCACACGCCACCGTCGACCGCGCGCAACAACGCCTCGGGCGTGGCGTGTGTGACCAGCCGCCCGCGGGCGATCAGGGCGATCCCCGTGGCCGTGGCCTCGATGTCCGAGACGATGTGCGTCGAGAGAATGACGATGCGTTCACCGGACAACTCGGACAGCAGGTTGCGAAAGCGCACGCGTTCCTCAGGATCGAGTCCACCCGTCGGCTCATCGACGATCAACAATTGCGGATCGTTCAGCAGCGCCTGCGCAATGCCGACGCGCTGGCGCATGCCGCCGGAGAACCCGCCGAGCGGGCGCTTGCGGGCCTCGACGAGATTCGTCAGCTCGAGTAGCGCATCGATGCGCCGCCGCGCGGTGCGCGCCTCGAGGCCGCGTGCGGCGGCGAGGTATTCGAGGAACTCGAGCGGCGTGAGGTTGGGGTAGACGCCGAAGTCCTGCGGCAGGTAGCCGAGCACTTCCCGCAGCGGATTGGGGTGGGCGACGATATCCACGCCATCCCAAGTGACCCGGCCCGCGGTGGGCCGCGTGACGGTCGCGAGAATCCGCATCAGCGTGGACTTTCCTGCCCCATTTGGGCCCAACAGACCGAGCACTCCCGGCTGGAGCTCGAGACTGAAGTCATCCAGCGCGAGTGCATCACTCGCATACCGCTTGCCAACCTGTTCGATGGAGAGTTTCATGGGGACCGTTTCGTAAAGGGTTCGGCCGTGCGAGGCGAATCCATACAGGACGTGAACGGGGTCGGCGGGCCGTAGTGATAGATACGTTCGCCGCATCAATCAGGTTGCGCGTGCGGGAGGGCACCATGAATTTCCGGCTGATTGGCATGCTGGGGCTACTGGGAGTCGTCGTGGCAGGCACCACCATCGTGGGGCTGGTTCACGCCGGCTGGGAGACCGCGCTCAATCTCGTCGTGGCCCTGGCGATCGCGGGCGTGCTGGCGAATCGCGCGCCGGGCAAATTCTTCCTGCATGGCCTGCTCGCCGGCGCGCTGTGCAGCGCTCTGACCTCGATCTGCCAGGGGGTGTTCATGAGCCAGTACCTGGCCAACAACCCGAAGGCGGTCGACGCCTTCAAGGCGCTGCCCGCAGGCATGTCCCCGCAGGTGCTCGTGCTCGTCGCGATTCCGCTCACCGCCGGGTTGGCCGGGATCGTCACCGGGCTGCTGACTCTGCTGTGGGCAAAGTTCTCGCGGCCCAAACCCGCGAGCGCCTGAGCCGCTTCGCTGCCGCCGCGATCCGCCACGGCCTCAACGCGGCAGCGAATCCACCATCGCATTGACGCCGGCGGAGTGATCCGCCTCGATGCCGCCTGCCCCTTGGGCGCGCCCGATTGCGCCGGCACCCGGCACATTCGATTGGCCCAACACGCTGTCACGTTGCGCCTCGGTGAGAGTGCTGGCAGGTTCCTGAGTCTTGGACCCGGAGCAGGCTCCGCACGACACCGCTAGAATGACGACCATCACGAACCGCTTCATGCCGAGTCCCTCCGTGGCAGAATCGAAAACCAGACCCCCGGCAGTCTAAAACGCATACACAAAGGATTCCCAATGGCTGGAAAAGGTGGCGATACCGCGAAGGATCTCGGGTTGCTGGCGCTGCGTGTGGGCTTCAGCGGGATGCTGATAACGCATGGCTGGTCGAAGCTGCTGCATTTCGGCGAGCGCGCCGCACAATTTTCCGATCCGCTCCACGTCGGGGGTCCTGTCAGCCTGGGCCTGACGATCTTTGCCGAGGTAGGGTGCGCCGCGGCGGTGTTGCTGGGATTCGCCACTCGCTTCGCGGTGGTCCCACTCCTGACCCTGTTCGGCGTCATCATCTTCGTGGTCGACGGCGGCCAACCGATCGGCGAACGCGAATTGGCCATCCTCTACGCCGTTGCGTTCCTCGCGATCGCGCTACTGGGTCCGGGCCGTTTCTCGATCGATGGCTCCCGCGGCAATGCCTGAGCGGACACACCTGCACACTGCCTCGCGCCCGCGATGAAGTGGGGCGTCGCACTCGTCGTGTTGTTGTGCGCAGCCGCGTTGCTGCCGGGGCTCACCGGCACGGGTCCGTTCGACACGCTCGAGGCGAGGGACATGGAGGTGGCGCGCGAACTGATCGCCGCGCGCACGGGCTCGCAGACGCCGCTGTTCGCGGAGTCGCTGCTGGAGAAACCGCCGTTCGCCTACGCCCCTGAGTTACTCGCCCAGACCGCAGCACCCGCGCTGCCGCTGGCGGCCTCGCGCGCCTGGCGCATCGTCGTCGCCTGCCTGATCGTGCTGCTCACCGGCACGACCGCTGCGCGCCACCTCGGCGCCCGCGCCGGCATCTGCGCCGCAGCGGTGCTCGCGAGTTCGTTCACGCTGCCGCTCGCGGCGCGGCTCGATGGCACCCAGCTGCTGGCGACGTTGTTCGGCTGGATCGCGGTCGACGGCATCACCCATGTGTGGTTTACCGAACGCGGCGGTCGCAACGCGCGGCTCGTGGTGTGCTACGTGGCACTCGCGTGCGCCGCCGCGGTGGCGGGCCCACTGAGCGCCCTGTGGCCGCTGGGTGCCGCGGCGATCTACCAGCGGCTCACCCGCCGCAAGGACGCGTGGCGCGAACTGCACCCCGTCGCAGGGATCGTGACGATCATCGCACTCGCGGCACCGTGGTACGCGGTCATGACGCAGCGGCACGGCGCGGGATTTCTGCTCCATGCCCTGCGCTTTCCGTATGGGCTGAGCGATCACCGCGCGTGGTACCTCGCGCCCTTCATGACCGTGAGCTTCGTGATCGTGGGCTTCTTCCCGTGGAGCGCCCTGTTGCCCGGCGCGCTGCAGCATGCCGCGGTGTGGTGGCGCAGGGCGCGTCGCGGCCCTGACGTGGCCGATGCGAGCATCGCCGCAGGGACGGCGCTGGCACCGCTCGCGCGCGAACTGAGCGAGGAGCGCGCCGCGCACTGGTTCATCGCCTGCGCCATCGCCGCACTGGTGCCGTTGTTGTTCTATCCGCGCGCACCACTGACCGCGGTGCTGCCCGCGCTCCCCGCACTCGCCGCGCTGTGCGGGCGTTTGCTCGATCACGTGATCGAGGACCAGGCGCGCGCCGGGCAGCCGGTGTTCCGCGCGACGCAAATGCTGGCGATGACGGGCAGCGTGGCCGCCGTGCTGTTGATGATGTTGGCGAGCCGCACGGGAGACGCCGCGCCGGCGTTCCGGTTGCTCGCCACGGCGTTGTTCGCCACCGCATGGCTGCCGTTGCTCGCGGGGCTGACCGGACGCCATAGGCTCGCAGCGCTCCTCATGCTGCTACCGGTGGCCATTTGCACGCCCATCGCGTGCTTCAAGCTCGTTCCCGCCGCCGAAGGTTACCTCACCGCGCGGCCCTTCGCCGCCGCGATCGAGCGCAGCGTGCCGCCCGCCGCCACGTTGGCGCTGTTCGACGACGCACCGGCGTCGCTGCTGTTTCTCTCGCGCCACCCGACCGTACGGGCGCACTCGCTCGCGGAAGCCTTCGCGGCGCCACGCGCCACGGATGGCTACGTCTATCTCGCCTATCGCCCATCACGCGAAGCGGAGCTCCGTGAGGCGGTCGCGGCGCACGAGCCAAAACGGGGCCCGCTCGAGGTGCTCGCGCGCACACCGGGGCTCGTGCTCGCCCGCATCAAGGCAGGCTTGATGCCACCGTGGCGACGGCGCGAGCATTAGGCCCTCTTGCGCGCGTGTGTCCCGCTACATCTGTCCCTTGAAGCCCACTCCATCCCCCAACGTGACCCGTCCGG
>JAYSRO010000347.1:0-2542 GCA_043720995.1 Candidatus Eiseniibacteriota bacterium
GACGGCCGGGGTGACGCGATACAGCAGACGATTCATCGCGTCATAGCCATGCGTCACCGTCGGGCCCCGCGCGGTGACGCGGGCCATCAGATTGCCCGCCGCGTCGTAGGCATACGTCTCCGGTTGCAGGCTGCCTTGCGCCTGTTTCCAGAGCACGCGCCCGAGCGCATCGTAGCGCATGCTGTCGCTCAGGATGCCGACCACCGAGTCGGGCTCGGACCAGCGACGAACCCGCGTCGGCAGGGAGGAGAAGCCAGCATACGTCGTGCGGGTCTGCAGATGCTGCTCCGCCGTGATCCCATCGCTCGGCGCCGTGGTCGTCGTCGCGGTGACGCGATCCAGGGCATCGTACGTCATGTGCGTGGTGACCCAGCCCGGCGCACTGCCGCTCGCGGAGACTTGGCACATCGGCGGACAGTTCGGCGGCGGCGGCGGCGGCGGGTCCCCACCGCCCGGCGCGCGACAGGACCCGCTGAAGCGGACCCGCGTCTGCGTGACCCGCCCGATCCCATCGTTCACCGACTCGGTGCACTTGCCGTCATGGCTCAGCGTCCGGGCGAGGTTGCCAAGCGCATCATAGGTCAGACTATCGGCGCTGCGCTGCCCCAGCGCGTCTTGCGCCGACAGCGTCGTACTCGGCAACCCGAGGCAATGCGCGACCTGGCAGTACGTGACACTCACCCGCGTCGCCGGGTTGGCGGGATTCTCCACGTCCGAGAGACTCGGATAGGTGTTGAAAACCGGCCCGTTGTAGGTGTAGGTCGTCGTGATCCCCGCCGGATCGGTCATCGACATCAGATCGTCGGGATGCGCGCCGGCGGTGTAGCGGTAGTACCACTCTGGCGTCTGGCCATTCACCGCATCGGCGTTCATATACGTCAGCTTGCCATGGGCGTTGTACAGCGCGTACTGCGAGTAGCCCGCCGCATTCGTCACCCGCGCCGCCAACAGGGGGAACGTCGCATGCGGCAGCACACTCGTCGTCCGGCCCACCGCATCCGTCACCACCAGCGGATTCCCCCACGGACCTAACCACAACTTCGTAAACGCGCTGACGTCCGCGCGCGGCGAATAGATGGCGGTGTACAGATTGGCCGCCACGTCCGGACTCTCCAGGGCCGCCCCTTCGCCAGCGCGGAACTGCTGAATCACACTGTCACTCGCTACCCCCGTCGGCGTCCGCGCGCTCTGCAGCAGGCCACCCGGCACGTAGAAGAAATTCGTCCGGACCCCGCGCACGTCCGTCCACGAGGCAATCCGGCCATTCGCGGCGCTGTAGGAGATAGTCGCGCCAGAGCCATAATGCGTAAACGTGCCTGACCCGTCGGCAGGCGTCGTTCGCGTTGTGAGTCGCGTGTAGTCCGTCGGAGACTCGTCCGTGAGCGGGCCAGAGCTGAACGACCTGACCGCGTCAGTGCACGACGCCTGAGCACTCGCCACGTTGAAGTAGTTCAACGTCCACAATCGCGTCGGGCCGGTGTATGGATCCGTCAACCAGAGATGATCAAGCCGACCGCAACCGACCCACGACAGGAACGTCGTGACCTGGCCCATCGACGACACCGTGACTTCGTGCCGCCCAGCTGAATTGAAACGGACGTAGGCGCCGCGTTCGAGATGCCGTCGGAACGAACCGTCCGACCACTCGGTCAGACTGTCAGCGCCCGCGAGTGGGCGCGCGGCGTACACCTTTAGGCCGCTCCCATTCACGTACTGATAGCGGTAGCGACGCGTGCTACCGTCGCCCCCCACCCAGAAGACGTCACCGTTAGTGAGCCGGATCACCCGCTCATAGCCGGCCACCCACCAACCGGGCCCGAAGTCGCCCGTCGATCGATTCACGATCGCAAGCTCGCCCGTGGTCGGCGTCAATTGCGTGGCACCGCCGTCGCTGAACGCCACTTCGAGCCGGTACGTGTACAGACCAGTGGCGAGATCCGTCGCATCGAAGGAGAGCGCCACCTGCTGCTGCGTGCCGGCGTACCAGGTGCTCGCACCCCACGCTTGCGACGCCCGCTGCACATAACTCCCAGCCTGCAACAGAAACAGCGTCGCCGTCACCGTCGTCGGTACGGTACCACTCGCTGGATTCGTCACCCACGCCCGCACGATCGGCGTCGGCCGCGCATGCTGGCTGTTGTACACCAGTTCTGGAGCGCGCGTCTGGTTGCGGTATCGGATCGACGGCAACGCATATGCCAGTCGCAGTTCGCCGCATTCGTAGGCGACCCGGGGGCGGATGGCGATGCTCACACAAGCACTGCGCTCTATGTCCGCGCCCGCATTCGCCGTCGCCACGTCTACCACCGGCGCCGCCAAGACGGCAAGGCTGTGGCGGCCGGCGATCGCCGCCGCGACCGGGTCGAGCGACGACGTCGTCAGCGCCGACGTCACGAGGGAGGCTTGCAGGACGACGGGGAGTAGTCGCATTCGGGCACCAAGGCAGAAGGTCTGCCCGTGTCTTGCACGCGACGTGCCGAACTTGTCGCGCACGTAACTCACATCAGCGCAACGACTTTCCGACCGGCAGCGCGGCGATTCA
>JAYSRO010000348.1:0-11871 GCA_043720995.1 Candidatus Eiseniibacteriota bacterium
CCCGGGGGGGCGCGGTGCGAATGCTCGTCGAGGCCGTCCCAGCTGGGGGCGTAGTTGCCGGCGTCGTACGCAGCGGCCGGCTGCAGTTGGCGTACGAGCCTGCCATTGAGGTCATGGATGGTGATCGACACGGTCGCCGCGCTCGACAGGGTGAACCCCAGCGATACCGAGGCGCGGGACGGCATCGGATAGGCCGGGCGCACGACCACACCAGGGCGAACGGGCGGCAGGGTATCGATCACGACGCCCGACACGATGCGGCGAATCTGCCCGCTGCCCGCGTTGAAGTTCAGGTCCGAGGCCATGCGGCAGTAGTACCAATCGCCGTCGGGGCCGATGGCATAGTCGCAGACGGTGTCGAATCCCTCCCCCCAGTGGTCTCCCGGGGGTTGGCCCGGCACCGGCGAAGCAAACGCCAGACTGACCCCGGACGGCGTCAGGCGCCACAAGTGCCCCGCGTAGAAGTCGCTCGTCAGGATATCGCCCGCATAGCCGACAGGAAAAGGCCGCCGGGCGCCCAATGGCACGCGATACCGTCCCGCCGGGATGATCACGGCACTCCCGCCACCCACCTCGGCGCGGTCGTAGGCGAACACCGGTTCCTTGAGCAACGGGCGCACAATGCCGGCGCAACTCGCCGAATAAGCGGAAGGCCCCTCGCGGAACGGCCAACCGAAGTCCAATCCACCCGTGCCGGCCTGGTCGAGTTCCTCCCAGGTGTTCTGGCCCACGTCGCCGATCCACAACTCCCCGGTGAGATGATCGACCTGGAAGCGGAACGGGTTGCGCAGACCGAACTCCCACACGAGGCGCGCATTCGAATCCGCCGATGCCGCGAACGGATTGCCCGCCGCAGCGACCAGCGCGCGTGGCGCCGAGCCGGGACCTGCGGGAAGACGCGTGACGTCGAGCCGCACGATGACGCCGCGCAGGCTGGTGGTGTCCTGCGCCGCGCACGGCACGGCGTCCTCGCCGAAGCTCGCGTAGAGCATGCCGTCGAGGCCGAAGCGGACCGTGCCGCCGTTGTGGTTTCCGGCGTTGTCCGGCGCATCGTTGATCAGGTCGTAGCGGGAGGCCGGGTCGATGGTGAACCCGCCGCTGCCCGTGCCCTGCACGTCGCCCGACGCCGTGAAGCGGGAGATCGCGACCTTGGTGGGCGGTCCCAGGCGCGTACCGTGCACATAGAGATAAGGAAACGCCGGCCAGCGCGGGTCCGCCGCGATGCCCAACAGGCCGCGCTCGCCGTTGTTCGTGCTGAGCCCCGGGACAGTGCCCACGAGTACGAGCGGGAAGCCCGGCGCGCCATTCAACAGGAGGATGCGCGCGGTGTTCTGCTCGACCACCAGCAGCCTGCCGTCCGGCAGGAATGCCATGCCCACCGGTTGATCCAAGGCGTCGGCGACGAGTTCGTCGCTGAAGCCCAGGGGCAGCTGCGTCGCGGCGCGGGCGGACGAGGGCACGCCCAGCAGCGCGAGCAGCAGCAACAGCGTGAGTGCGGCGTGGCGACGAAGCGAAGACGTCAGGGCGCGCGGTGCGGGGATCACGTGTTGCTCAAGCGGGTTGCGCATCGAAAACCTTTGAGGTTCAGCCGCCGTTTCCGCGGCCATTGCCGTTACGGGGGGAGCTCACACCATACCGCGTCAGCGCCTGTTCGACGATCTCGCCGACCATGTCCGCGTACTCGCGCCCGCTCTGCTTGGCCGCCATCGAGAACTCGGCCGAGGGCAGCAGGTAGGGATTGGGGTTCACCTCGAGCACGTGCAACGTGCCGTCGGTGGCCAAGCGAAAATCGATGCGCCCATAGTCGCACAACTGCAGCGCCTGGTAGGCCTGGATCGCCGTGTCGCGCAGTTTGCCAAGCATGGCCTCGTCGAGATCGTCGGGGAAAAACGGGTGGGTCTTCTCGTAGGCGTCCGTGCCCTCTTCCCACTTCACCTCGCTGCCGGCGATGCGCGGGACGCCTTCGGGCAACTGCGACAAATCGAGCTCCACGACCGGGAGCGCTTCGGGCTCGGCGTTGCCGAGTACTCCGACGTACAGCTCGCGGCCCTCGATGTATTCCTCGATCAGCGCTGGCGAGTTGAATTGGGCGTGGATGTAGTCGATGCGGTCCATCAGTTCCTTGATGGAGCCGCAGACGGCGCCGAACTGGATGCCGATCGAGCCATCTTCACGCGCCGGCTTGACGATCACCGGGAACTCGATGTCGTGCGACGTGTCGGTACGGCCGCGGAACACCGTGGTGAAGTAGGGCGTATGGATGCCGTGGAAGGCGAAGATCTTCTTGGCGAGCGCTTTGTCTTGCGCGAGATAGAGCCCATGCGAGCCCGCGCCCGTGAAACGCCGGTCCAATAGCTCGAGGTAGGCGGCGACGTTGGTGTCATGGCTGTCGTTGCCACCGAACGACTCGACCATGTTGAAGATCAGGTCGGTCTCGGACTCGGCCAGCTCCTGCAGACTCTGGCGCGTGCCATCGATGCGCAGAAAGACAGGATTGTGACCCTGCTCCTTCAGCGCTTCATAGACATCCTGGACATCTTCGTCGGGGGACTGCCGCTTCGGCCGCCCGGCTTCGCCCCCCCGCTCCTCGTCCTCGTCCTCGTCCCACCAGTAATCGTACAGGACGCCGATTCGGAGTTTGGCCATACATCCTCCGCGCTCGCCCCCGATTCCTTACGGGGGCAGAAGGATCATCCGTGAAAGAACTTACCGCGCGTCAGATAATTCATCGCCAGCGTGGTGCCATAAGCCGTCATTTCGACGGCGTACTGTTGTTCCCGGCCCACTTCGGCAACCAGGTTCAACTCCTTGCAACTACGCGTCATACGCTCGATCAGGGCGCGCACGACCGGACGTTTGACGCCCGTCCAGTAGGTGATCTTGTCTGTCAGCAACGGCCGCAATTCCTCGAGCAGGTCGGCCGCCGGGCGAATACCCGTGCGTCGCCTCCCCTGCTTGGGGAAGAACCCCGCGAGGTCGGCATCGAGGCTGACATTGATCGCGGTGCCGTCCTGCCGGCTGGTGCGGCGGTAGAATTCTTCGACCGTGAGCCGCATGTCGTCCACCGTCAGGTCGAATGCTCCTGTGGGAACGACTGGGTCCCGGTCGCGTAGTTCACGCGCCACCCGGTCAACATACCGCAATTTACGGATCGCGGGCCAAGAGCGATAGGTCGTCCGCCAGTTCGAGCGTGGCGTCAGCCACACCGCGAAGGTTTCCGCGAAGTCTTCGTCCGGGTGCTTCTGCGCGTACCAACCCTCGATATGCCGCACGTACTTGCGGCTGAATTGGATCGGGCGGTAGTGATCGCGATAGGCGCGATGGTAGGGACCAAACAACCGCCGCCACTCGGGCGTGCGATGCAATTGGTACGCGTAGTTGAGCGCGTGCCCCGCCTCGTGACGCATGTACATCATGATCTGGCGGTCGCTCTCGAGATCGTTCGCCAGCTTCTCGATCTGCGACAGGCGCGGATCAGCAAGGTAGAACGGAATGCCGATCACCGGCTCGCCGTCGGGGCAACCCCACTCATCGGTGAGGTAGCAGACCGGGCGGAACTTGTTGAGCTTCTTCCGCTCGAGCTCGCGATGGAGCTGTTGGACGAAGCGCTCGACGCGGGACCCCTCGATGCGCAATCCCAATGTGCGGATGCGCTTGCCGAGCAGTTCGCGGAGTTCCTGGGGGACGTCTTCGAGAGTAAACACTGGGTGCCATGCTAGTCCCCCGTGGCCAAACCCACCACACGGGGGGATTTAGGGACAGTTCCCACGTTGGACACCCGCCCCCGCGGACGGCCTTCCCCCAGACTTCAAGCTCGCGTTAATTCGTGGTGCAACACGCAATCTGGTTCGCATCGCCCTGCATCTCAATGCATGCTCCCGTAAGTCTCTACTCCCATCCCCGTGGGCGGAATCCTCTACTTGAAGGAGAAACGATGAAGGTCCCAATCCGCTTCGCAACGCTCAGCGCTTTGGCTCTGGTCCTCACCGCGAGCTTCGCCTCGGCGGCACCCAAGACGTTCACGATCGACCGCTCGCACTCGGAAGTCGGCTTCAATGTCCGCCACTTCTTCAGCAAGGTGCACGGCCGCTTCGAGAACTACTCGGGCACCATCGTGTATGACGAGGCCAATCTCGTGGCCTCCACGGTCGAAGTCACCATCGCCGACACCAGCATCAACACGCAGACCGAGCGCCGCGACAATCACCTGCGTTCTGAGGATTTCTTCTGGACGGAGAAGCACCCCACGCTCACCTTCAAGAGCACGAAAGTCGTCCCGGGCAAGGACAAAACTCACTTCAGCGTGCTCGGCGACCTGACCATGCGCGGCGTGACCAAGCCGGTGACGCTGGCGGTCGAATTCCTCGGTAGCGGTGATGTCTCGGTGGGCGGCAGCAGCATGGGCACCCGCGCCGGCTTCATCGCCACCACGACGGTGAACCGCAAGGACTACGGCATCAGCTGGAACAAGGTGCTGGACAGCGGTGGCGCCATGCTCGGCGAGGATGTCGAGATCGTGCTCAACATCGAGGCAGTGGAGAAGGTCGCGGCCAAGTAGCCGCACGCATCACGGCAAAACGAAAGCCCTCCCGGCGTTGACCAGGGGGGCTTTCGTGTACACGGCGATGCGGGTCGCCGCGCCGCTACGGGCGATGACTCGCGCTAGCCCTGCTCGGACACCGGCGGCGGCGAGCCTTCGAACAGGCGCAAGCAGGTGAGCCGGGACTTGTTGATGAGCAGGACGCCGCGCTCAGCACCCAGCGGGAAGAAGTCCTCGAGCTGGTTGAGGAAGTCCGACACCCGGTTCAGGTGCTCGGGCAGCTCCATCGACACGCGGCCCTCGAGCTCCTGCCCTTCCACCATGCGGACCTGCACTTCCTCCTCGCGCGTCACGACGAAGGACTGGGGGTGCACCCACGCCGTGTCCACATCGCGGCTCACCTCGACCCAATCGATCACCTCGCGCGCGAGCAGCATCACGACGTCATCCGAGTCGCGAATGAACGGCACCACGCGCACGGCGCTGTTGAGCAATTCGAGCAGTGACTCGGGCCCCTCGCGAAATGGATTCGCCGGGGACAGTGCGAAGACACCGGCGATGGGCTCACAGCCCGGCAACTGCACGCGTGCGGGGACCAGCAGCTTGTCGACATAGGCGGCGGGAATACGTTCGGGAAGTCCCATGTCATGAGTATCGGCACCCGGGGCCAAGGGATTGAGTCCCTTGGCGCGAACTCCCCTCCAGCCGCGCCGCCGGGCCGCCGATACCCCCCGGGACGAGCACAGACAGAATCCGGCGGCTGGCTTCCCGTGCAGCGCCTTGTCGCGGTCCCACGGCTTCAGGAGCCCTAGAGATCCCATGGCCCGTATCGACGCGCTGCTCGAGATCGTCCACAAGCAGGGTGCTTCCGATCTCCACATCCGTCCCGGAAGCCCGCCCATGGTGCGCATCAACGGCCAGATCGAACCCCTCACGGGCAACAACATCTCCCAGGAACTGATCCAGTTGATGCTGGGCGAGATCATGGACACCGATGCCCGTGCGCGGCTCGAGCGGGATCACGATGTCGACTTCGCCTACGAAGTGCCCGGCTCGCTGCGCGTGCGCTGCAATGTGTTCCATCACCACATGGGGCTCGCCGCGGCCGTTCGCGTGTTGCCCAGCCGCATCCTGACGATCGAGGAAATCGGCCTGCCCCCGCAGCTGCTCCAGCTCACCACGCTCAAGCGTGGCCTCGTCGTGGTCACTGGCCCGCCGGGCTCCGGCAAGTCGACGACACTCGCGGCACTGCTCGACCATATCAATCACCACCAGCGCAAACACATCCTCACGATCGAGGACCCGATCGAGTACCGCCACAACAACCACCAATCGATCATCACGCACCGTGAAATCGGCAAGCATTCGCCCAGCTTCGCGCGCGCGCTGCGGGCGGCGCTGCGCGAGGATCCGGATGTCATCATGATCGGCGAGATGCGCGATGCCGAGACGATGGCGCTGGCACTGACCGCCGCCGCCACGGGACAGTTGGTGTTCGCGACGTTGCACACGCCGAGTGCCGCGCAGACGGTGGATCGCATCCTCGACTCATTTGACGGTGAGCGGCAGACGCAAGTACGCGTCATGCTTGCCGAGTCGCTGCGCTGCGTGATTGCCCAGCGATTGCTGCAGCGCGCCGATGGCCATGGGCGCGTGCTCGGGCTCGAAGTGCTCGTCGGCACCTACGCCGTCGCCGCACTCGTGCGCGAGCGCAAGACTTACCAGCTGACCTCCGTCATGCAGACCGGCCGCAAGGAAGGCATGCAAACGCTGGACGACGCCATCATGAAGCTGGTGCGCGAGGGCATCGTGTCGCACGAAGAAGCAGCGGCGTACCTGGCGAACCGCGATCCGTTGGGCGGCGCGATGCGCGCGCAGCAGCCGAACGCACAGGCGCAGGCGCCGCCGCGGGCTGAGGCGGCTTAGGGCGAAGGCTGCCCGCCAGCCCACGCTCGCTGCAGCAGCGCCGCAACATGGATGCGCGTCGTATCGAGCAACGGCACGCTCGCTGAATCCTCCTCGAGAATCAGCGGCAACTCGGTGCCGCCAAGGATCACGGCCTCGACGTTCTCTCGCGCATGCAATCGCTCGATGATCGCGAGCAACACCGTGCGTGACTCGGGACGGAAGTCGCCGTGGACAAGTTCATCGAAGTAGATGCGATGGATCTCTTCGCGATCATCGCGTGGTGGAGTCACCACGCTGATTCCGCGCGCTCCCAGCACCTCGGGATAGAACGGTGCTTCCATCGTGAAGCGGGCGCCGAGCAGCCCGACGCGGCGCAGACCCAGATGCGCCACGTGCGCCGCGGTCACTTCGACGATGCTGACGAGTGGGATCGCCGACTGGCGCGCCACGGCGGCGAACACGAGGTGCGGCGTGTTCGAGGCGAAGGCGCCCAATTCGGCGCCCGCGGCGGCGAGGATTGCGATTTCCGCCGCGAGGAACTTCGTGAGGCCATCGAGGTCGCCGGCTTCCACCAGCAGCCGCATCGATGTCATCTCAATGCTGTTGATGACGATGCGCGGGTAGCGAGCGGGATCGCGCTGGCGGTAGCCCGCTACCAGTTGGCGGTAGTAGGCGATCGTCGATTCCGGCGCGATGCCGCCGATGAGTCCGAGCATGCGCATCAACGCGAGCCTCCCCCGCCGCACTCTGCCGCCGCGGACGCACGTCACGACGATGCGTGCGCCCGGCGCGACCGACCTTTTTCTGCTAAACCGCGAACGCCTCCGGCTCCCACACGAGGCCGAGCTCCGAGGGCGGCGCCATGTAGCCGAGCATCGCGCTCGCCGCAACGACGCTGGGCGAGGCGAGGTAGCCTTCGCCGCCGAGTCCCATGCGGTTCGTCCAGTTTCGGTTGAAGCTGGTGATCGCGCGCTGGCCGGGCTTCAACGAATCGGGGCCCTGGCCGAAACACGGACCGCACCAGCTCTCGCGGATCTCGCCGCCCACGGCGCGGAACACATCGGCGATGCTCTCGCCGTTCAAGCGCGCGTCGGGCTGCTCGATCTGGCGCTTCACGCCTCCTGATCCCGGGAAGATCACGAATTCCGTGACCGCCTTCGTGCGCCCCGCGGCGCGCGCGGCCTTGAGCACGAGTGCGGCGCTCAGCAGGTCGTCGTAGCCGCCGTTGGTGCACGAGCCGATCATGGCTTTGTCGAAGGTGATGCGTTCCTCCGCCACCTCGGTCGCGGGGAAGGCGTTGCCGGGGCTGAAGGGCTTCGCGATCATCGGGCACACATCACCCAACACCAGCGTCTCGTCGATCTCCCACTGCACGTCGGCGCCTGGAGCGATGCGCGGGTAGGGCAGGTCCTTCATGCCTTTGGCCGCGAACCATGCGTAGGTGATGTCGTCGGGCGCGAAGATGCCGTTGTAGCTCTCGGCCTCGGCCATCATGTTGCAGATGGTGTTGCGGTAGGCCACCGGCAACTGCATGTCGGCATCGACGAACTCGACGCTCATGCCCTGCGATTGCTTCGAGCCCCAGCGGCGCAGCAATTCGAGCACGAGATCCTTGCCCGTCACCCACGGCTGCAGGGCGCCCTTGAACACCACGCGCCGCGGCTTGGCGACCGTCGTGTAGATGTAGCCGGTGCTCCAGCCGAAGCCGAGCGTCGTCGAACCCACGCCGATACCGATCGCTCCATAGGCGCCATAGGCGCGCGAGTGCGAATCGGCGCCGGGGATCATCATGCCCGGGTAAACGAGACCTTGCTCGGGGAAATAAAAGTGGAAGATCCCATCGCCCGCGGTCGCGTAGTAGGGCTTCTCGATCTGGTGCACGCGCGCGAACTCGCGGCCGATGCTGGTCTGCTTGTCGTCCGCCGCCACACCGGTGAACACGAAGTGATCGTTCGCGATCGCCAGCTGGCGCGGCCAGATCGCGTTTCCGCCGGTGATCTGATTGAAGGTGTGGATCGAGAACGGCGCCGTGCCGTCGCTCGCAGGCAGCAGGTCGGCGTAGATGCGCAGCGTGGCACCCGCGCGCACCTCGGCGTTCTTGTCGACACGATGCGCCCACAGGATCTGCTCGGTCGTGGTCAGCTTGCGCGCGGTCGCGGCGTCGGGCCACACGAGCTTCGGGGGATTTACGACCGACTCGGCGAACTCGCGGCGACCGAGCGCGAAGATGCCACCCGAGCGGCGGATCTCGTCCTCTTTCGGCGTCAACGGCACCGGCGTGTAGTGCTTGCTGCGCGTCACGTTTGTGAGCGCGCGGGTGTCTGGGTCGAACGCGAACTCGTCGCCTTCCTGCGCATCCGCGACCGCTTCGGGGCTTTGCACCACGTGCAGCCCGAGGTTGAAGGCGTTGCGCCGGAAGATGTCGCCCATGTTGTTGCCGCACACGATCACCATCTCGAGCCCGGCCTCTTCGGCCACGCCCTTCAGCCCTGCGGGGCTCATCTCGCGCGAGGAGCCGATGGCGAAGCGGTCGCCCGCGATCACGAACGTTTCGCCACGGTGCACGCGCGCGCGAAAGTCCGGCATCAGGTAGCGGAACGAACCGGCCTTCCAGCGCTCATCGAGCGTGTCGAGGCTCTCCGAAACGCAATCGGCTGCAGGCGTGATCTGGTCGGTGTCGATGGCGTCGAGCTTCTTGCCCGGCACCTTCGGGTCCCAGAACACCAACGCGCGGCCGGTGATTCTCGCGGTGGCACTCGCGGTCGATTCCTTCGACTGGGGTGCCGCCAGGGAATCGGGCGTCACACCGGGCTTGAGCCGGGCCGGCTGGAGCGTATGCATGGACGGGGGACCTCGCGAAAGTTCGTCGGAGCGGAGCGGATCGGCGCGTTTCGCTGGCGATCCTATCCGCGCCCTTCGCAGGATCGCAACTGCCATGACGCGACGGTGGCATTCACCGCGTGATGATCACCTGACCGTTCGCGATCGTCCCGAACTGGCGAAGGCGCGCGAAATAGACTCCCGGCGAAAGCCGCGCGAGCTCCCCAAAGCGCACGATGTGCGCTCCCCGCCCGAGACCGCCCACATCCTGCCTGGCCACGACGCGCCCCGCGAGATCGACCAGCGCCAGCGTGGCAGGGCCATTATTCGCGAGCGTGAACTGGATCGTGACCACGTCGTGAGCCGGATTCGGCGCGATGTCCCGCAGCATGAACACGCCTGGTGGTGGCGACAGCACCGCGGTCGTCTGCGTGCACAACGCAGGCGGACTCGCCGAATTCCGCGGCGCCGGGGTGCCCCGCACGAAGTCGTCCGAGTTCCCATCCGTGTCCCGGCAGCCATCGCCCTTGCGGAAGCTCGCGATCGTCGGCGTCATCGACTGCGCGGGGCCCGAGCCCTCGAAGCATCCCGCGCCGCCGTATCCCACGAGATCCGCGAGCGCCAACCCCGCTCCGCAGCCAGTCATCGGGTCGGCGTTCGCCAGCACGGCCACGATGCCGCTAGCCGGGAACATGAAAGTTGTACCGACGAGGTCCGGTGGAGGGAGCGACTGTCCGCTACCGACAAAATTGCCCTCCTCGACCATGAAGTATCCACCGGGGGCAATCGTGCCGCTCAGCGGGGTCACCGTCCACGGCCCGCCGGAGGACGATGCGTACTGGACGGTCCAGCCATCGATCGGCACTGCACCATTCGCGCGATTGTGCAGCTCGATGTAGGAATGGTTGTACCCCTGCTGCCCGCCCCCGCCACCGCCCGGGGTGTAGATCTGGCTCACGACGACGGCGGGGAGTACTTCGAGCTCGACGAAGGTCATGGACTCGCGCGACTGCGCATCGACGATCGTGAACCCGACCGTGTGCGTCCCTCCCAGCGTATTCAGCGGAAGCACGGTCGAGAGACTGAAGACGTCGTCGACCGGCGTCATATCGCCGTGGGTGCCGTCGTCGAACATGGGGTCGGCCGCTGAACCGCCCACTGCGCTCAGATCGGCGAAAACCTGCAGGCCCGTGCTCGGGGGGTTGCTGCCGGACATTACATTCACCGTGAGCAGCGTCACATGATCCGCGACCACGATCACGGGATTGGCCTGAGCGGCCCCGGTTGGCGGCAGCATGCAGGACAACGCAGGAGAGGCGGTGTTGCGCGGCATTGGCGAAGCGCGCGTGAAGTCGGCTGCGTTGTTGTCGGTGTCATCGCAGCCTTGGCCGCCGCGAATATTGGCCATGAGAGGCGTCATCGACGGCGTCGGCGCGCCCTCGGCGCAATCCGCGGCCCCCCACGCCATAAGGTCGACAACAGGAGGCCCCGCGACACAGTCAACGATCGGGGTCGCGGAGCTGACCAGTGCCACCTTGCCGATGGCCGGGGTCATGAAGATCGTGCCCATGGCATCGGGAGCCGGGAGTGGCATGCCGTTGCCAACGAAGTTGCCCTCCTGAACGAGATAGTAGCCGCCCGCCGGGATGCTGCCGGAGAGCGGCGTCGTACTCCAAGGACTCCCGGTTGTCTGGGAGAATTGCACGGTCCAACCGCCGACGGACACGGCGACGTCCGTGCGATTGTGGAGTTCGATGAACGAATGGTTGAGTCCACTCGCGCCGCCGCCGCCGCCCCCGGGCGTATAAACCTGGCTGATCGTGATCGACTGAAAGCCCTGCGTCGTCACGGGAGCGGCGAACGCGGCCCGCGTGGGAGTCGTAGCCAGCAGCAGGGTCGTGGCGAACACGCAAAGTTGCAGCTTCATGGGAGGCCCCGGGGGTTGAGGGTGGCGGGCGCGGCCGGCTGCGAGGCGCCACGCGAAGTGTACCACCGCGGCCGAGCTGGGCGCCCCCGTGCGCATCACGATCTGGCCATCGTGCCGAGCGAATCGCCCGCATCGCGGCGCTGAAGCCCGCCCTCCAGCCTGCCGATACCTGTCGCGCGCGGCCGGGGCACCGGTTCGCCCCCTGGGAGGATTGCGATGCAACTGGCCGTTGGGTTGACGCTGTTTTTGGTATTCGACGCGATCGTGATGTTCGTCATCTTCAAGCGCTTCGCGGCGCGCCGCGCGGCCAGCGGCGAGCCGGCGGATCTCGCCGGCATCGGCAACATCACGCGATTCGCCGGCACCGCGTCCGAAGAGACCAAGAACTACATCGCCGCGAACTACAGTGGCGATCCCGGCCAGCTCCCGGGTGTCCTTCAGGGCCTCGTCAACCGCTTGGCTGAGCGGGCCACCGAGCAGGGCCTGACGTTCGATCGCACCACGCTCAAGCATTTCGCCGGCACCGCGGTGATCGCGCTCAAGGCCGCGCCCCAGCGCGAGGTCACCGCGGCACTCGAATCCGTCGGCTGAGCCGGGAGACAGGTTGAGCGCTGCGGCGCACCCGCAGGCGCAATCCAGCGCGACGCCCTGCCCTACTTCGCGACCGCCGCGCCCA
>JAYSRO010000349.1:0-5086 GCA_043720995.1 Candidatus Eiseniibacteriota bacterium
GGCAACCGGCAGTGGGACATCCCCGAGCTGCGCACCTTGCTGGAAGTCATCCTGCCGCAGAACACGACGTTCGATGGGTTCGAGGTCAGCCACACGTTCGAATCCATCGGGCTCAAGGTGATGGTGCTCAACGCGCGGCGCATCATCCGGGATAACCACAGCACGAATCTCATTTTGCTGGCGATCGAGGATCGCACCGTGAGCGCGCATCTCGAGAACGAGCTGCGCGAGCACGTCGCGCACCTGTCGAATATCGATCGCGAGCGCACGGTGTTTCTCGCGCTGTTGGCGCATGAATTGCGCAACCCGCTGGCTCCCATTCTCAACGCCCTCGAGATCATCCAGCACCCGGGCGATGACCCGAAGGTTTCCCAGTCCGCCTCGGTGATGATGGAGCGCCAGGTGAACCAGATGGTCCGGCTGGTGGATGACCTGATCGACGTCAGCCGTATCAGTCGTGGGCGGATCGAACTCCATAAGGAACGCCTGGAACTGACCGCCGTGGTGCGGGATGCGGCGGCGGCGGCGGGCTCGATGTGCGCTGCCAAGAGTATCGCACTGAGCATCGTCCTCCCCCCACTGCCAGTCTATCTCGACGCGGATCCCACGCGCATGGCGCAGATCGTCGGCAACCTCCTCAGCAATGCGTGTAAGTTCACGGACGCGCAAGGGAGCATCGTCCTGACCGTGGACTACGCGGGACCGATGGCGGTGATCCGCGTGCGCGATTCCGGCATTGGGATCGCCGCCGATCAACTGCCGCGCATCTTCGACATGTTCATGCAGATCGACACTTCGCTCGAACGATCGGTGGGCGGACTCGGGATTGGGCTCGCGTTGGTCAAGCATTTGGTCGAAATGCACGGCGGAACCCTGATCGCATCGAGCGAGGGTATCGGCAAAGGGACCCAACTCACCGCGGAACTGCCGTTGGCCGCGAACCAATCCGCTCGCGCCCAGCGCACCGTGCTCGCCGATGACACGACGCCGAAGACTTCGCCGATGACAATCCTGGTCGTCGACGACAATCGCGACGCCGCGGACTCGCTGACGATGTTGCTCGCAAACCGGGGACACACGGTCGAGACGGCGTTCGGCGGCCTGGAGGCAGTGGAGATGGCGACCAGGATGAAGCCAGAGGTCATGTTCCTCGACATCGGGCTGCCCGGCTTGAACGGCTACGAGGTCGCCAAGCGGATCCGCAACGAACCTTGGGGCAAGGCGATCACCCTCATCGCCCTCACGGGCTGGGGTACGATCGAGGACCGCGAGCACTCACGGCAAGCGGGGTTCAACGCTCACCTGGTCAAGCCCGTAAACTTCGGCGAGTTGCTCGCGATCCTCAAGGGGATTGGGAAGTAGCAAAACAAAACCACCCGTTCACCTGCGGTCACGACTTCTGCTCTCCCGTGACTGCGGTGAACGGGTGGTTGTTGTACTCGTGCGATTTGATCCGGGATGCGCTGCTACGCCCTACCGGTAGACGTGCTGCCCAGTCGAGCGCCATTCCTTCTCAAAGTAGTTCGCGTCATCTTCGTGACGCGGCACGACGCCGAGAATGACGGAGCCTGACTTGAGATCCTGTTCATAAACCTTGGCGTGCGCCTCGGGAATACCCGCTCACACCATCATGCCGACCAGCCCACCGGCCGCAGCGCCCGCAGCACCTCCCGCAAGCGCGCCCGCCAGGGGACCGACGATGACCAGTCCGATGCCCGGCAACGCCACCGCAGCCGCCGCGGCCATCAGGCCCACGATGGTTGCACCCACGGCACCACCAACAGCACCGCCCACACCGGCACCCGGCAGCGCTTTGTTGCCCTTCTCGAGCACGACATTGTCGCCGAAGTGATTCTTGCGCGTGTCATCGGACATGATGACGTGGATTTCCTTGTCCGTGTAGCCACGCGAGTGCAGGTCGGCGAAGGCGCGATCGGCCGTCGCACGGTCGGGGAACGAGCTGGTGATCATGGGCATCGTCGAGATGTTCCTGGAAGTGTCAGACATGCTTGCATCCTCCTTGAAAGCGTGGGACCGGCGGGATGCCGGCCGAGTGCCGCCGGATCGCGGATGAGGCTCACGAGTCCGGCACCGGGACGAGCCGCAAGGAAGGGGCCACCGTCGGTTCGCACGCCATTGCCCTGACTTCGAACGTTTCACCGGCGAACCGCGGCGGCGATTTCAGCAAAGCGGGCGCAATTGTTCAACTCGAGATCCGAATTTTACACGAGAGCTGCGGCTCTCCGCCTCAACCGCCCAGCGCGCGCTGCTCGGCGGAGATCCTGATGCGCAGTGCTACGGCATTGAGCAGCGTCACGAGCACGGCGGTGCGCCAGGCGCCGAACATCAGCGAGCCGGCAATCAATTCGGTGACTACGGCCACGTAGTTGGGGTGGCGCAGGAAGCGATAGGGCCCACTCGCGATCAAGGGCGCCCCAGGAAGCACGAGGATGCGCGTGCTCCAGCGGTTTCCCAGCTCCCGGACGGCAGCGTAGCGCAGCAGCTGTGCCACCAGCCACAGCACGAGCCACAACGGCCATCCCGCCCCGGGTCGCGCGCCCAACAGCACCACCTCGGCCGCGAGTCCGAGCGGGAAGATCGTGTGCACGAGCACGAGCAGCGGATAGTGGCCTGCTCCCCACTCCCGCGCCCCCCGGGCGAGCAGCGCGCGTGAATTGCGCGCGGAGTGGAGCAATTCGACGACGCGCTGCCCGACAACGACACCCAGAAACGCGAACAGCGCCCGGGTGACCAAGGGCTCCGGCCAATGAACCGAGGTCATTCGTGCAGGCCGCGCATGAGCACGAATTCCGACGAGAAGCCCGGACCCAGCGCCGCCAGCACGGCGAGGTCGCCCGGCCCGATGCGATTCGTCGCGAGGTGGCGATCCAGCACGAACAAGCAGGATGGCGAGGACATGTTGCCGTGGTCGCGCAAGGTCTCGGTGGCGAGGTCGAGTGCTCCGGGTGCCAGCGCGAGTGCTTCGCCGTAGGCGCGCAATACCTTGGCACCCCCGGGGTGCAGCACCAGGTGGTCCACGTCGGCGAGCGTCAGCTGATGAGCCGAGAGGAATGCCTCGAGCGCGGGGCGCGCCTTGTCTCGCACGATCGTGGGAATGTCGCTTGAGAACACCACGTGCAGGCCATCGCCATCCACCGTCCAGCCCATGACGTCGAGCGTGTCGTCCCACAACGTGCTTTGCGTCGCGAGCAATTCGAGGCCCATTCGCCCGTCGCCGGGAACGCGGCGTGCCTCGATGCCGGCGACGAGCACGGCGGCGGCGCCATCGGCGAACAAGGAGGCCGCGACGAGGTTGCGCTTGGTGAGGTCATTACGTTGGAAGGTCAGGCTGCACAACTCGAGCGCGATCATCAGCACGATCGCACACGGGTCCGCCAGGGCGAAGTCGCAGGCGCGTGAAACCCCCACCGCGCCGCCGGCACATCCGAGTCCCCACACGGGCGTGCGCCGGACATCGCCGCGAAGCCTGAGCGCATTGATGATGCGGGCATCCATGCTCGGGGTCGCGAACCCCGTCGAGGACACGAATACCAGATGGTCCACCTGCACCGGGTCCAGTCCCGCGCGCTCGAGCACCTCACCCGCCGCGGCGAGCGAGAGCGCAAGGGCATGCTCGACATACAGGGCATTCTTCTCTTCGAACGTGTGATCCGCGGCGTACCACTCGAGCGGCATGCAGAGATGCCGCTTGTTGATCTGCGCGTTCTCGAAGATCTGGAGCAGTCGCGGGTCAAGACCGATCGTCTCGGAGAACAGCGCGGCCGCGAATTGCCGAACCTCGCCCTGGCGCACGGCGTTCGCGGGGACGGCGGTTGTCACTCCCAACAGTCTCGGGGCAGTTCTCAACAGATTCCTCCCCGGTGTCGTGGCGTGGCGATGCGATACGGCTTGGCGATCATGCAGCGCCCTACCGTACCAACAGGAGCTGCTCGCTGCGAAGGCCGAGCGAAGCTGCTGCCACGCGCAGCCGGTAGATTCCCGGCGCCACGGCGCTGCCGCGCTCCGTCTTGCCGTCCCAGTCGAACACGAGGTCGCCGTGCGCGATGGCAATGGCGCCCGACGGCAGCAGCTTGAGGCAGCGCCCTTGGAGATCCATCACTCGCGCGCTCGCGTCCGCGGGTACCGAGGTGCGCTGGCGATCGCAGGGCCGCATGGGAATTTGGAATCGGCGAGTCATGGGCAGGTTCGCTCTGCCCGCTCGGGCTGACGGCGCATGGAGGGTAGCGCAGGCGGAGCCCGCGGGCGCCCAGCAGCCCAGCGCGAGGCTTGAGAGCATGATGGAGCAGAGGCGAGTCGATCTTGGCTGGGGCATGGAACGAAGGCTCCGGGGGGCGGACAAGGAAGCATATTCCAGCCCCAGGCTTGCGCACGATTCGTGCCTACAGCCCCTGCTTCGGCAGAGGTTCCCGGGCCGCGAATGGAGCTCCCCCGCGGTCACCCCGGGTGTGCGATCAATGTCGCCGCGGGAAAGAAATACATGCCGCGTCCCTTCTTACATCTATATGAGTGCGTCCCGGCGGCGAATCCTTCGCGCCGGGACGCGCTGGTTTCGGCTTCACCAATTGTTCCAGCGCTACGACTTCGCCTGCCCGTGCGCCTCGACGAACCACAGCCACTTGTCGGTGCCGCGCGAGATCTCGGTGCAGATGTCCACGGTGTCGGCGTCTTCGAGTTCGTCGCACTCGTTGATGGTGAAGCGCATGCGTGAACCGAACGCTGCAAGGGCTCCGCTCAGCGCCTTCACATGGTCCGTCCCGCCGGCGATGGTGAGGGGATACTCGTCGAGTTCCGAGCGTTCGGCGACCGTGCGTGCCGTGCCCTCGGCGATGCCGCCGAGTTGGACGACGCGCTCCGCGAGCAGGTCGGCGTACTCCGTCGCCGCGGCATAGACTTGGTCGAACAGCTCATGCAGGGCGATGAAGCTCGGACCCTTGACGTTCCAGTGCGCCTGCTTGCACTGCAACTGCAGGTCGATGGCGTCCGCGAGCCGCCGGTTGAGCAGCTCTGCGATCTGGCCGCGGGCGGCTTCGGGGAGGTCGTTGTGCGTCGGGTACAGCGTCTCAGG
>JAYSRO010000350.1:0-2538 GCA_043720995.1 Candidatus Eiseniibacteriota bacterium
CCGGAGTCGAAACCGAAACACCCGGCGTAAGCACTTCGACGCGTCCCGCTTCGAGCGTGATCGCGCCCATCGCGTCGCTCACCCGCCCGCTCACCCGCAGCAGCGCCCCGCGCATCGCCGCCGCGTGGCGCGCGTAGGCATCCGGGAACAACACGCACTCGGCGATGCCGCTGCGGTCCGCGAGCGTCAGGAACAACATCGGGCTGCCACTGCGTGTCTCGATGCGGCGCCACGCGCACGGCAGCCCCACGACGCTCGCATTCTTGCCCCGCTTCGTTTCGAGCCGGGCCGCCGGCGTCGCCGCCGCTTCGATGCCCGGCGCCAGCGCGTCGAGCGGGTGACCGCTGAACCAGAGCCCCGTGGTCGCGCATTCATGACGCACGAGATCCAGCAGCGCGTACTCCGGCAACTCCGGAACGCGGACCGGGGCCACCGGTGGCGGCGCCAGACTGCTGCCATCGGGCGCCAGGAGGCCAGGCTCACCCGAAGGCCGCGCCCGGCTCCATGCCTGCGCGCCCGCGCGCGCTTCAAGCAACAGCGAGGGCCTCGATCGCCCGAACGAATCCAACGCACCCGCCAGGATGAGCGCCTCGAGCTCAGGCAACGCCGGCCGCGTACGCTCAATGAGATCCGCGAGCGTGAAGAACGGCGCTTCGCGCCGCGCCGCGATGATGCGGTCCGCGGTGGCGCGATGAAGGCCGAAGACACGGGAGAGGCCGACACGGACGCCGGCGTCACGGCGCGCGCGGCTGGGGGCGAGGGCGGTCCCGCCGTCGCGATGCGCGGGGGGCTCGATGTCGTCGAGCGTCGCATTCCATTCGGAGCGGGCCGCCGATGGAGGCAAGAACGTGACGCCATCACGTCGCAGATCCTCGACATGCACCCAAGACGCATACATCCCTGAATGATGGTTGAGAATCGCGCACGCGTATTCAGTCGGGAAGTGCGTCTTGAGGTAAGCGCTCTGGTACCCAAGCGTCCCGTACCCCGCCGCATGTGCCTTACAGAACGCATACGCCGCAAATCGTGTGAGCTCGCGCCAGACTGCGCGCGCCGTAGGCCCATCAACGCCGGCACGCCCCGCCTGCAACACAAAGCCATGCTCGAGCGCCCGGAATTCTTCGTCGCCCCGCGCATGTCCAATCGCGCGGCGTAAATCGTCGCCTTCGGCATAGGACAGCCCCGTCAATGCGGCAGCGACCCGCATGACGTCCTCTTCGTAGAGCAAGACGCCGTATGTACCCGCGAGAACGGGTTCGAGACGCGGATGCATGTATGTAGGGGCCTCCTCGCCACGAGCGCGACGTGCAAACACTTCTTTGATCCCACGCCCTTCTGGCGTAGGCGTCCCCGCAGCGCCCGGCCGAATGAGCGCAACCGCCGCAATCACATCATCGAGCCGTTGCGCCCGCAGCATGCGAAGCAGATGGCGCATAGCAGGTGATTCAAGCTGGAAGCAATTGAGCGTATCGCCACGTGATAGCCGTTCGATGGTCGCCGCGTCGGGGTCCGAAATGTCGTCAGTCGAAAACGCGCGAATCGTGGGGCCGTCGGGGGAAGGCGTCGAGGGTGCTCCACGACGAGTTGAGGACGCGCGTAGCCAGGGACTGGCGGAGCGCGTCCGGGCGCGAGGAGACCGGCCAGGAAGGCCGGGCTCCGAGCCGAGGAGTTGAACATCCTCGACGCCTTCCCCCGACGGCGCTCCAAACTCACAAGCCTTGTCGACGCCCGACCCATCCGGCTCAGGTTCGCAGGCACATCGAGCGTTCACCAGTTCGATGCACTCCGCGATTGTGCTCAGCGCGCGGTTGCCGAGAAGGTCCATCTTCACGAGGCCGATGGACTCGATGGCGCGCATTTCGAATTGCGTTACGACGATTGTCTTCGCGGCGCGCTCAAGCGGGACGTAGTAGGTCAGCGGACGGTCCGCAATGACGAGGCCGCCACTGTGGACCGACAAGTGTCGCGGAGCGCCATCGAGCCGCTCGGCTAGCGATAGAGCGCGCTCCAGTACCGGTTCTCGCCAATCGACATGGCGTGCTCCCGGGAGGCCCATGAGGCGGTCGCGGTACGGCGCGTCGAGGTCTCGCGGGATCGTGCGTGCGAGCGTGTTCACGCGATTGTTCGGGACGCCCAGTGCCTTCGCGGTTTCGCGGAATGCCGAACGCGCGCCGAGGGTGGCGTGCGTTGAGATCATTGCAACGCGATCGTGACCGTAGGTGTCGTAGACGTGCGCGATCACTTCGTCGCGGCGCCACCAGCACAGGTCGATGTCGAGATCTGGGCAGTCGCGGCGTGACGGGTGGAGGAATCGTTCGAACGCCAGGCCGTAGCGGATCGGGTCGACGTTGGTGATGCCCAGCGCGTAGGACACGAGCGAGCTGGCACCCGAACCGCGTCCCACGGTGGGAATCCCGCGGTCGCGCGCGAAGCGCACGATGTCCGCGACGAGCAGGAAGTAGTCGGTGAACTCCATTGCGTCGATGATGCCCAGTTCCGTTGCAAGCCGCGCCGCGGCGGCGTGGCGATCCGCGGGTG
>JAYSRO010000351.1:0-5061 GCA_043720995.1 Candidatus Eiseniibacteriota bacterium
CCCAACCGGGAACCGGGGCACCCGAGAAGCAGAACGCCGACAACACATCCGCGTTGTGCACCACGAGACTCAGGGCACCGTTGAAGCAATCGCCCCCCGTCGGCGTGTCGGTCGTGGCATTCGATGGACGGCCCGAGAAGTTGATGAACAGGAAGTCGGGATTGAAGTTATTCGGCCCCACATGGATCGGCCAGCCCGGCACCGCAATCAGAGTCGAGGGAATGATGACGCCGGACGTACGATCGATGCCCTTCGCAGCGAGTGCCGTAACTCCCGCGGGGACATGCTTCAGGATCGTCACATCACCCGCGGGTCCGCCCGCGGCGATGGCGAAGAAGACTTCGTCCGCCGCACCCGTCAACGGCTCCGGGTAGACCGCGAGGCGTCCCGTGACGCCACCGGGCAGTGCGACAGCGCTCTGCGCCGCGATCGTGCCGTTGAGCCTGAGCGCGTACACCTTGCCGTCCGCGCAGCCCACGTACAGGAACGTGTCGCTGAACGCCGTGGCGAACACCGGAGCCGTGGTCACCTGCGAGGGCAACACTGCGGGCCAACCGGGGAGCGGTGCGGCGGTATGGTCGATCAACCACACGCGGCCCGACACATTGCTCACGCTTGCGCCCCCGGGAAGTGTCGAGAACGCGATCACCGCGGGGCCAGGTGCAATCGTGCCGACATCGCGCTGGATCGCGGCGAGCACCGGATTGAGCCGCCGCCCCACGTTGCCCACAAGCTCCGGTCCCGGTCCGAGCAACCCATTGCCCGTCGAACGCACGACGAGGATCGAGGCGCTGTCGCGGCTCGCCTCGGGCCCTCCTGCCCAGCAGATCTCGGGCAGGCGGTCGCCATCGACATCGATCGCCAGCGGCTGCGGGCCGCCCGAGGGAAACGGCATCGGCACCGGCCAGCCCGGCAGCTGCCAGGTCCGGAACGCCGCGACGCGCATGGTGGAGTCGGGGTCATCGAGGAAGTCGAGGCGGATGTGCGGCTTGGTACCGATATGCGGCGCAAGGCGCGGGCGCGTGCTGTCGCCGAGCGAAGGGTTGTTGCTCTTGAACCACGGATCGCGCGGCGCCCCGAGGATGTACGGCGAGTTGCCGTCGCCCAGATCCTGCAGACCGTCGCCCTCGAGAATCGAGATCGCCAGCCGCGAGGGGTTCGTGTTGAAGCCGCAGTCGTGATTGGCGCGCGCGGTATCGCACGGGAAGGTGAACTCATTGCTCGGGATCACGCTCTCGTCGATGTGCCAGACGAGCACACCGCAGCCGGGCTTGGTGGTGCCATCTGGGTTCGCCCGGACTGGCAGCAGGGCGTCGTATTCGAAACGGTCCGGCTTCCCGGGCCCCAGCACCACGCGGCTGCTGTCGGCCTGGTCGAGCGACACCGAGTCGGACGGTGACAGCCAGCGGTTCTCGAGCAGCAGGTATTCATCGCTCGACATCGAGACGCGGCGTACGTCCGGGTGCCGTTCGGAATTCTGGATGCTCATCGTGTCCCCGTAGGCGACCTCGGGGAAGCGCAGCACGTCGGTGGTGAAAGCGCGCTGCCACGGATCAATGCTCGGCGGCAGCAACCCCGTAGCGTAGAGATCGGTGCCATCCGGCAGGGCGACGATTGAGCCGGCGAGGTTGCCGCTATCCATCAGGCTCCACAGGCCGACGGTCGGGTATCCGGTGTCGACATTGTAGAGATCGACAAAACCAAAGAACAGGTGCCCGCACTCGTGCGCCAACACGCCATTGATGGCGCCGTAGTAGCCGTCCTGGTTGATGTGCTCCGGGATAATCGCGGCGCGATCGATCGGGTTGGCACGGTTCCACGCCGTCGAGTCGCGGAAGATCACGACATCAGTGTCCCCCACGCCCAGCGTGAAGGACGGGATGTCCTCTTCCGAATTGCGCGAGACATCGCTCTGCAAGTCGCTGCCCGCGTGAATCACCACGATACGGTCGTACTGATCCCACGGGATGCGGTCGCCCAGCGCCGTCGACTGCGTATCGGCGGCAAACATCATGCTGCGGAACATGTTCACGGCGGCGCCATAGATGCTGGTGCTGAACTTCCACGGCCCAAAGTCCGCCATGTCGCTGCAGGAATACGCCCCGCGCTGGTTGCGCGGCCACACGTCCCCGACCACGATGGTCCGCCCATACGTCTGCGCGTCATAGTAGCGGTGCAGCGCCTCGAGGTGATCGAGGTAGAACCCGCGATTGTGCGGCGGCCGGTCGATCGGTGGTGCCGCGATGCCGGGCGTCGAGAGATCGAAGTGGCCGTCGCCGGTGGACGCCGAGCCGCCGCGGTCGCGCGCGAAGTCGATGCGGATGAACGCCACGCGCAGGGTGTCCGGCGGACCACCCGGAGTCAGCACGGCATCCAGCCCGTTCGCATCGAGCTTGTGGGTGCGCTGCAGCCGCTCGGCCGGCGCCAGCCAGCCGGCGCGGCGCGCGGCATGCGGCGACCAGTCGACCTTGGGGTGCGACAGCACGTCGGGAATCTGGTGCCAGGCATCGGCCCGGGCCTGCGCGAGCCTGGCTATGTCGAGCCGTGGCCCGGCACTGGTACCCGGCGAGCTTCCCGCGGCCAAACGCGACACCCCGGACGGATCGCCCGGGGTGCGTGTGACCTGAAGTTCTGCTGCTGCGGCGACGTGGGCCAGCGAGATCGCGGCGGCCATTGAGAAGGCAACCGCAAGTGCGACGTGCGCGGCGCGTCGGGTAACTTTCAGTCGGCTCACGGAATCAGAATCGGTAACCGAGCGTGATCTTGAATACGTCGTCGAGACCGGAGTCCTTGGCCTGCGGAACGCCGCCGAAGTCGATGCCGAGACTGCCCCAGCTGGCACCGAATCCGTACGTCACGCCACTGATCTGGCCTTCCGGGTCCGCGTACCAACCCACGCGTCCGGCGAACTGGTTCAGGTACGCCACCTCGACGCCCGTGTTGTAGGTCCGGAAACTGTTGGTGACGAGCGACTGGTTGAAGTCTTCGACCACGTGCACGGCGAGCGTCTTGTCCTGGTACGGCGTCCACGCCACACCGGACTTGATGTTGCGGCTCAAGGGGCTCGCCTGGTCTTCGTTGATGAACGTCACGCTCGGACCGACGTTCTGGACGTTGACGCCGAAGTTCAGGTGCGCCGCGGGGATTTTGTAGAGCCCGGCGATGTCGAGACCGAAGGTGGTGCCGACGCCATTGTTGGCGTCCGGCGCCAGCTGGATGCGGATCCACTTGAGCGAGGCCCCCACCGAGAAATTCGGCAGGATGCGCGTGCCGTAGTAGATGGCCGGCGAGAATTCGTTGGAGCCGAAGTTGCCCGTGAAGTTGCCACCCTCGTCGCGGCCTTCGCTCTGTCCGTAGGACAGGAAGACGATGCCGACGCCGAAAGCGCCGAAGCCTTCGATCGGCTGGACGTAGGTGCCGTAGTTGTAGCTGACGTCAGTCGCCAGGCCCGGAACGAGCTTGGCATAGGTCAACTGGACGGCCGTCTTGTTGACGAACCCGAGGGCCGCGGGGTTCCACCACGTTGCCCCCGTGGCGTCTTCAGCCAACGCGACACCGGCCGCACCCATGCCGTTCTGCCGGCCGCCGGGCTGGATGTCCAACGAACGGCCAGTTCCCTGGGCCGCCGCGGAGCCAGCCATGAACAAACCTGCCAGAACCAGCAAACGCATGTGGTTGCAACGCATATCCGGGTGCTCCTCCCCACTGGGACGCCAGAAACCGCACAAGGTCACGCATATTACACCGTTGCCACTTTGGACGTTCCACGAAATTTTGGACTGCTAAACCCGCAAACACCTTACTGCCTAGGGGTTCACGATGACGAATTTGCCCGTGGCGTCGTCATGCTGCCGCTCCTGCCCGGAATCCCCCACCGTGGCCGACCTTATCACCACTTTGAACAAATACACGCCATTGGCCAGCTCCTGCCCCTCGGCGTCTCGCCCATCCCACGGCAGCTGGACCTGGCCCTCGACGGCGGAGGCGGACAAACGCCGCACGAGGCGGCCTGAAACAGTGAACAGGCGCACCTGCACATCCACGGGCCCCCCCTCGGTATCGACCACGAACTGGCCGCCGCTCGAGGTTCCTTTGGAACGCGTCGGATCCGGGAACAGGTAGCTGGACAGCACGCGCAAGGGCGGCGTCTGGACGACTTCGAACTCGAGGCTGGCCTGGCTGCGGTGCTGCCCCGCTGCAAGTCCGGCCGCCAGGTTGTCCGCCGCCGACACCCCGATGACGTGAATCCCTTCGGCCAAGTTCGGCAGCTGGAACGTCACGCTGCCCGACTGGAACGAGCCCGCGTTATAGCGGAAGCTATCCGTCAGGTCAACGCGCGAAGTGCTGTTGCCATCGACCGTCACGATGATGCCGTTCTGCGGCGTGTGCCCGGTGATGAGAATGCCGCTCGAGTCGACCAGATCGACGTGCAACAACGCAGCAGGTCCTACGCGCGTGGCGCCGTTGGCGAACGACAGGCGGATGTCGGGGCCCTTCACATCACCCGCTGGCGGCGGACCCGTCAGCACGGTGAGCTTCTTATCCCCGACGGCATCCGTGGCGCCGCCGGCACTCCCGGTGCCCGAGAGATACGTCCTGATGCGGCCACGCAGTCCCGGGCGCGCCTCGAGCGGGACCATGAACTGTCCCGAGAACACACCGCCCGTTGCCCTCGCCGTTCCGCGATAGATCGGGCCGGCGGCGGCAAAGTAGTACGGCCTCCCCCGCGAGTCGCACAGGTAGTGCGTCGAGTCGGGGCACGCAGGCGTCTGCAGCAAAGGCTTGTTGTCCTCGACCAGCACATCCACCGCGCCATCCAGCGGCAAGAGTGTCCCGTTGGGCCGGTCCAGCACGCGTCCCTTGAAGGAGATGCGGTGCCCCTGTTTGATCGCCGTGGTGTCCACGCCCACGTCATCCTGCAACACGAGATCCACCCAGTACCGCGGCATGTTGAGCCGCATCGCGGCGTCCCCGAATAGCTGGTACTTGAGAGCGTTGATCGAGTTGCCCTGCGCGCCGGCTTGCTTGCCCAGCAGCAAGGCAGCCGCGACTTGGCCCGAA
>JAYSRO010000352.1:0-2527 GCA_043720995.1 Candidatus Eiseniibacteriota bacterium
ATTCGCATCTTTCATGCTTGCAGCTGGTTCGGCGGCGAAGTTCGAGTTCATGCTCAGACCTGTTGCCGGATGGCTTCGATCGGGTCGAGCTTGGAAGCGCGCCAAGCGGGATACCAAGCGGCGGCCAGACACAGTACCAAGGCGGCTAGAATCACGGCAGCGAAGTCGCCGGTTTCGGGGCGGAGCGGCAGAGTCTCGATGAAGTAGACGTCCCCCGGTAGGTGAACGAACGGGTACTTCTGGAGCAGCCAGATCAGCGCGGAGCCGAGCAGCGCCCCAGCCGCCGTTCCGAACACGCCGATCAGCAGCCCCTCGCTAAGGAAGATGGTGAGCACCAGCCGCGGCGTCGCCCCCATGGTGCGCAGCACACCGATGTCGCGGCGTTTCTCGAGCACCACCATGAACAGCGTGCTGACGATATTGAACGCTGCCACCAGCACGATGAGTGTCAGGATCAGGAACATCACCGTCTTCTCGAGTTTCATCCAGGTGAACAGATTTCGATTCAGGTCGATCCAGTTGTTGGAGCGCAGGTCGCTGCGTCCGGCAGCACGGCGAAGCCGCTCGGCCTCGACCGGAGCCGTCATCATGTCGCGCAGCTTGATCTCGACTCCGGTGACGCGGTCGCCGAGCGCGAAGAAGCGCTGCGATGCCCCCACCGAGGTGAACCCGAAGCTCGAGTCGTAGGTGTAGAGCCCGGAAGTGAACAAGCCCACCACGCGGAACGGCCGCAACTTGGGCGCGTAGCCGAACGCCGAAGCGGCGTCCCCTTGAAGCGTGGCCAGCAGCACGCGATCCCCCGGGCGCGCCGCGAGCTTGGCCGCCAGCTCCGAGCCAAGCACGATGCCGGGTTCCCCCGACAACGTCACGTTCGGGATCGAGTCGAGCCGGGGACTGATCGAGCTGCCGAGCGTGGTCACCTCGCGTTCGTGCACCAGATCCACGCCCTTGACCACCACGCCTTCGGACAAACCCTCGTGGAACACCATCGCCTTGGCGTACGTGAACGCGGACGCCCCGAGCACGCCCTTCTCCTGCGCCAGTTGGCGTGCCAGGCCCTCGCCATCGGTGACGCCGTCGGTCGTGGCCCCGAGCAACACCACATGCGCGTCAGTGCCGGCGATGCGGGACTGCACCTCGCCCTCGAAGCCGTTCATGACCGCCAGCACGACGAGCAACGCGGTCACACCCACCGCTACGCCGGCGATGCTGATGCCGGTGAGCAGGCGCACGAATCCGGTGCGGGGCCGAGCCTTGAGGTAGCGGCCGGCGATCCACAGCGGCAGGTTCACTTGGGCCCCGCGCCCTGTGGACTCACGGCTCCGTCCTCGGGCTTGTCGTCCTCGACCGGCCGGCCCTCCTCGGGCCGCAGCTGCGGGAACAGCAGCACGTCGCGGATCGAGCGTGAATCGGTGGCCAGCATGACCAGCCGGTCGATACCGATGCCGACGCCACCCGTGGGCGGCATGCCGTATTCGAGTGCACGCAAGTAGTCCTCGTCGAGCTGCTGGGCCTCGTCATCGCCGCGCTCGCGCGCCGAGCCCTGGGCTTCGAACGCCGCACGCTGGGCATCGGCGTCGCACTGCTCGCTGAACGAGTTTGCGAGTTCCATCCCAGCGGCGAACAACTCGAAGCGCTCGACCACCTTGGGGTTGGTGCGCGAGACGCGCGCCAGCGGCGAGACCGCGACCGGGTAATCGATCACGAACGCCGGGTTTTGCAGATCCGGTTGCACCAGTTCCGAGAACAACTCGTCGAGCATGCCGCCCGCGCCCGTACCCTGACGCGGGTGCAGGTTCAGCCGCGAGATGTGCTTGCCGAGCACCGCTTGATCGAGCGCATGGATGCTCTCACCGACCTTGTCACTGACCGCGTCGAGCATGGAGACCCGCGGCCACGGCGGGGTGAAGTCCAAGACGCGGTCGCCGTACGGGATGCGGAGCGTGCCGCAGGCATGCTGCAGCGCGTCACAAACCAGTTGCTCCGTGAGCGTCATCATGTCGTGCACGTCGGCGAACGCCTGATAGTACTCGAGCAGCGTGAACTCGGGATTGTGCGAGCGGTCCATGCCCTCGTTGCGGAAGTCGCGCGAGAACTCATAGACGCGCTCGAGCCCGCCGACGATGAGGCGCTTCAAGTAGAGCTCGTTGGAGACGCGCAGGTACAGGTCGATGTCGAGCGCGTTGTGCTTTGTCACGAATGGCCGCGCGAAGGCGCCGCCGTACATCGGCTGCAGCACCGGGGTCTCGACCTCGAGGTAGCGACGGTCGTCCAGGAACCGCCGGACGCGTGAGATGAGCGCGGCACGGCGCCGGAACACGTCGCGTACGCCGAGGTTCACGAACAGGTCGGCGTAACGCTGGCGGAACCGCGTCTCGGGGTCGGTCAGCCCGTGCCATTTCTCGGGCAAAGGTCGGATCGACTTGGAAAGCAGCTCGAGCTGTTCGGCACGGATCGTGATCTCGCCGGTGCGCGTCCGGAACAGCGCACCCGAGACCCCGACCCAGTCCCCGATCTCGAGCAGTTC
>JAYSRO010000353.1:0-28533 GCA_043720995.1 Candidatus Eiseniibacteriota bacterium
ATTCAAGTGCTTCCGCCGCAAGGCGCTCGAATCGGTGCGGCTCGACAAGGTGAAGTCGGATGGCTACGCCTTCCAGATCGAGATGACGTACAAGTGCTGGCGCAAGGGGATGCGGGTGAAGGAAATCCCGATCCTGTTCGTGGACCGTCTCGTGGGGGTGTCGAAGATGAGCCGTCACGTGATCTGGGAAGCCGCGGGCATGGTGTGGCGGCTGCGCTTCGTCGACCTGTTCGGGAAGCTGGAGTAGCGATGATCCGCGCGCGTCTGGGCTGGCTCATCGCATGGCTCGTCGTGGCAGCGCCCTCGGCGAGCCACGCGGCCGCCTGGAGCAACTTCCTCCGGCCCACAACCTTCAGCGCGGCATTCGCGGAGGCCGACACGCTGTGGTGTGTCTCGCGTGATGCGGGCCTCGTGCAGTTCCGCCCCTCGACGCACACCTTCAAGTCCTACGTGCGCGAGCCGAACGGGCTGGCCAGCAACCGGCTCAGCTCGCTCGCACTCGACCGCTCGCGCCGCATGTGGCTGGGCACCTACGGCTCGGGGGCCAGTGTGTTCTCGAGCGACCGCTCGAGCTGGGCGCTCGTCAATGTGTTCGACGGACTGCCCTCGGACTCGGTCAATGCGCTGACGGCCGAGGGCGACTCGATGTGGATCGCCACGACGCGCGGCATCGCGGTGTGGGATGGCCACGATATCGGCGGCGTGCTGCCCGATGGCGTCAACCCGTCCCCGTTCGCGAGCGACAACATCACGGGTCTGGTGCGGCGCGGCGACACGGTGTGGGTGGGGACGCGTGCGGGCGTCTACCGCTCGCTGCTGTCGCAGGGGTTGATCAGTTGGGCGACGCAGAATACCGGGCTCGGCTCACTCGCCATCGATGACCTGATCAGCGACGGGCAATCGTTGTTCGCGCGGGCGAACTTCGCGGGCTACCGCTATGACGCGGGCCAGGGCCGCTGGCTGGTCGCGAGTGGCGTCGGCGCCGTGCTCACCGTCAGTAGTGCCCAGGGCAACGTGTTCCTCAACAGCAGCGCGGGGCTGTTCCGCTGGAGCGGAACAGCCTGGAGCCTCCTGGATGCCACGCTGGCGGGATCCTCGAACAGTCCACTGATCGCCACCGCCGACGCCGCGGGGCAGTTCTATGCGATCGGCAGGATTGCCACGGTGCTCAGCGTGGGCGGCGCCGGCGTCTATGTGCGTCCCGCGGGCGGCGTGGGGGCGTGGACGTTCGACCTGCCGCCCGGGCCTCCGGGAAACAGTTGCCTCAACCTCGACATCGAGGGCAATCGTGTCTATGTCACCACCTACGGCACGGGGATCGGCAGGCTGCAAGCCGAGTCGGCGTGGAAGTACTGGTACCCGCCGGTGGTCACGCATCTGGGCACCGACAACTTCTTCCGGCCGACGTTCCCTTACGCCATGCTGATCGACAAGACCAGCAACAAGTGGTTCAGCTGCTGGGCGCCCGTCCGCTTCACGGCGACCTGCGAACCCGACACCGGCTCGATCGACATCCTGCGCGATGGCTCAGGGACAGAGTCGGTGGGACACCTGCTGCTGGGCAAGGCGCCAGAGGCGGCGCGCTGGTCGTTTGGCCGCGCCTCGACTGCGGACTCCGCGGGCGGCAAGTGGTTCGGGCTCGACAGTCCGTGCGCCGACCAGGGCGACCTGAATCCTGCGGGCCTGCTCTACTTCAAGACCCGCACCGTGGGGAATGTAGTGAACGACACTGCGTTCGTCGCCAACTTCAACACCGGCAGTGGCGCGAGCCTGCCGAGCAACCTGGTGTTGTCGCTGACCACCGACCGCAACGGGCGCGTGTGGGCGGGAACTCCGCTGGGCTTGTGCAACTTCGTGCCGGACAGCCTGCCGCTGGGGCAACCGCCCGGCATCAACCCGGTGCCCCCGCCGCCGGCGACGAGTTCGTTTTCGGTGCGCGGTCTCGCCACGCGACGCGACACGCTGTGGGTGTTCGCGGGCAGCGGGCTGTACCAGTACAGCATCAATGGCAGCTATCGCGGCAGCTATGACATCCCCTCGGGGCCCTCGCTGCAGGCGGTGCGGCCGATCGATGTCGGGCGCGACGGCACGCTGTGGCTCGGCACCGCCAACGGCCTGCGGGCTTACCGCCCGGGCCGCGACAAGGAAGATTACACGACCGCGAACTCGCCGCTCGCCGACGACGACGTGCGTTCGGTGCGCGTCGATCCCGTCACCGGCTATGTGTGGATTGCCACGGCGGGGGGCTTGAGCCGCTTCGACCCGGGATTTATCGCGGCCGCCCAGCAACTCCCTTCGCTGACCATGAGCGTCTACCCGAATCCGGCCAGGCTGTCGGCGCTGGGCGTGGCCCTTCGCATCAAGGGCAACGGCACGACGTATGACGGCACGATCTATGACTTGAACGGCCGGCGGGTCTCGCGCTTCAGCTTGCGCGGTAATGGACGTGCGGTGTGGGATGGCCGTGACTCACACGGCGACCCAGTGCAGCCCGGTATCTACTTCCTGCGCGCCGAATCCGGCGGCCGCTCCGCGGTCGTCCGTGTCGTGCTGCTGCGCTAGCGCCGCCGATCGATGGAACGCGCACCGGACGGCTTGAGGGTGTGGACGCAAGCCGGGCCGCCGAGCGGCTGGGACGACCTGCTCGTCGCGGACAACAATTCGACGCCCGCGCATCGCCCGGGTGTCGCCGCCGCGTTTGCGGACGTGTTCCCCGCGCACCGCACGGAGTACCTGCTCGCACGTGACGCCTCGGGGCTCGCCGGCGGCATGGTGATCTCGGTGCAGCGCATGCTGGGCGCCGAATGGCTGCACGCCATGCCGATGCTGCTGCCCGGCGCTCCAGTGTCGCGCGGGGATTGCCGCGAGGCGGTGGACGCGGCACTCGCGGAGGCATTCGCCGCGCGCGCCGCGTGCCGCTCGGTCGCCGGGGGTGAGTGGGTGGGCTATCGCCCGGGTGCTCCCCTCGCGGCCCTTCACCTGGATCGCGTGGCGGGAGAGACGCGGCGCCTGACGGCCTCGCTCATCGACCTGAGCGGCGATGGCATTCAGCGCTGGCAGAGCGACCGTCGCGAACGCAAGGCGCTGCGCCGCGCCGAGCGGCTGGGGCTGCGTTGCGCCGAGGAGCCCGCGGCGCTCGACGAGTGCTACGCGCTGCACCTGGTGCAGGCGCGGCGCTGGCGCGGCCACCGCCCGCCCTCACTGGCGTTGTTGCGGCGATTGGTGGCGGCACCGCCTGAGGGCGAGGAGCCGCTCGCGCGGTTGTTCACCGTGCGCAACCCGCAACGATTGCTGTGCGGCATCCTGGTGCTCGATTCCCCGCACGAGACGTTCGCATGGTGGAGCGGCACGCACCCGCATGCGCGTGACGCGGCGGCCACGCGCGCGCTGCTGGTGTGGGCGGTCGAGTGGGCGCATGCGCACGGGCGAGCGCGCTTCAATCTCGGCGGCAGCGCGGGGCTCACTGGCGTCGCCTCGTTCAAGCACTCGCTCGGCGCCCAGGACCTCGACTACTCCGTGCGCTGGCTGGGGCCCGCCCGCGGAGGGCTGGTGGCGCGGGCGTTCGCGAGCCTGCAGCGGCGCGCGCGGCGCGGCCGCCATCGCGGGGGAGCCGTTTGAAGATCGCGACGCTCTCCAACGCCGCGGTCACGCACACCCAACGCTGGGTGGAGTTCTTTAGCAGCCGCGGTCACGAGGTGCGCGTGTGGTCGCTCGAGCCGGGACCGCAAGGCTTCGCCGTCGAACCCCTGCCGGTGTGGCCACTGCCGGGTGTGCTGCGCTACCCGCTGACGGTGCCCTCGCTGCGCGCAGCACTCGCGCACTTCGCACCCGATGTCATCGACGCGCACTTCGTGCCGAACTACGGCTTGATGGGCGCGCTGTGCGGACGCCATCCGCTGGTCGTGTCGGCGTGGGGCTCCGACCTGTTGATCACGGCGCGCCGGGATGCGCTGCAAGGCGCGCGCGCGCGCTTCGTGTTGCGGCGCGCGGATGCGGTGATCGCCGATGGCGAGAACCTCGCCGTGGCGGCGCGCGAGTTCGCGGGCGAGACTCCCGTGCACACCGTGCCGTGGGGCGTCGACCTCACGCGATTCCGCATGGGTGGCGCGCGCGAGCCGGGCCTGTTGTTCAGCACGCGCATGCACGAGCCGGTGTACGACCTTGCCACCGTCATTCGCGGGGCGCGCGTGGAGCTCGAGCGCGATGCCACTGCGCGGCTGGTGATCGCGGGCGATGGTGCATTACGGGGCGCGCTCGAACGGCTCGCCGCCGCCGAGCTGCCGCGCGGGCGTTACGAATTCATCGGCCGCATCAGCCTCGCGGAGATGGTGTCGTGGCTGGGCAGGGCAGAGGTGTGCATTTCGGCTTCGCTCTCGGACTCGACCTCACAATCCTTGATCGAGTCGATGGCGTGCGGCGCGATTCCCGTGGTCAGCGACATCGAGGGCAATCGCGCCTGGGTCGCCCCGGGTGAGGGCGCGCGGTTGTTCGCTCCGGGCGATGCCGCGGGGCTGGCGCGGGCGCTGCGCGATGCGCGCACCTCGCCGGAATGGATCGCCACTGCGCGCCGCCACAATCGCGAGCGTGTCGAACGGGACGCGGACGCCGTGAAGAACTTGGGCCGTGTCGAACAGCTGTTCGAGTCTCTCGCGCTTGCGGCGCGGGGGCGGGACTGATACAAGCCCGCCATGCCATTCGCCGTTGCGTGCCGCCCCAGCGTGGAACATTCATGAAACGCCGACGATTGCTGATCGTCGCCTACTTCTTTCCACCGCTGGCCGGGGGCGGGGTGCACCGCGTATTGAGTTTTACGCGCGGCTTGCCACGGCACGGCTGGGATTGCACGGTGGTGTGCGCGGGGCCCCACGACTACTGGGTCACCGATCCCTCGCTCGAGGCGCGCATCGAGCCCTCGACCGAGGTGATGCGCGTGAGCGGCGGCAGCGGGTTGTCGGCGTGGCTCAAGCTGCGGCCCACTCCGCTGGGGCGCAGACCCAGCGCAGCGTTCGCCGGTTTGCGCACGCTCAGCGACTGGCTGGCGTTCCCCGATTCGTACGCCGGCTGGGCGAAGCGCGCCACGCCGCACGCGCTGCGACGGCTGCGCGAGGGCGCCGACGTGTTGATGACCAGTTCGCCGCCGGACAGCACGCATCTCGTAGGGCTCGCAGCCCGGCGCGCGCTGCCCACCCGCTGGGTCGCCGACTTTCGCGATCCGTGGATGGGACTGCACTTCCGCACGCCGCCCACGAGTTGGCACCGCCGCCGACACGAACGCATGGAGGGCCAAGTCGAGCAACGCGCCGATCGCGTGCTGGCCGCTTCGCGCACGCATGCCGATCAGCTGCGCGCCCGCTTGAGCGGGGCGGGGCGCGACCCCGGTAAGGTGGTTCACCTGCCAAACGGTTACGATGCAGATTCCAGCCATGCCGCCAGCGAGGCGGCCACGGACGCCCCTGCGGGGGAATCATTTGTCATCGCCTTTACCGGGACCCTGTCGCATATGCCTGATGTCGAAGTGTTGCTCGAAGCCGTGCACGATCTGCTGGCGAGATTGCACGAGGCGCGCCGCCGCCTGCGGGTGCGCCTGATGGGGCCCTATGACGCTGGCTATGAAGACCGCGCGGTCGCCCTCGGGCTGACCGGCATCGTGGAGTTCATGGGTTCGCGCCCGCACGCGGAGGCCCGCGCGCTGCAGGCTAGCGCGGAGCTGCTGGTGCACTGGCAGCCGCGCGAGTTCGCGACCATGGTGCCGGGCAAGCTCTACGAGTACATCGAGTCGGGGCGGCCGATCGTCGCTCTGCTCGATCCCGAACTCGAAGCCGCCGCGCTGTTGCGTCGCGCGGACGCCGTGATCCTTGCGCCGGGGGATCGTGTGGCCCTGAGCGCGGAACTCGAGCGCCGCTATCGCGAGTGGAAGGTGCAAGGGCGCCAGCCGGCAGCGGCGCGCGAGTGGATCCGTGAGTACGCGCGCGACCACCTGAGCGGCCAACTGGCGCAGGTGCTCGACGGCGTGATGGCTGCCCCCGCACTCCCGGCGGTGAACGCGTGATCGCGCTGTTCGGCGGACCGCTCAGCCGCATCGAGCGCGCGGCACTCGCCATCGGGTTGTGCATCAGTGCCTCGATGATGTGGCCGACGGGCGGCGCGTTGTGCGACGGCGCCTATGTGTGGCTGCACATCGCGCACCATGTCTCGAAGGGAGCGGGGCTCGCATTCAACGTCGGCGATCACGTCTATGCGGTGACCAATCCCCTGTGGGTGACGCTGCTCGCCGACGGCATGTGGCTCGGGCTCGATGGGCCGATGGTGGCGCGCGTGCTGGGTGGGGCGGCGACACTGCTCACCGTGCCGTTGTTCCTGCAATTGCTGCGGCGCACCGTGCGCACGCCGGAGTTGCGCGCACTGGGGACGCTGGCGTGGGCAGCGAATGCCTGGATGGCGCGCTGGGCGCTCAGCGGGCTCGAGGCACCGCTGGCCGTCGCACTGGTGCTCGGTGGCTTCGTCGCCTTGACCGAGGGCCCCGGCTGGGGGGACCGCCCGATTCGCACGGGCGCCCTGTGGGCGCTCGCCGCCATCACGCGCCCGGGAGCAGTGCTGCTGCTGGCGTTGTGGGCGACGGTGCTGTTGATCGATGCCCAGAGCCGGCCGGGGTTGCGCCGGTTGGTGTTCGGCCTGCTGCCGGTGGCGGCGATCTACGGCTCGTGGTTGCTGTTCGCGCGGCTCAGCTTCGGCACGTTCTGGCCTTCGGTGCTGGCGACCGCGCCGCCCCTCAATCCGTCCTACGCGGAGTGGTGGCGGCGCATGACGGTCGACTTCGGGCGCATCGCCGCCACCGAAGGCGCGCTGGTGGTTGCGGGTGTGATGGCGCTGGTGTTGGGCAAGCTGCCCTCGCGCAAGCGCGACCGCTCGGCGTTGCGCTCCTTGCCGCTGTTGTGGGTGATCCTGTTGCCCGCGTTGTTCGCGGCGCGCGGCCTGCAGGTCGAAGCGCGGCACCTGCTGATCGTGATTCCGGTCGCGCAGTGGCTGGTGTGGTGGGCGATCGATCGCACCTGGAGTGGCGAGCGCAACGAGTCGCGCGCCTGGGTGCGCGCCACGCTCATTGGCAGCATCGTGGCGGTGCTGGTGATCGGGCAGAACCTGCGCGCCTACCAGAGCGAAGTGCTGCCGGACTCGGCGCGGCAGCAGCAGACGATGAAGCGCACGTTAATCCGCTGGGGCCGCTGGCTGGGAGCAAACGATCCCGGCGCGCTGGTCGCGACCGATACGCCGGGCGCGCTCGCCTACTTCGGCAACGCGCGCATTCTCGACCTCAATGGCTTGTTCACGCCGCAACTCGAGCAGGTGCGCCGCGCGCAGTCGCGGCGTGAGCTGGTGGAGCGGCTGGCGTTCGGCGCGGCCGGGCGGCCGTCGTACCTGGTGGATCGCGGTGTGAGTGCCGCCGAACTCAAGGCCCGCAGCCCGTACCCGGACGTGTTCGAGCCGATCGAGGAAAGTGATGGCTACGTGTTCTACCGCTTGCGGTGGAGCGCAATGACCGGGGATTCCACGCTGAAGCCATAATCGCTGCACGAACGTGCAGCAAGATTCCTGCCTTTCTTCAGGGCGCATGCGATTTTCTTTTGACACCGCGCGTGCGCCCTAATATGTTCCCGCCCGTGGGGAGCAGTGGGGAATTGTGGGGAGCAGCGGAGACGAGCGGGGAGTCGAGTCGTCGATGACTACTTACTACGGCACCGATCATTATTCCATCGACGACAAGGGCCGCCTCGCCGTACCCGCACATGCCCGACGTTCCACGGGGAAGAACACGACGTTCCTCCTCGTTCCCGGCTTCGAAGGTTGCCTGGCCCTCTACAACGAGACCCAATGGGCTCACGTCGAAGAGCGGCTGCAGCAGCTTCCGGGCAAACGCATGGATCGCGCATTCAAGCGGGCGCTGTTGATGAATGCCAAACGGGTGACGGTGGACGCGCAGGGACGCATTTCGATCCCATCGGCACTTTTGGATCGGGCAGGACTCGGCAAGGATGCCGTACTGCTCGGTCAGGGCACTCACATCGAGATTTGGAATCCCGAGCGTCTGCAGGCCGTTCTCGGCGAGGCCGAGATCAACTTCGAACAGGTCGCGGAAGAGGTCCTCAAGTGAGCATCGAGTGCACGGACGCACCGCGGGTGAGCTGCGCAGTGAACCTCGATTTGAGCCGGGGCTGGCATGCCGCCTCCGCTCGTATCGAGTGGTTGGAGACCGAAGCGGGCGCGCGTCCGAGCGAGGCGCGCCTGGCCCTCAGTGGCTGGCTCGACCGCGGAGCGCTCGACCGGCTGGAGGGGACGTTGACCGAATTGGCCGACCGCGGGGTGCGGCGTCTCGAGCTCGATTGCTCGCGCGTGCGCCACGTCGAGTTCGGCGCGGTGCGCACCCTGACGGCCGCGCTGTCGCGGTTCTCGGGCGGCGGACTCAAGCTGCGCGGACTGTCACCGCACCTGCGCGACCTGTTCCGGCTCGCCGGCTGCGGCGAGTTTGTGCCGACCGGATTCGCGAGTGGTTTGCTGGCTTCGCTTCCGAGCGGGGGGCCGCAACGTGAGTGGGCGACATGAACCTGTCCTGCTCGACGAGACTCTCGGATTCCTGCTCGCAGGTCCTGGACTCTATCTCGACGCCACACTCGGGGATGCCGGTCATGCCGAAGCCCTGCTCGACGCTGAGCCCGGCGCGCGCCTGCTCGGCTGCGATCGTGACACTGCTGCACTCGACCGTTCACGGCGCACGCTTGCGCGGTTCGGTGAGCGAGTGATGCTGGCCCACGCCGCGTTCCGCGAGCTGTCTCGCGCGCACGCCGACGTGGGCGGTGAGCCGTTCGCCGGAGCACTGTTCGATCTGGGTGTTTCTTCGCCGCAGATCGACGAGGCGGAGCGGGGGATGAGCTTTCGCTTCGAAGGTCCGCTCGACTTGCGGATGGATCTGGGACAAGGCCTCACCGCCGCGGAGTGGTTGGCCCAGACGAGTGCCGCCGAGATCGCCGATGTGTTGCGCGAGTACGGTGACGTGCCCGAGCCTAAGCGCATCGCGCGCGGGCTCGTCGCGGCGGCGGCAACAGGAAAATTAAGAACCACCGCCGAACTGGTCGCGGCGATCGCGCGTGCCAGTGGCGGGCATCCGCATCCGCGCCGCCTGGCGCAAGTGTTCCAGGCGTTGCGCATGCAGGTGAACGACGAAGCGGGTGAGCTCGATGCGGCACTCGCTTGGCTGCCGGAGGTAATTCGCGAAGGCGGCGTGGTCGTGATGCTGGCGTATCACTCAGGCGAAGACCGCCGAATCAAACACATGCTTCGTGGAGCACCGCAGGCCGGACCCGTCCGGCGCCTGCCCCTATCCGTTGAGTCACAGGCGCCGGAGCGTCCGTGGCACGAACTGACCCGCAAGGTCGTCACCCCGTCCGAGGAAGAGTCGACCCGCAATCCGCGCGCCCGCAGTGCGCGCTTGCGGGCCTTCCGGAGGAAGCCCTCATGAGCCGCTCCAACCGCGAATCGCTGCCGTTCTGGCATGTGCCCGAGCGCATCATCAAGCACCCTGAGCTGTGGGTCGCCGCGGCGATCGTGATGTCGATGCTGTTGGTTGAAGTGTGGCAGACGTCGCGCATGGCGCAGCTGAGCGTGGGGCTCGACCAGACCCGCCAGGAACTCAAGCAGGCCGACGCGCAGCTGGCGTTCGCGCACGCGGCCGCGGATCGCCGTTCCACCCGCGCCGAACTGCTCCAGATGGGGGAGCAGCTGGGATTGGCGCCGACACGACGCGAACAGGTCTGGTCGCTGCCGTCCGAGTATCTTGCGGACGATCGCATCACACCGCGGGATGACGGTGACCAGCCAGCACTCGCGTTTGCGGAAAGGGTTCAGGGCGCGCTCGTGCCGGAAGCCACGGCACGCGGTCGCGTCACCCGCTAGACGAAACCACGGTCATGACATGTAAGGCCGGCTAAAAACCGGTCGTACCATCGCACCGCGCATGTGACGGCACGGCAGCCTGCGTGAGCCGCCGTTCCACGGAGGGAATTTGCCGCACAGGGAATTGCGCAAGAGTCGGGTGCTGGTGGCTGCGGCCGGTTTTCTGCTGGCCTTCCTGGCGTTGTGGCTGCGCGCGGCGTGGCTGCAGCTGCCCATGCACGCCGCGTTCGAAGCGCGTGCGCAGGGCAACTGGGGCCAGATCGAAGTCGTTCCGCCGGAGCGCGGCAAGATCCTCGACCGCCACGGACGCCCGCTCGCGCGCGACTTGCTGACGTGTTCGGTGGCGGTGCACACGCGCTACTTCGACCATGGGCCCGCCACGGCGCGCGCGCTGGCCAAGGCGCTCGGGCTGGATGCGCGTGACCTGCAGCGCCGCTTCGAGAAGAAGCCCGGCTACCAGTTCGTCAAGCGCAACGTGCCGCCGGCGGCCGGCGAGGTGATCAACGACCTCAAGCTGCGCGGCGTCTACGTGAAGCTTGAGCAGCGGCGCGACTACGTGCTGGGGCCGGCCGCATGCGAAGTGATCGGCCGCACCAACCTCGACAACGCCGGCGTGGAAGGCCTCGAGCTCCAGTACGAAGAGGAGCTGCGGGGGACCGCCGGTTGGGCGACGCGCATCAAGGATGCGCGCGGCCGCGCGGTGGGCGTCAACCGTGGGCAGAAGCGCAGCGCCGAAAATGGGCACACGCTGGTGACCACCATTGACGCCGACCTGCAGGCGATTCTCGAGACCCACCTCGCGCATGCGTGCGATACCCTGCATGCCCAGCGTGCCTTCGGCTTGTTCCTCGATCCGCGCACCGGCGAAGTGCTGGCGTGCGTCGACGTGCCGCACTTGAAGCCGGGGCAGGCGCGCAACTGGAACTTCACCGACCAGTTCGAGCCGGGCTCGACCTTCAAGATCGTCGTGGCCGGCGCCTCGCTCGAAGAGGGCACCGCCGAGCCGAACCAGTACTTCGAGGCTTCGTCCACCGGGCAGATGCTGATCGTGCCGGGCGCGATGTTCCACGATACCCACAAGCACGCGGGTTACACCTTCCGCGATGCCGTGCGCTGGTCGAGCAACATCGTGATGGGCAAGCTCGGGTTGATCCTTGGCGCGCAGCGGCTGTACCGCTATTCGGTCGACCTGGGGTTCGGCGGCATGACCGGCATCGAGTTCCCCGGCGAGGCCGCGGGCAAGTTGCGCAGCCCCGATCACTGGACGCCGCGCTCCACGCCCACGATCGCGATTGGCCACGAGCTGTCGGTGACGCCGATCCAGCTGGCGCTGGCCTACGCGGCCATCGCCAACGGGGGCGTGCTGATGCGGCCGATGCTGCTGCGCGAAATCCGTGACGACCACGGCGCCGTCGTGCGCCGCGTGACGCCCACCGCCGCACACCGTGTGTTCAGTCCCGCCACGACGGCCTCGCTCGGTCTCATGCTCGCCATGGTGGTCGACAGTGGAACGGCGCGTGCCGCGCGTGTGCCGGGGCTCGCCATCGCCGGCAAGACCGGCACGGCGCAGAAGTACGACGTGGCCACGCACACCTACCGCAATGGCCGTTACGTTTCTTCGTTCGCGGGCTATGCGCCGGCCGATGCGCCGCGGCTGGTGGGCGTGATCGTGATCGACGAACCCGGTGGCAGGCAGATCTATGGGGGCGAAGTGGCCGCTCCCGTGTTCCGCGAAGTGATGCTCGACCTCCAGCGGCTTCCGCACGGGCCGTTCGAGCCGGGCCTGGACCAGATCGTGGTGCGTCCGCCCGCTCCGGCGCCAGTGGTGGTGCCCGACCTGCGGTTGCTGCCGCCGCAGCTGGCGCAGGCGCGACTCGAGCCGATGGGATTGCGCGCGCACTTGCAGGGCAAGGGCCTGCGCGTACTGTCGCAGGAGCCCGCCGCCGGGACCTCGATCGAGCGCGGCGCCAGTGTCACGGTGTGGTTGTCGGCGCCCACCGACTCGGCCTCGCGCGTGATGCCCGACCTGGTCGGCATCACGCTGCGCGAAGCGATGCGGCGGCTGTGGCGGATCGACGTGCCGGTAAGCTTCCACGGTGAAGGGACCGTCGTGCGCCAGGTGCCGGCGGTCGGCGCGCCGTTGTCGCCCGATGCCAAGTGCGAGCTGTGGTGCGAGCGGGGCCGCGTGCTGGCCGTGCTGCCGCCCGCGGGCCCGCTGAAGGTGGCGCTGGCTTCGGCGGCGGGCAGCCGCCCGGGGACGCGGTGAGACTCGTGGACCTGTTCGATCCCACGCTCGCGCCGTCGTGGAGCGGAGCGCTGGATCTCGAGATCACGGGTCTGGCCTACGACTCGCGCAAGGTGCGCGCGGGAGATTTGTTCTTTGCCCTGCCGGGGCAGCACCACGACGGCAGCGCCTTCGCGCTGCAGGCGCTCGAACGCGGCGCCGCCGCGGTGGTGAGCGAAGCCGAACTGGCAGCACCCGCGGCCTCGCAGTTGCGCGTGGCTGATGCGCGGCTCGCCATGGCCGATGCCGCTTGCCGCTTCCATGGCCATCCCTCGCGCGCGATGAAGGTCGTCGCGGTCACGGGGACCAATGGCAAGACCACCACGACCTACCTGCTCGAATCGGTGTTCCGCGCCGCCGGCCTGCGCGCCGGGGTGATCGGCACCACCGGCATTCGCATCGATGGCGAATCCCGGCCCAGCGCCTTCACGACGCCCGAAGCGCCGGAGCTGCAGTGCTCCCTAGCCGAGATGCGCGAGCGCGGCGTGCAGGCCGTGGCGATCGAAGCGAGCAGCCACGCGCTGGCGCAGCGTCGCACCTGGGGGCTCGAATGCGACGCCTGCGTGTTCACCAACCTGACGCAGGATCACCTCGACTACCACGGCACGATGGACGAGTACCTCGATGCGAAGCTGCGGTTGTTCGACGGGCGCAATGGTCCCACGACCAAGCGCGCGACGGCGATCGTGAATGCCGACGATCCGAGCAGTGAACGTGTGATCACGGCGGCCCGCGCGGGCGGCATGCCGGCGCTGCGTTATGGCATGGACCCGGGGGCTTCGGGGGTGGGGCCCACGCCGGAGTTTGCGATCCACGATGTCGCGCTGAACGCGTCCGGAGTGGACCTGCGGCTGGACGTCGCGGCGGCCGCCGCTGCCGCCGCTACGGCCCGCAACGCTCGCGCGGGGCAGCCTGCGCTCGCCGCCGCGTCGCACCACCTCCAACTCCCGCTGCTCGGACGCTACAACGCCTCCAATGCCGCGGGCGCCTTTGGTGCCGCGTATGCGCTCGATCTCGACGCCGCGGCAATCGCGCGCGGGCTCGCAGAGACGCCGGGCGTTCCCGGCCGGCTCGAGCGCATTGCGCTCGGCCAACGGTTCAGCGTGGTCGTGGACTACGCGCACACGCCGGATGCGCTCGAGCGCTCGCTGGCCGCCTGCCGCGAGCATGCTGCGGGACGGGTGCTCGCGGTGTTCGGCTGCGGAGGCGACCGCGATCGCGGCAAGCGACCACTGATGGGCGCCATCGCCGAACGGCTCGCCGACCGCTGCTGGATCACCAACGACAATCCGCGCAGCGAGGACCCCGCCGCGATCGCGCGGGATATCGCCGCGGGCATGTCTGGCGCTCCGCGGATCGTGCTCGATCGCGAGGCGGCGATCGCCGAGGCCATCGCCGCGGCGCGCGAGGGCGACATCGTGATCATCGCGGGCAAGGGCCACGAGACGACGCAGACGGTGGGGGATCGCGTGCTGCCATTCGACGACCGCGACGTGGCGCGCTCGATCCTGCGCGCGCGCGCCGGGATAGGGCAATGAGCGTGGCGACCGCACCGGGTGCCATCGCGCTGACCGATGTGGCCGCGTGGACGGGCGGCACGCTGCGGCTGCCCGCGGGTACGGACGCCGGCGCGCTGCGTGTGGCGGGAGCCTCGATCGACACGCGCACGCTCAAGCAGGGCGCCTTGTTCGTTCCGCTCCCGGGCGAGCACGTCGACGGACATGAGTTCATCACCCGCGCCTTCGATCGCGGCGCCGGCGCCTCGTTGTGCCTCGCCGCGCGCGCTGACGCATGGGGTGCCCCGACTCCTGGACCACTGGTGCTCGTCGATGATGTCACCGCAGCGCTGCAGGCGGTGGCCGCGCGCCATCGCGCGGGCTGGGACGGCTGGATGGTGGGAGTGACCGGGAGTGCCGGCAAGACCACGACGAAGGAGCTCGTGGCGCTGGCCCTGGCGAGTGATCGGCCGACGCTGCGCACCGAGGGCAATCTCAATAACCACTGGGGCGTCCCGCTGACGCTGATGCGGTTGTCCCCAGAGCATCGCGCCGCCGTGATTGAAATGGGCATGAGCCATCCCGGTGAGATCGCAGCACTCGCGGCGATCAGCCGTCCGCAGGCCGCTGTCATCACGCTGGTGGGCGCGGGGCACCTGCACGCTTTCTCGGGCATCGAGGCCGTCGCGCGCGAGAAGACGGCGCTGGCGCGCGCGCTCGCCAGTGGCGCGCCGGTGTTCGCGGGCGCCGACAGCCCGCCGCTGCTCGCCGCCCTCGCGGGCGCGCCGCAGCGCGTCATCACCTATGGGCTCAGCGCCCGCGCGCAGGTGCGGCCGCGCAACGTCGTCGATTTGGGCGCGGAAGGTTCGCGCATCGAAGTCGATGGCTTCCCGCCGTGCCGGCTGCGGCTCGTCGGCCGTCACCAAGTCGCCAACGCCATGGCGGCCTACGCGGTCGCGCTGGAACTGAAGTTGGATCCGCACGGCGTCGTCGCCGCATTGGAAACGCACCTGGGCGGCAAGGGGCGGATGGAAGTCCGCACGTTGCGTGGCGCCACGGTGCTGCTCGACTGTTACAACTCAAATCCCGAGTCGGCGGCCGCCGCACTCGAAACGTTGGCGGGCTGGCCCAAGGCGACGCGACGCATCGCGGTGCTCGGCGACATGCTCGAGCTCGGCGCGCATGCGGCGGGGCTGCACACCCAGACCGGCGCCGCCGTGCGCAACGCCGAGTTGTGGACGCTCGGCGAGCACGCAGCCGCCACGGCGGCAGGCGCGCGCGGGCACGCGACGGAAATCCGACTCTTCGCCACGAAGGCCGATGTCGCAAGCGCACTCGACGCCGTGCTGGAGCCGGGCACGGTGGTGTTGCTCAAGGCCTCGCGCGGGGTCGCTCTCGAGCAGGTGCTCGACGGACTGGAAGGGGCTTAGGGGCGCATGTTCTACGAATGGGTCTACCCGCTGCACACAATCCCCGGATTCGGGGCGTTGAATGTATTTCGCTACATCACCTTCCGCGCCGCCTATGCCGCGATCACGGCGCTGCTGATGTGCTTCGTGATGGGCCCGCCGATGATCGAGTGGCTGCGCCGCGTGAAGCTCGGCCAGAAGATTCGCGCTGAGGGACCGCAGGCGCATCTCGCCAAGGCGGGTACGCCGACGATGGGGGGGCTGCTGATCGTCCTGGCGATCGTGGTGCCCTCATTGATGTGGGGCAACCTGCACTCGCGCTCGTTGTGGCTGGCGTTGTTCTCAACCGTGTGGCTCGGCGGCCTCGGCTTCCTCGACGACTACCTGCGCGTGGTGAAGGGCTATCCCAAGGGACTCCTCGGGCGCTACAAATTGATCGGGCAGGTGGTGTGCGGATTGGCGCTCGGGCTGGCCATCGTGATGTTCCCCGAGAAGGGCCTGCCGGCGACCATGACGCACGTGCCGTTCCTCAAGTTCCGCTTCTTCGACCTGGGGCTGTTGTACGTGCCGTTCATCGTGTTCGTGGTCACCGCATCCTCGAACGCCGTCAACCTGACCGATGGGCTGGATGGCCTGGCCTCGGGGCTGGTGGCCATCGCCGCATTGACGTTTGCCGGGCTGTGCTACCTGGGCGGCCATGCGAAGTTCAGCGAGTACCTGAATATCAGCTTCCTGGCCTACAGCGGAGAATTGACCATTTTTTGCGCCGCCGTATTGGGGGCATCACTCGGCTTTCTCTGGTACAACTGTCACCCTGCCAATGTCTTCATGGGCGATACCGGCTCACTGGCGTTGGGAGGGGCACTCGGAACCGTCGCGGTGCTGATCAAGCGCGAGTTCTGGCTGGTGCTCATCGGCGGCATCTTCGTCGCCGAGGCGCTGTCGGTCATGATCCAGGTCGCCAGCTTCAAGATGACGGGCAAGCGGGTGTTCCGCATGTCCCCGCTGCATCACCACTTCGAACTGCTCGGCTGGGCTGAATCCCGGGTCGTGCTCAGGTTCTACATTGTAGGTGCGCTGTTGGCCTTGCTCTCCCTCTCGACGCTCAAACTCCAGTGACCATCGACGCCCAGCACCCGCTGCCCGGTTCGCGCGCCCTGATTGTCGGGGCTGCCCGCTCCGGTGTGTCCGCGGCACGCCTGCTCAGGCGCCACGGCGTCGATGTGCGGGTGTGCGACACGCGCACCGCCGACTCGGCGCCCGATGCGGCGCGAACGCTGGCCGAACTCGGCGCCCATGCGGTGTGGGGAAGCGACGCCGTGGCGAACCTCGAGGGCCGCGACTTCGTGATCTGGAGCCCCGGCATTCCGGCGTCGCACCCGATTGCCGAGGCGGCGCGGGAGCGCGGCATTCCGGTGTGGTCCGAACTGGAACTGGGATCCCACGCGGCGCACGCGCCGCTGGTCTGCATCACCGGTACCAATGGCAAGAGCACGACCACCGACCTGACCGGTGCGCTGTTGCGCGCGGCGGGGCGTGAGGTCGAGGTGTGCGGCAACATCGGCAGGCCGATCTGCGACGTCGCCGAGGGCGTCAGTGCCGCCGGACTGCTGGTGGTGGAAGTCTCATCGTTCCAACTGGAAACCGTCGATCGCTTGAAGCCGTTTGTCGTAGTGTGGCTCAACCTGACGCCCGACCATATCGACCGCCATGGCGACCTCGAGCACTACGCGCTCGCCAAGCAGCGGTTGTTCGCACGCCAGGACGAGTCCGACTACGCCGTGTGGAACGCCGACGACGCGCAGGTGATGCAGCGTCGCGCGGGCAACGCGACGTGGCTGGAGTTCTCGACGCTGGGGCCCGTGGCGCAGGGCTTAGGGGTAGAGGGCGGCCAGCTGGTGCTGGCGTGGCGCGGCGGCGTCGAGCGCCTGATGCCCGCGAGCGAGCTGGGCATTCCCGGGCCGCACAACCTCGCCAACGCGCTGGCCGCACTGGCGGCGGTGCTGCCGTGGGAGATCGCACCGGCGACGTTGCGCCGCGCCTTGCAAGAATATCGCGGCCTCGAACACCGGCTCGAACGTGTCGCCGTCGTCGGCGGCGTGACGTTCGTGAATGATTCCAAGGCCACCAACCTCGGCTCGCTCGAAGTGGCGCTGCAGAGCTTCGAGGCCCAGGTGGTGTTGATCGCAGGAGGGCGCGACAAGGGACAAGACTTTGCGCCGCTGCATGACCTGGTGCGGCGCTCGGCGAGCCACGTGGTGCTGATCGGCGAGGGCGCCGATGCCATGGAGCGCGCCTGGCCGTCGGTGCCGCATGTCCGCGCCGCCACACTCGATGCTGCCGTCGCTGCGGCGTTCGCGCACGCGCGTCCGAGCGGCACCGTGCTGCTATCGCCCGGCTGCGCCTCGTTCGACATGTTCCGTGACTACCAAGACCGCGGCCAGCGCTTCAAGGCCGAAGTCGCCCGCATCCAGTTGAAGGAGGCCCACTCGTGAACCGCGGAGACCGCTGGCTCCTGGTGTTGCCGCTGGTTCTGACGGCGATCGGCCTGATCATGGTGTACTCGGCCAGCTCGATGCTTGGCATCCAGCGCTACCATGATCCCAATCACTACCTGTTCCAGCAGTTGATTCGCGTGGCGCTGGGGCTCGCGGTGATGGTGGCGTGCACGCGGATCGACCTGCGCCGCCTCGAGACGGCGGCCCCATGGCTGCTCGGTATTTCCATTCCCATGCTGCTGGTTGTCGCCGTTGCAGGGCATGTCTCCAATGGTGCAGCGCGCTGGATCCGCATGGGCACCGTGACATTCCAGCCCACCGACCTCGCGCGCCTGGGCACTGTCGTGTTCCTCGCGTGGTGGCTCAAGCGTCACCCGCCGGGAGATCTCGGCTTCCGCCGGGGCGTCCTGCCGCCGCTGGGTGTCGGGGTGCTGATGGCGGGCCTGATCCTGTTGCAGCCCAACCTGAGCAGCGCCGGACTGCTGGCGTTTACCTGTTTCATGATGGTGTTTTTGGGTGGCGCGCGGGTCATGCACCTCGCGGCACCGGTGGCCGCCGGTGCGGTCGCGGTGATGGGCGCGCTGCTGACGCATCCGTACCAGATGGAGCGCGTGAAGACGTTCATGGGATTCCTGTTCGGGGGCGAGGTCAACGAACAGGGTTCCGGATACCAGCTCACCCAATCCCTGATTGCCATCGGCAGCGGTGGTTGGGCAGGGCGCGGGTTGGGGCAGGGATTGCAGAAGAATCTCTACCTTCCCGAGCCGCACACCGATTTCATTTTCTCCGTACTCGCCGAGGAGCTGGGGCTCCTCGGCGTCACTGTGCTACTCGTCCTGTTCGTGCTGCTGCTGTGGCGGGGTTTCCGCGCCACGGCGCGCGCGCATGACACATTTGCCCATCTGCTGGCCGGTGGACTCACGCTTCAGATCGGACTCTACGCCGCGGTCAATCTCGCCGTCGCGACGGGGCTGGCGCCCACGACCGGGCTGCCTTTGCCATTCGTCTCGTACGGCGGCTCGGCGCTGCTCGCGAATCTCGCGGCCGCCGGATTGCTCTACCGCGTGAGTTCCGTGAACGACGTGCGGGAAACACTGGAACGCAGCCGGTGGTCTTGAGGGAGGCGAGATGAAGGTGGTCATTGCCGGCGGCGGCACTGGGGGACATGTGTTCCCGGGCATCGCCGTGGCTGAAGAGTTGTTCCGCCTCGACAAGGACGTCAACATCCTGTTCGTCGGCAGCCGCCGCGGACTGGAAGCCGTTGCCGTTCCCGAAGCCGGCTTCCGCATCCGCTTCCTGATGGCCCGCGGCTTCGCGCGGCGCCAGTACTGGCGCTGGCCGGCGGCGGCGTTCACCAACGCCATCGGCTGCCTGCAGGCATTGTGGATCATCGGCACCGAGCGTCCTGACGTGGTGCTGGGCACCGGCGGCTATGTCAGCGCTCCGGTCGCGGTCGCCGCATGGCTGCTGCGCCGCCCGCTGCTGCTGCAGGAGCAGAACAGCATTCCCGGGCTCGCCAACCGCGTGTTGTCGCGCGTCGCCGATGAAGTCCACCTGTCGTTCGTCGAGGCGCGCACCTACTTCGCGCGCAAGGACCACCTCAAGGTGACGGGCAATCCCATTCGCGCGCATGTGTTGAGTGGCGACAAGCAGCAGGCGTTCAAGGAATTTGGTCTCGAGCCGGGCCACCCGACGATCTTCGTGTTCGGCGGCAGCCGCGGCGCCCACCGCATCAACGAGGCCGCCCTCGAGGCGATGAAAAAGTTGAAGGGCCGCGTCGACGTGCAGTGGATCCTGCAGACCGGCCGCGAAGACCTCGATTGGGCGACCAAGATCGTGGCGGAAAACCAGCTGCCGGCGCGCGTGATGGCGTTCCTCAGCAAGATTCACCTGGCCTACGCCGCGGCCGATCTCGTGGTGTGCCGCTCGGGTGCGATGACGCTGGCCGAGATCTCGGCGTGCGGCACGCCCTCGATCCTCGTGCCCTACCCGTTCGCCGCCCACAATCACCAGGTCGTCAACGCCTCGAACCTCGTCGACCGCCACGCGGCGGCGCTGATTCTCGACGAGGACCTGACGGGCGAAAAGCTGGCCAAGGAGATCGCCCACTTCCTGAGCGATCGCACGCTGTTGTCGCAGATGTCCGCCAACGCGCGGCGCTTCGCGCGGCCGGATGCCGCCGAGAAGCTGGCGCGCAGCATCATGCGCTGGTCGTTGGGACGCGCAGCACTCCGCGCCCAGGCACTCGAACAATCGCAGAGCGGGGAAGGCTACCTCTAGTGTACGGACGCACGCGGCGCATCCATTTCGTCGGCATCGGCGGCTCGGGCATGTCGGGCATCGCCGAAGTGCTGTTGACCATGGGCTACGAGATCACCGGCAGTGACCTCAAGGCCACCGACGTGACGGAGCGGCTGGTGCGCCTGGGCGGGCGAGTGTTCCTCGGGCACGAAGCCACGAACATCGAAGGTGCGCAGGTCGTCGTCACCTCGACCGCGGTCCAGCAGGACAACCCCGAAGTGATCGCGGCGCGCGCCGCCGAGATCCCGGTGATCGCGCGCGCGGAGATGCTGGCCGAGCTGATGCGCATGAAGTACGGCATCGCGGTCGGCGGATCGCACGGCAAGACCACGACCACCTCGATGGTGGCCGCGGTGCTGGCGCGCGGCGGGCTCGATCCCACGATCGTCGTCGGCGGCAGGCTCCATGCGCTGGGCAGCAATGCGCGATTGGGGCACGGGGCATTCCTCGTCGCCGAGGCGGACGAGAGCGACGGTTCGTTCCTGCGGCTGTCGCCGGCGGTGACCGTGATCACGAACATCGATCGCGAGCATCTCGATCACTACAAGGACCTGGAAGAGATCCAGCAGGCGTTCGTGTACTTCGCGAACCGCGTGCCGTTTTATGGCGTGGCGATCCTGTGCGGCGACGATCCCGGCGTGCGCGCTGTCCTGCCCCGGCTCACTAAGCGCCACGTGTGCTACGGCACGGGCGAGACCTGCGAGATCCACGCGCACTCGATCGAGCTCACCGCGACGGGCTCGTCCTTCAAGGTGCGTTCGTTCGGCCGCGAGTTGGGGCGCGTCGAGCTGCAGGTGCCGGGACGCCACAACGTGTTGAACGCGCTGGCGGCGATCGCCGTGGGCCTCGAGATCGAGATCGGGTTCGGCCACATCGCCGAATCGCTGGCCGGTTTCCGTGGCGTGGCGCGCCGCTTCGAGCTGCGCGGCGAGGCCTTAGGGGTGCAGGTGTACGACGACTATGGCCATCACCCGACCGAAATCGCAGTGACGCTGGCCGCGGCCAAGCTGCGGGGTAGCCGTGTGCTGGTGTTGTTCCAGCCGCACCGTTATTCGCGCACCGCCGCCCTCGCGCAGGAGTTCGGCGCCTGCTTCAGCGATGCGACCCGCGTGTGGGTGCTCGATATCTATCCCGCGGGCGAAGCACCCATGCCGGGCGTTACCTCGGCGCGCATCATCGAAGCGGCGCGCGCCGTGGGCGCCACGCATGTGGAGCACGCTGCCGATACTGCGCAGGCCGTGGAAGCGATCGCGCGTGAGGCGCGTTCGGGCGACCTGGTGTTCACGCTGGGCGCGGGCGATGTGTGGCGCATGGGCGACGCCGTGCTGGCGCAGTTGCGCCAGCGCGCGCCGCTCGCGGGAGGGACGCGCTGATGGCGACTTACCAGGGACGCGCGCTGCGTACCGAGGCGCCCAAGGTCCGCCAGGGCACCCTCGGCAAGATCGGCCGGGTGGCCAAGGTCATCGGCGTGCTCGCGGTCATCGCGGGGCTGGCTCATGTGCCGTGGGGAACCCTGCGTTCCCAGGCGATCCACATCTCGGAGATCCGCGTGGAGGGCCTGCACTACCTCGATGCCGCCGCGATCGCCACGCGCTCCGGCATCAAGGTGGGCGCCGGCTGGCTCGACGCTGATCTCGATGGCGCCCGCCAGCGGCTGATGGCCGACTCGCGGATCCGCGGGGCGCGCGTGACCCGCGCATTCCCAAACATGATCGAGATCAAGATCGAGGAGCGCGTCCCCGTGCTGCTGGTGCACCACGGCAGCCCGTGGGAACTGGCCGGCGACGGTGTGTTGATGGCGCCGCTCAAGGAGGGCGTGGTCGCCGACGTGCCGTTGGTCAATGGGCTCGAGGCCGAGAAGTACCGCGCAGGGACCTGCATCGGCACGCCCGAGGCGCAGCGGGCGCTGGCCTGGGTGGGGGCGACGGCGGACCCGCAACTCGAACTGGCGGGCCGCATCTCAGAATTTGACGTTTCCGACGCTGCCTCTACCGCAGTGGTGCTGATGGACGGAACTCGTGTATTGGCCCCGGCATGGCCGCCCGGCCTGAGCACGCTGTCGTCGCTGCGGGTGGTGCTGACCTCCCTCGGCCAGCGAGGAATTGCGGCACAAGAGATCGATCTGCGGTATAAGCATCAGGTGATCGTGCGCCCCGCGGCAGGAGACGCGGTGACGCAACCCAGCTAGACTGGTCCGGGAAGGGATTCCAGGTAGCCCCAAGGCAACGGTGGACATAAGCTTCAACCCTAAGGATGGGGGTGATCGGCGCATGGCGCAGGCATCGAAGGTACACGTAGGACTCGACATCGGCACGACGAAGATCTCGTGCATCGTGGCCGACATGAACGGCAGCGGTGAGCTGCGTATCGTCGGCGTCGGCAACGCCCCGAGCGAAGGACTGCGGCGCGGCGTGGTCGTCGACCTCGAGAAGACCGTCGCCAGCATCACGCGCGCGGTCGACGAGGCCGAACGCATGGCGGGCGTGCCCGTCAAGGGCGTCATCGCCGGCATCGCGGGCGACCACATTCGCAGCATCAACAGCCGCGGCGTCATCGCCGTCTCGCGCAAGGACAACGAGATCGGCCCCGCCGATGTCAGCCGTGTTGTCGAAGCGGCGCAGGCCGTGGCCATCCCGGTCGACCGCGAAATTATCCACGTCATCCCGCAAGAATTCATCGTCGACGACCAGGACGGCATCAAGGACCCGGTCGGCATGAGTGGCGTGCGCCTCGAAGCCGAAGTGCACATCATCACCGGTGCGGTGACCTCGGCGCAGAACATCTGCCGCGCTATCCAGCGCGCCGGGCTCAAGGTGCATGACCTGGTGCTCGAGCCGCTCGCTTCGAGCCACGCGGTGCTGGGCCGTGACGAGCGCGACTTAGGGGTAGCCCTGCTGGATATCGGCGGCGGCACCACCGACGTCGCGGTATTTTTCGAAGGCTCGATCCGCCACACGGCGATCATCCCGTTCGGCGGCTCGAACGTCACCAACGACATCGCGATTGGCCTGCGCACGCCGATCGACAAGGCCGAAGCCATCAAGATCGCGCACGGCTCGGCACTCGCATCGCTGGTGCCGGCCGAGCAGACCATCACCGTATCCGGTGTAGGCGGCCGCGCCGATCGCGAAATCTCGCGCCACGTGCTGGCCTCGATGATCGAGCCGCGCATGGAAGAAATTTTCGCGCTCGCGAACAAGGAAGTGAAGAAGAACCACTTCGCCGAGTTGCTGGGCGGCGGCATCGTGCTCACCGGCGGGACCTCGCTGATGCCCGGCATCGTCGAGCTGGCGGAGCAGGTGTTTGAAATGCCGGTGCGGCTCGGCGTGCCGCAGGGTGTGACGGGGTTGTCGGCCAACGTCGCCGACCCGCGGTTCTCGACCGGGGTGGGCCTGGTGCTGCATGGCGCCCGGCCGGAGGGGCGCGACGGTGGCATGTTCAACGGCCACAAGGATCATCGCGCGAGCCGCAAGCAGGATATTCGCAGCTGGATTGCCAATCTGTTCTAGGCCGTAGGGTAAGTGCTGGCCGTATACAAACGTTTGCCGGATTCCAAGGAGTCGGCGGGGTGACCGCCGCGCAGGAGCCGGAATCGCACAGGGAGAGTGCTCATGTCATCCTTCGAACTCGAACTCGAGTCCACGGCTTCGGCCCGCCTCAAGGTCATCGGCTGCGGCGGCGCCGGCGGCAACGCCATCAACCGCATGATCGGCGCTGGCCTGCGCGGTGTGGACTTCATCGCCGCCAACACCGACCTGCAGGCCCTGAACCAGTCGCTGGCACCCACGCGCATCCAGATCGGCGCGGGGGCCACGCGGGGATTGGGCTCAGGGGGCGATCCCTCGACGGGACGCCGCTCCGCCGAAGAAGACGAACAGACCATCCATGACGCGCTGGCCGAGAGCGACATGGTGTTCATCACCGCCGGCATGGGCGGCGGCACGGGCACCGGCTCGGCGCCTGTCGTCGCGCGCATCGCCAAGCAGTCGGGTGCCCTGACCGTTGCGGTCGTCACCAAGCCGTTCCTGTTTGAAGGCCGCCGCCGCATGCGCCAGGCCGAAGAGGGCCTGAACGAATTGCGCGCCGAGGTCGACACCCTGATCGTGATCCCGAACGAGCGGCTGCTGTCGGTCGTGCTGCCGGGCACCGCACTCACCGATGCCTTCGGCGTGTGCGATGAAGTGTTGCTCAAGGCGACCAAGGGCATTTCGGACCTGGTCACCGTGCCGGGACTCGTGAATCTCGACTTCGCCGACGTCAAGGCGGTGATGTCGAATCGCGGCAACGCCCTGATGGGCACCGGCCGCGCCTCGGGCCCGAACCGCGCGACGGAAGCCGCGCAGATGGCGGTCTCGAGCCCGCTGCTCGAGGACGTGACCATCGCCGGTGCGGAAGGCGTGCTGGTGAACATCACCGGCGGCCGTGACCTGTCGCTGCACGAAGTAAACGAGGCGTCGAGCGTCGTCGTCGCCGCCGCGGGTGAAGATGCCAACGTGATCTTCGGCGCGGTGATCGACCCGAACATGGATGGCGAGGTGCAGATCACCGTCGTCGCCACCGGCTTCGGGCGTCACGGCGAGCCCAAGCACAAGGTGCTGCAGCTGTCGCCGCAGCGCGTCATGCCGACGCGCCCGGCGGAGGAGTTGGATATCGAGGAACTGTCGCGCAAGCCGGCGTGGGACCGCGTGAAGGACTTTAGGCCGCCGCGCTTCAGCGACAATGGCCGCACGGAGTCGCGCGAGATCCCGGCGTTCCTGCGCAACAACCTCGACTAACAAAGCGCCGCAACCGCGCTCGCGCGGGGCGCCTCCGGCGCGCCGCGCGACGCGGGGCACAGCCAGCTGGCTGCTCGAGTTGCGATACGGGAACTCGAGTGGCCGGACCCAAACGAAACGCCCCGGACGCTGATGCGTGCCGGGGCGTAGTCGTAGCCTGTCGACCCTTAAGCGGCGGGCGTCGCCACATAGTTGCGGCCGCGCGGGGCCTTGATGACCTTGCCCGAGCGCAGGCAGCGCGTGCACGCATCGATCTTGCGCGGCTGCCCATCCACCAACGCGCGGACGCGCTGGAGGTTCGGGTTCCACTTCCGCTTGGTGATGTTGTGGGCGTGGCTCACGTTATTGCCCGAAAGCGTGCCCTTGCCACAAACGTCGCATCGCTGAGCCACGAAAAACCCCCTCGATAAGAAGCCCGGCAGCCCGCACGGGCGCCAGGATCGTCGTTGCACAATTAGGCGATGGAATGTAGCAGGATCGGGGTGGGAATGCCAAGCGGGGTGGGTTGGCTCGTGAGGGCAATTGATTCCACTGCAATGCGTTCCGGTGAGTCCTCTATCCACGCTGGGAAGGGGAACCCGGGCGGGCTTTTGAGCCTTCAGGTCGTGTCGAGGCAGGAGAGTAACAATGGTTACCCGGTGACCCCGGCCGGCGGTGTGCGGTTCGCCCTCCCCAAACGTTTCTGGGGTGGGAGAATCTTCATGTCCATCGCCGCCACATCGCTTTCGTTGTACCCCGCGCGCCGGGTCATTCGAGCCTCCGACGCGCTGGGCTATACTGGCTGCTCCCGCAATGCGCGTTCACCGAGGAGCCGGCCCGTGCCGCAGGACCACAGCAACCGCGATGCTCCGGGCGGGCATGCGCAGCCGGATTGGGACGGCGCCTCGTCCTCCGAACTCGTTCGCAGGGCACAGGGTGGCGAGCAGCGCGCCCTCGATGTGCTGCTGTCGCGCTACCGGCCGATCCTCAGGCGTTGGGCCGCCGGGCGGCTGCCGCGCTGGGCTCGTGACCTCGTTGAGACCGAGGACATGGTCCAGGACGCCTTGCTGGGGACCGTGCGCAACATCCAGACGTTCGAGCCGCGCGGTGCCGGGGCGTTTGGCGCCTACATCCGGCAGGCGCTGAACAACCGGATCCGCGACGAGGTGCGCAAGGTGCAGGCGCGTCCCTTGCGGACCGAACTCCCCGCGGACCATCCCGACCAGGGCGCATCGCCGCTCGAGCTCGCCATCGGCAAGGAAGCGATGCTGCGCTATGAAGCAGCACTCGCGCGGCTGAGCGAGGTGGAGCGCGAGATGGTCGTGGCGCGCATCGAGATGGGGCTCAGCTACGCCGACATCGCCGAAGGCGCCGGCAAGTCCAGCCCTGATGCGGCGAGAATGGCGGTCGGCCGCGCGCTGCTGCGCATGGCGAAGGAGATGGGCAGTGAGTGAGACGCCACGGAGCATCGAAGACGTCGCGGTGCGGGTGGCGGACGGAGCCTCGGTCGATTGGGACGAGACGCTGAGCAGCGCCTCGACCGATGAGGAACGAACGCTGCTCCAACAGCTCCAGTTGATGCAGGCGGTGGCGCGCGTGCATGGCGGTCTCGAGACGGGGGAGGCCGCACCAGAGTTCGGCGAATGGGGACACCTCGTGTTGCGCGAGCGGCTGGCCGAGGGCTCGTACGGCGAGCTGTATCGCGCGTGGGACCGCCACCTCGATCGCGATGTGGCGCTCAAACTGCTCAAGCCCACGGCCGTTTCGGGAGAGAGCGGTCTCTCCTCGGCGATCGTCGAGGAAGGGCGGTTGCTCGCGAAGCTGCGGCACGCAAACGTCGTGACGGTGTTCGGCGCGGACACCCATGCGGGGCGCGTCGGTATCTGGATGGAGCTCATCAACGGGCGTTCGCTGGAGCAGTGGCTCAAGCAGCAGGGCACCATGGGTGCCGCCGAAGCCGCCTTGATCGGGATCGACTTGTGCCGCGCGCTGGCGGCCGTGCACGCCACCGGCATCGTGCACCGCGACGTGAAGGCCCAGAACGTCATGCGTGAGCAGGGAGGGCGCATCCTGCTGATGGACTTTGGCGCCGGCGTGGAGCGGCAGGCGGATCCATCCCCGCTCGACGGCAAGCTGACCGGCACACCGTTCTACATGGCGCCAGAGTTGTTGCGCGGTGCTGCCGCGAGTTCGCAGTCGGATCTCTACAGCCTGGGCGTGTTGCTCTACCGCCTGGTCAGCGGGCGCTTCCCGGCCGAAGCCACGTCGTGGAGCGAACTCGCGCAACGTCACGATCGCGATGAGGTCGCGTTGCTCCGTGACGTGCGGCACGACCTGCCGGAGGCGTTTCTCGCCGCGATCGAACGCGCGACGCACCGCGATCCGGGCCAGCGCTTCGCAACCGCGGGGCAATTCGAGCAGGCGCTGTCGCGCGTCCCGGGCGCCACGAACGGCGCATCGCCGTCCTCGCGCGCGCCTGGGCAGTCGGGCGTGCGCCGCCTGCTGCTGATCGGCGCCGTTACCCTGGCCGCCATCCTCGCGGTGTTGCTGGGGGTACGCGCGAGACGGGAGCAGGGAGTCGCTGCGATTGCGTCGACCGGCTCGGGCGCTTCCAACGGCTCGGGCGCCGCGGCGGCGTTGCCTGTCCCGCAACCCGCAAGCTACGAGGTCTCCGCGGTGGTGTATCGGGTCGCGGCGGGTTCCACGGCGCGCGAGCGAGTCGATGCGGGAGCACTGCTCGCGCTCGGCGACCGGCTCACGCTCGAATTCGAGGCGTCGGCTCCGCTGTACGTGTACGTCGTCAACGAGGACGAAGCGGGACACGCCTACGCATTGTTTCCCCTGCCCGGGCTGGAACCCCAGAATCCGCTCGAGCCTGGCTCTGCGCACGTGCTGCCGGGCTCGCGAGCGGCGCAGCCGATGTCGTGGACGGTCGACACTCCCGGCGGGCGTGAACACCTGCTGGTGCTGGCCAGCCGCGAGCGGCTCGTGGAGTACGAGGCGGAGATGAGCAAGCTCGCGCGGGCGGGGCAGCGGGCGGTGGCGTTGCCCGAGGCGGCGCGTCTCCACCTGCGCGGCATCGGGGGCCTCGCGTCCTCGCCGGCCGCCGCCGCGACCCCAACCGCCGGGCGGTTGTTCGAGCTCGCCCGTCGATTGGCTCCGGGACCCGAGAGTGTGTCCGGGGTCTGGATGCGCCACATCGAACTGGAAAACCCGCGACCCTGACGGCCATTGGCCGGCCGACGCCGGCCGCGCGCGAGGTTCAGGTGTTCGGTCGGCGGGCCTGCCGCGTTTCCCAATACCAGGAGGGCCTGCTCCTCCGTTGGGTCCAATCCTTTGCGCTGGGCCCGGGACGCTGTGTTCATCCGTTTCATGGAGGTCGCACCATGTTTGCTCTGCGTCGATTGCTGCTCGGTTGCATGGCGCTCGCGATGTTCGCGGCCGCTCCGGTTCATGCCGCACCACTCGGCACCGGGTTCACCTACCAGGGCCAGCTCAACCAGAGCGGTAGCCCGATCACGGGTACGGCTCACTTGCGCTTCAGCCTGTGGGACGCGGCCTCGGGTGGAACGCAGCTGGGTGTGAACCAAATCGCAAGCAACGTGCTCGTGACGAGCGGCATCTTCACCGTGCAATTGAACGCGGGCGGAGAATTCGCAGCCGCCGCGTTCGATGGCGATGCGCGCTGGTTGCAGGTCGAGGTGTGCACGGACGCCGTGTGTACCTCGCAGACCGTGCTCACCCCGCGCCAAGCGCTGACGGGGACACCCTATGCCCTCCAATCAGTCAATTCGCAGTTCCTCACGCACATCGGTGGCGTGGGGCTTCGGATCAATCCCGGCACGACGA
>JAYSRO010000354.1:0-2518 GCA_043720995.1 Candidatus Eiseniibacteriota bacterium
TAGCCATCGGGCGCAAACGTCGCCACGACGTTCTTGTCGCGGTCCATGAACAGGCTAAGCGGATTGTCGGCCCACACGAGCCCGTCCCCCGCCCAGTTCTGGAAGTGCCAGCCCGCGCTCGGCGTGGCGGTGAGCAGGCAGTAGGACGAGGGCGGGTAGTTGGCCAGGTTCGGCGAGCGCGCCACGGAACCGTTGCCCACGATGGTCACGTTCATGGTCGGCGCCGCGGCCGCAACGAAGCGGCAGGTCACGGTCATGTTGCTGTCGGCGCGGAACAAGATCGGGTTGAAGATGCTGGTGACGTCACCGTGCCAGCCCTCGAGCTGGAAGCCGGTGCTCGGCGAACCATTCATCCACTTGTTCGCGCCATAGTAAATCTGCGAACTGGCCGGCAGCTGGTTCACGGTGCCGGTGCCTTCGGTCAAGACCGTAACGGTGTAGAGGTTCGAGATGAACGTGGCCTTGACGAGCGAGTTGGTGCGGATGATCACGGTCTGCGTGTCCTTGGTGCCATCGACGAACCCGCCCCAGCGCTGGAAGTGACGCGAGGTGTCGGCGGGGACGGCAGTGAGCTTGACCGCCGCGCCGTAGACGTAGCTCGGCTGGTCGGGAGTCTTGGTGATCGAGCCCAGGCCCGTGATCTGCGTCGTCAACGTGTAGGCCTCGCCGGCAAACGTCGCGGTCACGACGCGCGGCCCATTCATGGTCACATTGGTGGCGTCCGTGAGGCCTGAAGCATCGCCCGTCCAACTCACGAAGTGGGCGCCTGGAACCGGCACACCGATCAGCGAGACGACGGCGCCTTCGAGGTAGGTCGCCTGGTCAGGATCCTTGAGCACTACTCCCGGGCCGACGAGGTTCACCGTCAGCGGGTAGAACGTGAGGTCGAACACGGCGGTCACCGAACGATCGCGCGACACGATGAGGTTGAGCGGGTTCGAGGTGGTGATGGTGTCTCCCGTCCAGCTGGTGAAGTGCCAGCCGGCATTTGGGGAGGCGCTCAGCACCAGCGCTGTACCGTAGTCGTACAAGGCAAGATCGGGATTGAGGATGACGGCGCCACTGCCGCTCGCAGCCGAGACAACCGTGAACTGGTCGAGCGCGAACGCGGCGACGAGGGTGCGGTTGGCCGCCATGGTGATCGCCAGCGGATTGCCACTCGCGATCGTGTCCCCGGTCCAGCCGACGAAGTGCGCGTGCGCCGCAGGAGTCGCGGTCAACGTGACGAGATCGGGATAGCGGTAGGTCGCCTTGACCGGGCTCACGCCCACCGAGCCGGGTCCGGTCGCGGTGGCGCTGAGCGTGTAGTTGGCGGTGTCGAACAGCGCGGTCACGGTCTTCGGCGTGCTCATGACGACGGACACCGTCGGAGCGCTCCCCGAGGCTGCCCCACCCCAGCTGTTGAGCTTGAAGCCCGGCGCCGGGACGGCGGTCAGGTCGACGGTGGTATTGAACGGGTAGAGCGCCAGGTCCGGAGTGCGCGCCACCGAGCCGCTGCCGGTGATGTTGACCGTCAGGGCGTAGGTGTCGAAGTCGAACACCGGGTTGATGACGCGCGCGCCGGTCATCACGATGTTCAATGGGTTCGTCGAGCTCGAGGTGTCGCCGCTCCACGCCGTGAAGTGCCAGCCCGGCGAGGGCACCGCCGTCAGTGCGACGGTCGAGCCATGCGTGTACGTCGGCAGGTCGGGTGAGCGGATGATGCTGCCGTTGCCGACCGGGTTGTTGGTCAGCGGGTACTGCTTCAGCACGAACTGCGCCGACAGCGTGCGGTCGCCCACCATGCGGAAGCCGAACGGGTTGTCGGACGAAGCGGTGTCACCGGACCAGCTGCCAAACAGGTAGCCGACACCCGGGGTCGCGCTGAGCGTGACCTGGGTGCCGTGATCGTACGTCGCCTGAATGGGGCTCTTGACCGCCGAGCCGCCCGTGGCCGCGGAGACGTTGAGCACGTAGGTGTTGATGACGAACGTTCCCGTCACGCTGCGGTTGCCGGTCACCGGAATGCTGATGGGGTTGTTCGTGGTGGTCGTGTCGCCACTCCAACTGACGAAGTGGTAGCCCGTCGCCGGGGTCGCCGTCAGTGTGACCGGGGTGCCGTAGTCGTAGGTGGCGAGGTCGGGGCTCTTCGAAATGCTGCCGTTGCCCACGGCCACAGCGCTCAGCGTGTGCGTGTCGACCACGAAGGTGGCGGTGAGTGCGCGATTGCGCGTGATCACCAGCGGCAGCGTGGCCGTGCTCGCGGTCGTGTCACCGCTCCAGCTCACGAAGCCAGCGTGCGCCTGCGGTTGCGCGGTCAGCGTCACGGCGGTGCCCGGCGCGTAGTTCGCCTGGTTAGGCGCCAGGATGACGGAGCCCAAGCCCACCGGCGTGACGGCAAGCGTGTAGGTGAATGTCGCCGTGACGGTCTTGTTGCCGTCCATGGTCAGCGCGAACGGCGTAGTGGAACCCGAGGCGTCCCCGCTCCAGCCCACGAACGCGTTGCTCGCATCCGGGGTCGCGGTCAGTTGCACGAGGG
>JAYSRO010000355.1:0-5040 GCA_043720995.1 Candidatus Eiseniibacteriota bacterium
GAGGGCGCTGTGACGGCCGGCGGCGTCGCGGTACTCGTGGTGATGTTGATCGCAGGCCAGGTCCTGCGGGGCCCGGTGCTCGATCGTGAGCCCACCACGGTATTCGCCTCAGCGCAGATGCGCGATGTCCGCATGGCGCTACAGCTGTACCGGCGCGAACACGGCGCGTACCCCAAGCGGCTCGAGGATCTCGTCGAGGACCGCTGGCTCGAACGCTCGCAGCTCGCGGTCAATGGCCGCAACGTTCACTACCGCCCCGAGCTCGCACGAGACCGTTTCGCGCTCGACCTGCCGGAGGCCCGCTAGTTCGCTGCTGGGCCGCAGCGGTTACCCCAGCGCTTCGACCAGCCACGGCACCGCGGCGGCGAGATCGTTCGCTACGTGCGCCGGCCTTGGCCACCCCGAATCGTCGGCGTCGCGCTGCTCCTCGTCACGCCCGTAACCCGTGCGCACCAGCATACCCTGCGCTCCCGCGCGCCGGCCCGTTTCGGCGTCCAGCCGCTTGTCCCCGACCATCATCGATTCGCGCAGGGACAGACGCAGGTTGCGCGACGCCCGCTCCAGCAACAGAGTCCCCGGTTTGCGGCAAGCACACCCCGCATCGGGACGGTGCGGGCAAAAATAGATGGCGTCGAGTTCCACACCCTCGGCCCGCAGCTTGCGCCGCAGCTCCGCCATCGCCTCATAAACGCGCGAGTGCGGAAACAGTCCGCGGCCCACGCCCGACTGGTTGGACACCACCACCAGTGTGTAACCGGCCGCATGCAAGGTGCGCAGCGCGGCGGCGACTCCGGGCAGCAGTTCAATATCGTCAGGGTTGGCGAGGTAGCCGACTTCCACGACCAGCGTGCCGTCGCGGTCGAGGAACAGCGCGGGGCGCGCTCCCAGGCCCCGCTGCGCCGCCGCCAGCCGTTCGCAGGCGCGCTCGAGTAATTCGGTGTCGGCCGAGGTCACCTCTGGCGACTCCTCAAGCGGCAGCCCGCTCCACGCGACAACCGCTTCCGCTTCGAAGCCCGGCAGCTGGGCCACGCCACCCGCTTCCGCCGGCGCATCGACGAAGCCCAGCCCCACCAGCGTTCCCCACGCCGCGCATTCGAGGAAGTGCCAGTGCTCGATGATGCCCGCCGGCGCATCGAGAATCACCGCGTGCGCCGAGGCGAGGCCCGCACTCGCCGCCACGCGCACGACATCGTGAGCGCCACCCAGCATGACATCGGGGCGCGAGGCGTCACGCGCGTGCACGACAAACCGTGGCGCGCCGTGGGAATCAGCCGACGCCCCCGCGGGCAGCGCATCGCCCCACCACAACACTTCGTGCCCGCGCAGCGACAATCCCCAGGCGGCGGCCAACATGCGCGGCGCGTTGGCGAGTGATGAGGCATGGACGAGCAGCTTCATGCGGCCTCCGCGAGCAAGGTTTCACAGGCAGCCCAGACGCGCGCGGCGGACACCCCGCCCAGGCACGGCGTGCCGATGGCGCAGTCGCGCCGGAAACACGGCGAACACACCGGCGCACGTTGCACGATCACCACCGCCCGGCCCCGCGGCGCCGTCCAGGCGCTGCTGGTGGAACCGAACACCGTCACCGTCCGCACTCCGAGCGCGGCGCACAGGTGCGCGAGCCCCGAGTCATTGCACACGGCGATGCGCGCCGCGGCGCAGAGTCCGGCCAGCTCCGGCAGCGTGGTGTTGCCAGCCAGCGACAACGCACCCGCGCCGATCCCGCGGGCTACCCCTTCACAGATCGCGGATTCCTCGCGCGTGCCGCACGTCACCACGCGCAGGCCCATGCCTGCGATTCGGCGGCCGATGTCTACGAACCGTTCGGCAGGCCAGCGCTTGGCGGGACCATACGACGCTCCGGGAGCCAGCACGCCGAATCCTTGCGCCGCCAGTTGCGCGCGGGCCGCAACCCTCTCGCCCGCGGCCTGCATCGTCTCGTCGAGCCGCAGCGGCGGGGCCGTCCCGCTCACCCCATCCGCCGGGCCGCCATACTCGCCCGCCAGCGCGAGGTACTCATCGGCGAGATGCTGCTCTCCCCGGTCCCGTCTGCGGAGTGATCGCGTGAGCAAGCCGCTGCGCCCTTCATGGGCGTAACCCACGCGAACCGGCGCCTGCGACTGCCAGCCCAGCCACGCACTCGAGAAAGACGGCGGTAACACCAGCGCCAGCTCCGGCTTGAATGCCCGCAACTCGCCCACGACTCGTCGCCGCGCCTGCGGCTCCCGCTCCCAACCGAGCCGCTCGTCGAGCGAGCCGTCGGCGGCGAGCAATTCGAGCAACGCCGGCGGCGCCACGGCCGCGATGAGCGCCGCCGGCAGCTGCCTGCGCAGGGCATGGAGCAGCGGCCGCGCCATCAACAGGTCGCCGAGCCAATTCGGCAGCCGGACGAAGATGCGACTCGGCGCAGGCAATCGCGACGTCAGTACGAGCGGGCGAACAGGGCGATCGGCTTGCCCTGTGACGCCACCCCCTCGAAGGGACTCTGGTCCAGCGGCACGCAACGCAGCGTGGCACCGGTGCGCTCCTTGATCTGGGCCTCGACTGCTGCGTCGTCATCCCACGGCAACCCCACGAAGCCGCGCTTCGTGGCGAAGTGCGCCTCGAGCTCGGCCACCGTGGGGACGATCACCGTGCTGTCCGCGCGGAACTGCTTCGCCGCATCGAACAATCCCTGCTGCACGAGGTCGAGCAACTCCGTCACCCGCGTGCCGAGTGCCGCGAGCGGAATCGACTCCTTCGCCCTGTTGTCGCGGCGCACGCTCATGACGGCACCCTGCGCGACATCGCGCGGCCCCACTTCGAGCCGCAGCGGGACCCCACGCATTTCGTATTCGTTGTACTTCCAGCCCGGCGTGTACTGGTCGCGGTCGTCGACATGCAGCCGTACGCCCGGCAGTGCCTCACGCACCTTGTCGAGGAATTCGAGCACCAGCTCGCGTTCGCCTTCCTTTCGCCAGATCGGCACGACCACGGCCTGGATCGGCGCGATGCGCGGCGGCAGGCGCAGGCCCTGATCGTCACCGTGCGTCATGATGATGGCGCCCATGAGACGTGTCGACACACCCCACGAGGTTTGCCACACGTGCTGGCGGGCGCCCGCCTCGTCCTGGTAGGTGATGTCGAACACCTTCGCGAAGTGCTGGCCGAGGTCATGCGAGGTGCCCGCCTGCAGCGCCTTGCCATCGCGCATCAAGGCTTCGATCGAGTAGGTCATCTCGGCGCCGGCAAATTTTTCCGCCAGGCTCTTGCGGCCCGCGTACACCGGGATCGCCAGCTCGGTCTCTACGAATTCACGGTAGACCTCGAGCATCTTCAGGACTTCTTCCAGTCCCTCGGACTTCGTGGCGTGCGCGGTGTGACCTTCCTGCCACAAGAACTCGGTGGTGCGCAGGAACAACCGCGTCACCTTCTCCCAGCGCATCACGTTGCACCACTGGTTCAGCAACACCGGCAGGTCGCGATACGACTCGATCCAGCGCGAATACATCTTGCCGATGATCGCCTCGCTGGTCGGGCGGATCGCCAGGCGCTCCTCGAGCTCGTCATGGCCGCCGTGCGTCACCCATGCGCACTCGGGCGCGAACCCCTGCACGTGGTCGGCTTCGAGTTGCAGCAGCGACTCCGGGATCAGCAGCGGGAAGTACGCATTCTGGTGGCCGGTCGCCTTGATGCGGCGGTCCAGCTGCTGTTGCATGTTCTCCCACATCGCGTAGCCGTATGGACGAATCACCATGCAGCCGCGCACCGGCGCGTAGTCCGCCAGCTGGGCCTTGCGGACGACCTCGTTGTACCAGCGCGAAAAGTCATCGCTCTGGTCGGTCAAGTCCTCGACGAACTGCTTCTTCGATGGCGATTCCGTCACGTCGGCTCCTAAGGCTCACGAAGGCTAAGGGGTGCTGGGGCGCTGGTGCAGCGCCACAGGAGCAACATCGTCGTATGAACAGCGCAGTATAGGCGTGGCGCTCGAACGCCCACAAGCGCTCCCCTCACAGCGCGGCCCGTGTCAGGCGAGCTGGGCGCGAACGGCGGCTTGGACCTGCGCCGGCAGCAACAGCTGCATGCAGCGGAAGTGCCCCTTCGGGCAACGCTCGCGGCCGTGCAGTGTGCAGGGCTGGCAGGGTTCATGGCGGCACATCACGGTGTGCCCTTCGCCGGCCGGCGCGAATCCCAGTTCAGGTGCGGTGCTGCCGAACAACGCCACGACTTTGAGCCCACGCGCGGCGGCCAGGTGCATCAGCCCGCTGTCGCAGGTCACCGCGGTACGGCAGTGCGACAGCAGCGCGGCCACGCGACCGACCGGCTCGCACACCCAGGCAGTGCCGCCATCGTTCGCAATGTGACCGGACAACCGCGGCAGCGCCTTGCGTTCGGCCGCCGTGGTCAGCACGACCACGCGATTCCCCTCGGCGCGCAAGCGCCGGTGCAATTCAATCCAATGGTCCTCAGGCCACTGCTTCGTGGCGTGGCGCGCTCCGGGGGCGAACGCCACGAGTGATCCCTCCACCCGTCCCTCGCCGCTGAGCGAGGTGGCAACCCAACGCCTCGCCCATCCCTCTGCTTCTGTGCTCGCCGTGACCACCGGAACGCCCGTCACCGTGACGCCGGCGGGGGCAACCGCCTCGGCGTAGCGCGCCACGGCACCCGGCGCTGGCGCAGGCTTCGTCCACCGCGCGCGCACCCAGCGCTCCCGCAACAGCCGGTAGGCCGGCGCGCGCAACACGGCGGCCGTGTGCCGGAATGCCAGCAGACGGGTCCTCACGTTGACGTGCAGGTCGACGATCAGGTCGCACGGCGTCAGCTCTTCGCTCATCGACACGATGTCCTCGATCCGCCGCGCATCGCGCTCGAGCACGCGCACGTGATGGATGGCGGGATCGTGCGCCACGACATCGCGGTACTCTTCCTTGACCCAAAAGTCGATTGTGGCCGCCGGCCACGCCGCGCGCAGGGCGTGCACCACGGGCAACGTGAGGATGACATCGCCCAGCGACGACAAGCGGATCACCGCGATGCGGCGGAACCCGCCCTCAGGGATCG
>JAYSRO010000356.1:0-11690 GCA_043720995.1 Candidatus Eiseniibacteriota bacterium
CCGTCTCGGTGCGCTTGAACACGGGCGCCGGCGTGCTGGGTGCCAAGACGGACCTCGCGACGGGTTCCGGTCCGGTGGGTATCGTGGCGGGTGACCTCAATGGTGACGGCCGCGCCGAGATCGCGGTCTCCAACACCACGGCCCACTCGTTCTCACTGTTCATCAACCTGGGCTCAGGCTCGTTCGCACCGCGCCGCGACTACGCTGCGGGCCTCTCACCCAAAGGGCTGGCACTCGCCGAATTGAGCGGTGACGGTTTGTTGGATCTGGCGATCGCGAATTCCGGTGCGCGTTCGGTCGCGGTGTGGCCCTCGCTGGCCAACGCCCAATTCGCGACGCAGTTGGGCGTGGGGGCGAACCCCTACTCTGTCGCCATCGACGACCTGAACAGTGACGGCATACCGGATGTCGCTGCCGTCAGCGCGACCGCCAATATCGTCTCGATCTATTTCGGCGCCGGCAATGGCGCTTATGCGAGCCGCCTCGATCTGGTCACGGGGAGCACACCCGTGGGCGTGGCGATCGGGGACCTCAACGCCGACGGCCGCATGGACCTCGTGACCGCCAATTACCTCGGCAACACCGTGTCGGTGTTGCTGTCGACTGGGTTGGGAACGTTTGCGGCGAAGGCCGACTACCTCGCGGGCAGTGGCGCCAGCGCCGTGGCGATCGGCGACCTGAACGGCGATGATCTACCCGACCTCGCGGTGGCCAACTACCTCGGCAACACGGTGTCGATCTTCAACGGTTTTGGCGGCGGGCTGTACACCTTCGACTACGAGATCGGCGTCGGCACGCAGCCGCACTCCGTCTCGATCGGTGATCTCAATGGCGATGGCGCGCTCGACATCGCGCTGGCCTGCACCGCGGATCACGCCGTCGCCGTACTGTTTGGTTTCGGTGAGGGCTCCTACGCGCCGGCGCTCGCGTTCGTCATGGGCAACAGCCCGAACTCTTCGGTGATCGCGGACCTGAACCACGACGGCAAACCCGACCTGATCGCCGCGGGCTCGGGAACATCCTCGGTGTCGGTGCGTCTCAGCAATGCAGACGGAACATTCAAGCCGCACAAGGAGTATGGCGACGCGAACGGTTCCTACGCGGTGGCCGCCGGCGACCTGAATGGCGATGGCAACGTGGACCTCGCCGCGGTGAGCATTTCGGTCAACACCATCACCGCGCTGTTCGGCGATGGCGCGGGTGCATTCAACTACCGTGGCTACTACGGCACGGGGGAGTTCCCCTACTCGGTGGCGATGGGCGATCTCAATGGCGACAACAAGCCCGATCTTGCGGTGGGCAACTATGGCTCGAGTTCGGTGTCGCTGCTGCTGAACACCAACGGTGCGACGCTCGCAGTGCCGCAGTCGCGCACGGACTCCCCGGGTTCCCAACTCCAGCTCACCGCGTCGCCCAATCCCGCGATCGCGGGCGTGAGCCTGCGCTTCACGATTGCCTCCGCCGGACGGGTCGACGCCGAGGTATTCGACGTGAGCGGGCGCCGCGTGCGCGGCTTGATGCACGGCGAGTCGCTGTCGGCTGGGACGCACAGCGTCGCCTGGAACCGCAGCGATGACCGCGGGCATGCGATGGCCGCGGGGCTGTATTTGGCGCGTATTCGCACAGGAAATACCACCGCACTCACGCGGGTCCTGCTGCTCAAGTAGCACCGTAAGCAACACCGTAAGCAGGCCTCGACTCTCGCACATCCGCCCGGGTACACTTCTGGCCGGTTCGGTCTGCGTGTTGCCCCCATCCTGGGGAGGCGCGTGCGCTGGAACAGCCGCTCGAGACCGCGGCGGGGGATCTTCCGATGACCTGCTTCGGGCTCAATCGGGCGAAGTTGTCCGTGGTGTTGCTCTGCATCGGGTTGGCCTCCGCGTCCACGGCGGCCGTCTGCGTGGCAGGGACGATCGGTGCCCGCGCGAACACCACGGGGGGGAGCACCACGCTCGCGCTCACCATGAATCCCGACACAGTGTTGGCAGGCGGGACGACCACCCTGACCGCGACCGTAAGCAATGTTCTCGCGACCGGTCTCGTGCACTTCATCAATGTGCCGGAGGCGCTCGAGATGGGCTCTGCGGCGCTCATCGATGGAGTGGCCTCATTCAGCCGCGGACCCTTGAGCCCCGGGGACTACTCATTCCAGGCTCACTACGATGGGGACCAGGCGTTCCTCGCATCCACGAGCCCGGCGGCGCCGCTGCACGTCGGTGGTATCAATCCGACGGCGGTGACCATCCGCGCAACCCACAGCTTCGCATTGCAGGGAAGTCTCGACACGCTGCTGTTGAACGTGGTCCCCGCAGACGCGGGCGGGACGTTCATGGTCGCCAGTCCGGGGAACGGTTACGCCGGGCCGTGGAATATGTCGCCGCTCAGTGGCGCCGGCAAGATCGTGCTCAGCCTGAATGGATCGCCCGGCCTCATTCCCTTCAAGCTGCACTTCACAGGCAACCCGTTCTACTTCGCCAGCGACGATACGGCACGGGTCCAGGTATTCGGGCCCTCCGCGACGACCACTTTGTCGGCGGGCCCGCCGCATCCGAAGGCGGGAGACCTCGTGAGCCTTCACGCGACGATCAACGCGCCATCACCATCGGGAAGCGTGTCGTTCTATGTGGACAATGCCTTCCTAGGAGTCGCGAATGTGATTGCCGGTGCGGCAACGTTTTCCACCACGGGACTGGCGATTGGCAGTCGCTCCGTCTACGCGTCGTGGAGCGGAGAGAACTCCAAAGCTTCCGTGCCCCTCGCCGTTCGTGTGACGGGCGCAGCAGCCGCACAACTGGCGCTGGCGCTCGTGCCCTCGCCGGGAGTGATCCGCACGGGCAGCACGTTCTCGGTGAAGGCGATCATGACGCCCCCGCAGGTCAGCGGCATCGTGTCGTTCACGAACTCCGCGGGGCAATCAGGCGACAACCCCATCGTGGCCGGAGTCGCGACCGCGGGGGGAATGCTCTCCACATTGGGTTTCTACACCTACCGTGCAAGCTTCGCGGGCGACGATGTGTACCGCTACAGCTCCGATTCCACGACCGTGGAAGTGGACGCGTCCACTTCCAATCTCTTGCTGTTCAGCGACGTGAATCCGTCAGCCATAGGGCAGCTCGTCACGTTCACGACACAACTGGAAGGATTGCCGCAAGGCGGCACGGCGACCTTGTATATCGACAACGTTCCGGTCGATTCGGCGGCCGTCACGAGCGGCTTCTACAGTTACCCGACCGCCGCGCTCGCGATGGGTATTCACACGATCGATGTGAAGTACTCGGGCGCACCGCTGCAAACTTCGCCAGCGTTTCTCCAGTCCGTCGGTACCACGGCAATACCCGGACTCCATGTGACATCCCCCAACGGTTACGAAACCTTGGTCGTGGGATCGCATGTGACCATCGCGTGGGATCCCGACACTGCCGGCATGGTTCCTTTCGTTGACGTCGGCGTAGCACGCGAGGGCTCGAACTGGGAGATCGTCGGCACGCATGTCCCGAACTCGGGCAGCTTCGAGTGGACCGTGACCGGGCCCGGCCTGGGGGGGGCGTCCACGGCGAATCGCCGCGCGCGCGTGGCGGTGTTCGACCAGACAGGCCATATAGGCAGCGACCAGAGCGATGCGACGTTCTGGCTGCTCAACGCGGGAACGCTCGATGTCCCAGCGCCAGCGGAAGCGCAATTCGCCCTGGGACCGATCACGCCTAATCCCGTGACAGGCAGCGGGCACTTTGACTTCAGCGTGGCGCGTGCTTCACACGTGAGACTGAGCGTGATCGACCTTCAGGGCCGCGAGGTTGCCGTGATCGCAGAGGGCAACCAAGCGGCGGGCACGCACCGCGCGCAGTGGGACGGCCGCGATGCGCGTGGCGCCTTGGCCGCCGGCGTTTACTTCGTGCGCTACGAGACGCCCGTGAAGACGATGACGTCGAGGTTTGCCGTGATCCGCTGATGCTTGAGCAATCGCCGCTCCGAGGCGCTGCCTTCCGCTCAGTCGATGAGTTTCCTGAAACTGAGCGGCCGCTGTAGTCGTTCAAACCCCTGTCGTGAGGGCGCGTCCATCTGCGCGATCACGCGCTCGAGGCCGCGCATCTCGTTGAGGTTTGTTACGCCATCGATCGATGCGGGTGGCCCCGGCACGATCACGATCACGCGGAGCCGCACTTGCAGGTAGTTCCAGGCGTCCACCGCCGCACGGTTCGGTGGCCAGCCGGGGAGAATGGCGACGACCTCGACACCTTCCGGCGCCTGGTTGAGCACCTGCAACGGCGCGTACTCGGCCGGCCACGACTCGAAGCTCAGCACCACGCGCGCCAGGCCCGGCAGCTGCGAGAGGTCGTGCAGTTCAGAAGCATTCGGGACATGGCGGAACTGGACCGTGGTGCCGATGCGCATGTCGGTCTTGTCGATCATCAGGGGGGTGTCCAGGGCGTTCTGCCGGGTGCGGTCGCTGGCGAATGGGCTGCCGAGCGGGGAGGCCACGGGGGCCCCCTCGGGCCGCGCGGCCGCGCCGCCCGCCGCGCTCTGCGGGGTGCCGCCCGCGGAGGCAGCCGACGGGCCATCGGGGACGTGGGCACACCCGCTCGAAGCAGCCAACACAACAAGAACCAGGAGACGGAAAGGCAATCGCACGGGCAAATCCTCGAGGTTTTGGCCCGAACTGACGTTCCGGCCATGACTTGCGAAGTAGTTTGGACGCGACCGTTAAGTTGACACCCCAGTGTAGGGCATGGTACAAATCCGCGCTTGCTGTTGGCATCTACGGGCCTCTTTCGGCCCACCGCCCGGTCGCCAGGCATCACGTCCTTCGCGCCGGCAGCCTCCGGAGAATCATCCGCATGTACGCGATCGTCAACATTAACGGTATCCAGACCCGCATCACCCCGAACGAGGTGCTTACTGTGCCTCGCCTGACGGGTGAGCCGGGGGCGAAGCTGACGTTTGACCAGCTGCTGATCGTCGGTGATGGAAGCAAGATTTCTATCGGCCAGCCCTACATCAAGGGAGCCATGGCGACCCTCGAAGTCGTCGAGCACCTGCGTGGGCCGAAGCTGCGCATCTTCAAGTTCAAGCGTCGCCGTGACTTTCGCCGTCGCCGTGGCTACCGCGACGAGCTGACGCGCCTTCGCGTCACCGGCATCACCGGGTAGGGAGACATCAATGGCTCATAAAAAAGGCCAGTCATCGACCAAGAACGGCCGCGAATCCAACGCGCAACGGCTCGGCGTCAAGAAGTTCGGCGGCGAGCGTGTGCGGGCCGGCAATATTCTCGTGCGCCAGCGCGGCACCCAGTTCTATCCCGGCCAGAATGTCGGCATGGGCAAGGACGACACGTTGTTCTCCATGATCGACGGCGTGGTGCAGTTCACGACCTTCCGCGGCACGCGCCGCAAGGTCAATGTGCTGCCGCCGGTGACCGCCGAGACCAACTAGGACTTTCAAGCGGCATCCCACAGCGCCTCGTCGCCCCACGGTTGGTTCGGGCGCCGAGGCGCTTCGTGTTTCTGACAGCCACAACCCCAGAGTGCTGCCGCCCGATTGTCGGACGGGAAGCGAGGAGGATGGAATGAGTCGCAAGGTGACGGTCATCGGAGCCGGCAACGTCGGCGCCAGCACTGCCCTCTACATCGCGGAGCGCGGGCTCGCGAACGTGACGCTGGTTGACATCCTCGAAGGCATGCCGCAGGGCAAGGCGCTCGACATGCAGCAGGCGGCACCGCTGTGGCACCGCGGCGTGACGATTCAGGGTTCCAACGATCTCGCCGACGTCGCGGGTTCGGATGTCGTGGTGATGACCGCCGGCTTCCCGCGCAAGCCGGGCATGTCGCGCAGTGACCTGCTCAAGGCGAACGCCGACATCATCCGCCCGGCCGCCGAAGCGGTGAAGAAGCATGCGCCCAACGCGTTCGTCGTCGTGGTCACCAACCCGCTCGACGTGATGGCGCACCTGTTCTGGAAGTTGTCGGGCTTCCCCAAGCATCGCGTGCTCGGCATGGCCGGCGTGCTCGACTCGGCGCGGTTCCGCGCCTTCATCGGCATGGAACTCAACGTCTCCGCTGCGGATGTGCAGGCGATGGTGCTCGGCGGTCACGGCGACTCGATGGTGCCGCTGCCGCGCTTCACCACCGTGGGCGGCATCGCCGTCACCGAGTTGATCGCCAAGGACCGGCTCGACGCGATCATCCAGCGCACGCGTGACGGCGGCGCCGAGATCGTGAAGCTGCTGAAGACGGGTTCGGCGTACTACGCGCCGGCGATGTCCGCGGTCGAGATGACCGAGGCGCTGCTCACCGACCAGAAGCGCCTGATCCCGTGCTCGGTGCTGCTCGAGGGCCAGTACGGCCTGCAGGGTCTGTTCATCGGCGTGCCGGTGATGATCGGTGCCAACGGCGTTGAGAAGATCATCGAGCTCAAGCTCGCGGCGGACGAACTGGCGGCGTTGCAGAAGTCGGGCAAGGATGTCGCCGACATGATCGCGGAGCTTTCGGTCGCGGTTTAACGCTGCGGTTCAACGTCGCGGCATAGCGTCGCGGCATCGCGCCGCGGTTTAGCGCCGCGACCTACGCGGGTCGCGGCGGCATCGCGCGCAGCCAGTTGGCGCGCATGTAGCACAGTTCGAATCCGTGCCGCAGTTGGTTGCGGAACGATGGGGCGGGTTTGGCGGGAGTGTCCTCGGCGGTCTCGACGACCGCATGGGTGCCTCCCGCCGCCGCCGCGTCGTGCAGGCGCCGCACGATCAAGGCCCCTTGCACGCCGCGGCCACGCGCGTGCGTCACCGTGCCCGCGGTGCCGAACGCGGCGAGCCCATCGCACACGAACATGGCAGCGCAGCCCACGGCCTCGCCCTCGAGCGTCGCGATGTAGTGATGCCAGCCGGTGCGCCCGACGAGTGCTCCGTGCCATCCGAGAATCTGCTCCGGCATGGTGAAGGTGTCGACGACCAGACGGCCGTACTCCGCAGCGCGGGCAGGCTCGATCTTGTCGACGCGCACCGTTTCCGAAGTGGGCGGCAGGGACTCCAGCGCACGCGCGAACTTCGCCCAGCGATTGTAGGGTGCGTAGCCGAGCCCGTCTGCCCATGCTTCGAGTTCATCGGGCCGCGCGCCGGGAGCAATCTGCAGGAATGAACGCGGCACCCCTTGCGCATCGAACCGCGATGCGATCCGCTGGAGTTGCGCGGCGCTGGCGGGAGTCGCCTGGCCGACGCCGAAGGCGCGATTGAACATCAGCACATCGGCGCGCGTTGCCCAGGTGATGAGGGCGTCGTCGAGCCAGCGGCTGCCCAATCCGAGGAACGCCGAGACTTCCCCGGGCGCCGCCGCGAACAGGTCGGCGAAGGCAAGGGTTTCGATCCGCTCGAGCTGGGCTGGCGAGGGGAGGGGCAGTGACATTGCCGCGAAATTAGTGGCAGAAGCCGAGGGGCACAACCTGCTCCGGGCATTCTGCACGGCCGCTCAAACGGTCCGCGCCTGCGGGAGGAATCCACTTGAGGCCGGCGCCCGATCTGATCACAATCGCCGGATAGACTGCGCTCTCCGGGCCGTCCTCGCCCTCCTGGCGACAACCGAGGCCATGCACCCTGCGATGATCCCCACGTCCGGCCCCCTGCGCGGCTTCTCCTGCCGCGCGATTCTGATGCTGCTCGCCCTCGCCCTACTGCCGGGGCTGGCCGCTGCATCGCCCGGTCACGACCTCGTAGTCACCCTCGAGGGGCAGGGGATCGTGACGCGGATCCCGGAGCTGTCGGTGTATCCGGAGGGATCGCAGGCCACGGTCATCGCGGCACCGCTGACGAACTGGCACTTCACCGGCTGGAGTGGAGACACGGTGAGCAGCGACGCCTCGCTGACCCTGACCATGAATAGAGACCGGGCGCTGAGCGCGACGTTTGAAATTTTTCCCGACACATTGAGACTCTCGGTCGAGGGATCGGGTCATGTCGCAATGCTGCCCACGGGCCCGGCGTACGCGCATGGCGGCCGCGTCCAACTCACCGCCTTCAGCGATCCCGGCTGGCACTTCGCGTCTTGGAGCGGCGACGCCTTCAGCGTGTGGAATCCGCTCACCTGGGTGATGCGTGGTGACGCTTCGATCACCGCGACCTTCGTCGAGAACAACCCCATGATCGCGCTCCCCGAGGGCTTCACGGCAGAAGAACTCGTCACCGGCATGCAGGAGCCCACGGGGATGGCCTTCCTGCCGGACGGACGGCTGCTCGTGATCGAACGCCGCACTGGCCACATTCGGATGCTCGTCGACGGGCAGCTCAGCAGCCAGGCTCCCGTATGTGCGGTCGACAGCGTAATGAGCGAGTTCGGGGAGCAGGGGCTGCTTGGGCTTGCGGTCGATCCCGGCTGGCCCGCCCGTCCGTACGTGTACGTCTCCTATACTGCAGTGGGCAAGACGATCCGGCTGTCGCGCTATGTGGCCTCGGGCGCTCTGAACGACGGACTCAGCGACTCGCTCATCATTGACCCGGCGAGTCGCCGTGATGTGTTGCGCGACATTGAGGACCTGCTCGAGTTCCACAATGGGGGCGGTCTGCACTTTGGCCCCGATGGCATGTTGTACTACACGATCGGCGATGACGGCGATGATTGCGCGGCGCAGGATTCCACACGTTGGAAGGGCGTCATGCTGCGGCTCGATGTCGGCCAGGTCCCGCCGGGAGCAGGACCGCCCCCCGATCGCGAACTGCTCGTGCCGGCGGACAATCCGTTTGCGACCGACGCGCAGGTCGACCGCCGGCTCATCTTCGCCGATGGTCTGCGCAATCCGTTCAGCTTCGACATCGACCAGGCGACGGGCGCCATTTTCGTGGCCGATGTCGGCCACCAGGAGTTTGAGGAAATCGATCTCCTCGGGACGTCCGGCGAGAACTTCGGGTGGCCGAGGTTCGAAGGCCCGGCGCCTCATACGCCGGAGTGCGTCAGCGAATTTCCCCACCCTGCCAACACGCCGCCGATCTACTCCTATGAACGCCCGGGGCACGCGGCCGCCGTGATCAGCGCCGGGGTGTATCGCGGGGCTGGCTGCGTCGGCTGTAACTTCCCCAGTGAGTACGAGGGCGACTACTTCCTCGCCGATTTTTTCCAGGGGTTCATCCGGCGCCTCAAGAAGACCAACGGTACCTGGGTGCTCGCACTGCCAGTACCCGGGCAGCCGCGTGCGGACAACTGGGGAATGGGCATGACCGAACTCGCTGACTTTGCTGTGGGTCCAGATGGCGCGCTGTGGTATTGCCGCAACTCCGTGGAGTTCAACCCGGGCAGCGGCGGCATCGGCAGGATCGTGCCCGCGCGCGATTTCGTGGGGGTGAACGACGCGCCGGGGCCCGTGATGTCGTTTGGAGCACCGTATCCCTCTCCCTCGCGGGAACGCGTTCGCTTCTCGTTCGATGTGCCGCGGGCGAGCCGCATCGAGCTCGAGATCCACGATGCCGCGGGCCGGCGCGTGCGGCGATTGATGGGCGGGGAGTTGCGCACCGCAGGGCATCACGACGTGAGCTGGGATTGCCGCGGGGAACGCGGCGCTCCCGTGGCTCCCGGGGTCTACTTCGCGAAGCTCGCCGGGGGTGAGCAGGTCCTGACGCGACGCTTCGTCGTCATGCGCTAGTCGGATGTGGTACATTGCCCTTCCATGCTGACCACGCATGGTTCGCGCGCCGTTCTGGGTGTCATTCCTGCCCGGTATGGCGCGTCTCGATTTCCGGGCAAGCCACTGGTTTCGCTGTGGGGCAAGCCGCTGGTGCAGCATGTGTGGGAGCGCGCGCGCGCGATCGCCGGGCTCGATCAGCTGGTGGTCGCCACGGACGACGAGCGCATCGCGGACGCGGCCCGCGGCTTTGGCGCCAACGTCGAGATCACTCCGCTCGATTGCGCCACCGGCACCGACCGCGTCGCACTGGTGGCCACGCGCCATCCGGACTGCGACATCATCGTGAACTTTCAGGGCGATGAACCCGAGCTCGACATCACCGGGGCGGAACGGCTGATCGCGGGGATGCGCGAGGATCCCGGCATCGACATGGCGACGCTGGCGCATCACGAGCCGGATGAGCAGGCGCTGGCGTCCGAGCATGTCGTCAAGGTCGAGTTGGACGCCGGGGGATGGGCGCTCTACTTTACGCGTCAGTGGCCCGCTCCCGAGCGGGCGGGCGGCGAAGTGCTCCGCCACATCGGCGTGTACGGATTCCGCCGCTCCTTCCTCCTTGAATTCGCATCGTGGCCGCCGGGGCGGCGTGAGCAGACTGAACGATTGGAGCAGTTGCGCGCCGTCGAGCGGGGCGCGCGCATCAGGGTGTTTGCCAGCGGGCGGCCGGCGCAGGGCGTGGATACGCCCGAGCAGCTGGCGGCGCTCGAACGGCGTGGACCGCGAGGTTAGGTCGCTGCAGGCGCGAGCCGAAAGGACGTTAAGCACATGGCCAAGTTCGTGATCGTCACCGGGGGTGTCGTTTCCTCGCTCGGCAAGGGAATCGCCGCCGCCTCGCTGGGGTTGTTGCTGAAGGCCCGCGGGTTGCGTGTGACGCTGCAAAAGCTCGATCCCTACCTGAACATCGATCCCGGCACGATGAGCCCGTTCCAGCATGGTGAAGTGTTCGTGACCGACGACGGCGCGGAGACGGACCTCGATCTCGGCCACTACGAACGCTTCACCAGTGTCTCGGTCACACGCAGCCACAACGTGACCGCGGGCCAGGTCTACGACTCGATCCTGTCGAAAGAGCGGCGCGGCGACTATCTCGGGCGGACCGTGCAGGTGATCCCGCACGTGACCGACGAGATCAAGCGGCGCATCCAGTCGTTGGCGCTGGCGACGGAGGCCGACGTGCACATCATCGAGATCGGCGGCACCGTCGGCGACATCGAGTCGTTGCCGTTCCTCGAAGCGGTGCGCCAGCTGCGGCTCGAGCACCGCCGCGAGACGCTGTTCGTGCACGTGACGCTGGTGCCCTACATCAAGGCGGCCGGCGAGGTGAAGACCAAGCCCACGCAGCACAGCGTGAAGGACCTGCTGGAGATTGGTATCCAGCCCGACATCCTGCTGTGCCGCAGCGAAGTGCCGTTGTCGAACGAGGTGCGCGAGAAGATCGCGCTGTTCTGCAACGTGCCCACCGAAGCGGTGATCGCGGCGACCGACGTCGAGTCGATCTACGAAGTGCCGGGCGTGTTCCACGAAGGCGGCCTCGACGACATCGTGGTGCGCGAGTTGGGCCTCGATGCCGGGGACCCCGACCTGCGTTCGTGGAGTGAGTTCGTCTCGCGCGTGAAGGCGCCGAAGAAGTCCTGCACGATCGCGGTGGTGGGCAAGTACACGCACGTGCGCGATGCCTACAAGAGCATCTCGGAGGCGTTCATTCACGCCGGTGCCGCGAACGATGCCCGCGTCACCCTCCAGTGGATCGAGAGCACGGAGCTCGAGCAGCCGGAGGCAATCGCGCAACTGGCCGAAGTGGACGGCATCCTCGTGCCGGGCGGCTTCGGCGATCGCGGCATCGAGGGCAAGATCAACGCCGTGCGCCATGCGCGCGAGCGCGGCATTCCGTTCTTCGGCATCTGCCTCGGCCTACAGCTGGCGACCATCGAGTTCGCCCGCGATGTCGTGGGCTGGCACGACGCGACCTCCAGCGAATTCGAGCCGGTGTCGGATCATATGGTGATCGACCTGCTGCCCGACCAGACCGGGATCTCCGA
>JAYSRO010000357.1:0-2512 GCA_043720995.1 Candidatus Eiseniibacteriota bacterium
ACCGCGACGAAAGCAGCGCCAGCACGGAAGGCAGCGGCGAAGACGGTCGCGCCCCCGAAGGTTGCGCGGAAGCCTGCCGCCGTCGCGGCATCGCCCAAGACGGCGACGAAGAAGTCCGCGCCAACGAAGCGCAAAGCGAAGTCATAGCGCCGGCTCACATCACAGCGACTGCAATTCGAACGCCCCGCGAGGATCGCTCACGGGGCGTTCGTATGTTTGGTGAACCCTTTGGCTTGGCTTCCTTACTGCAACACCGCCACCTTGCGCGTCATGACCGAGCCCCCACGGATCAGTCGCAGGTGATACACACCCGGCGCAAGGTGAACGCCTCGCGCCATGTCGACGCGGTGCGGCCCGGCACCCAGCGCACCCACGTCTCGGCGCGCGACGACTCGCCCTGCGATATCGATGACTTCGATCGCCGCGGCTTTCGCATCGGGCAACGTGAACGCGACGTTGAGCCCGCCCCCACGCGCGGGGTTCGGCTCGGCGCCTGCGAAGGCGAGGGCGTAGTTCGCGCCCTCGACTCCCACGACGATTCGAGTCGTCGCGTCGTAGGTCGCCGGCGGCGGCTCGCTGTTACCGGCCGAGTCACGCGCGGTGCTGTAGAAGGTGTAGATGTGACCGGCCACACCCGTGTAGGCCCCGTTCAAACTGGGGGTGTTGCGGCGCCAGGACGAGTACGGGCCGCCGTTGTCCGAGACGTACACGCTGAAGTCGCGAATTCCCGACAGCCCATCGGTACCGCCCCACTTGACGGTGAATTCACCCGGCACGTGCGTCAGGAGCAACGAGGTGACCTGGCTGCTCGGCAAGGCGAAGTCGAACAGGTTCGACCAGATGGGCGTGTCGAACGGCGGATTCGTATCGAACACGATGCGAGCCCCGTTCGTGATCACCTGCCCTGAGGCAATGGCGACGAAGGGCGAGACGCGGTAGGAGATACTCCCCTCCCCTTCCGGTGCGTTCACGTTCGGCGGCAGGAATCCCTGCAGCGCATCGGTCGGCGGGAGCCCCGTCACCGGATCCCGCGAACGGAATCGCGCGGTGAGCAGACCCGTGGCGAGGTTTAGCTGCTCGTCGACCCACACGATCACATTGTGGAGCGGTCGCAGGTCGACTTCGGTCGAGTACGTCTTCAGCCCCGGCGGCACCGTCAGCGTTGAGTCCGCCAGCGTGAAGTCCGCCAACTGGAACGACGAGAGATCGAGCCGAGCCATGTCGAGCTGGTCCGTCACGACCACGTCGGCCGCGGGTGCCGTCGCCGTGGGAATGTTCTCGAACGCGACTCGATAGCTCATCGGCGTGACCTGGCGCAGTGCGTGCGATGAACTCGCCCCTACCGGGCCACCCTTGTCGTTCGGGTCGATCGCACTCACCACCGTCAACGTCGCGCACTGGTCGGCGTCGGGGAAGTGATCGTTCGGCGCCGGCGGAGCGGTGAGTGCTGCGTAGTCGTCCTCCTGTCCGGCGTAAAAGTCCGTCGGGTCGGCGATCGTGTTATCCCAGAAGTTGTTCTTGAAGTTCGAGACGTCCGTTGGGAACGCGCCCGCGAGAGACGCCAAGGCGTCGTTCAGGCAGTTCACGATGAGCCCTGCATGACTCGCGGAGTTCATCGCCGCGAGCGCTAGATTGGACCGCACCACCACATCGGGGTCGTTCGCTTCGTAGTTCGTGGTGAAGGTGGCGGTGCGCGTAGCCACCGCTGCGGCCACTGCGGTCCGCATTGCGGTCTCGAATGCCGGCGCGACCGTGAGTGCTGTTCCGTTAATGCGCAACGCCGCCTTCTCGACCTGCCCCATCACGATCGCGCCGATATCGTTAAGGTCAGCGCGAGCCTGGTAGAACCGCATGCACAACGTGACATGGTCGCCCACCGTCCAGGATGTTCCCGCAGGGCGCTTCACGTCCACGATATAGCCGCGCACCGGAGCGACCGCGAGATTCGGCACGATGAGCATGAACTTCCGCTTACCGTTCGTGTCGACTTCGAGCACGGGCTCAACCCATGCTCCCGGATAAGTCTTAGGGTGAATGCGGATGCTCCCGACATTGTCCGAGATCTCGAGCGCCATGAAGCTCATGCCGGTCCATGGCGCATTCCCGGTCTGGCCGATGTCGAACGCAATGCTCGGGTTCGTCTTGGGCTTGATCGTGGTGCCGGTCGGCACCGTACTCACCCATGGCGTGCCCGGCTGGGGCGCCTGCAATTCGAAGCCATTTACCAACGACCACGTCCCACCGCCTGGATTTGTCACCACCACACTCCACAAGCCAATGGTCTTCTGGTCGACCAAGAACGTGGCACTGGCCAGATTTGTGGACGTGACCTGTGTCGCGGTGCCAACGATGTCGGGCGACCCCGAGCGCGTCAGCTTGAGTGTCGCTAGCGGCTGGAATCCGCAACCTGTGATCGTGAGCGCGATGCTGCCAATGTTCTCGCTCTTCACAGGCGTCACGGCATCGATCGCGTTCGTGATGGTGAAGGCAGTCGCGAGCGATGCATTCGTCG
>JAYSRO010000358.1:0-2510 GCA_043720995.1 Candidatus Eiseniibacteriota bacterium
CGGCAAGGAGCTTCGCCCTGGCGCCATCGATCCGCGCGTGGCGCAGGTGCGGCGGCGCCTGTTGATCGGCGGCGACCTTGAGGGCAGCGTTCCGCGCGACTCGGCGCGCTACGACGCGAGGCTGGCCAGCGCCGTCGGGACATTCAAGGCGCGGCACCGGCTCGCCGATGACGGCACGATCGACCGCGCGACGATCGAGGCGATGAACGTGAGCACGAAAGCGCGCATCGCCCAGGTGCGCGTGAACCTCGAGCGGGCGCGCTGGGTGCTGGGCGGGCTCCAGAGCGACTTCATGCTCGTGAATCTGCCGGCATTCAAGGCCTACTTGATTCGCGACGACAAAAACGTCTGGGAATCGCGCACGCAGATCGGACAGGAAGCGATGCAGACGCCGACGTTCCGCGCGAACATCAAGACCGTCGTGTTCAATCCCGACTGGACCGTCCCACCCACCATCCTGGAGAAGGAGATTCTGCTCGACATGCGCTCGGGCAAGGACGTGCTCACGAAGCAGAACCTGGTGATCTACGACCGCGACAACAAGGTCGTCGACCCCAAGTCGATCGACTGGGACAATGCGACCCCTACAACATTCCCATACTCGATCCGCCAGCCCGCGGGCGACGACAACGCGCTGGGCCAGGTCAAATTCCTGTTCCCGAACAAATACGCGATCTACCTGCACGACACCCCACACCGCAACCTGTTCGAAGCGAACAAGCGCACCTTCAGCCATGGCTGCATCCGCCTCGAGAACCCGCTCGAGCTGGCCAAGATCCTGTTGGAAGGCCAGCGTTGGGACGCGGACCGGATCGACGCCACGGTCGCAACCGATTCCACCCATGACGTTGCGCTCGAGCATCCGCTGCCGATCCTGATCGTCTACTGGACGGTCAGTATCGGCGCCTCGGGTGAGGAGCGTTACGCGGACGATATTTACGACCTCGACCCGCCGCTGCTGGCGGCGCTGGATCGGCCGGCGGTTCACCGCAGGCGGTAGAGACCCGTTCGGGGGCCAACCTGGGTCAATTATTCCTGACGTCTCCCGTGTCCAAAGCTAGCGTCGTCCGGGAATCCCGGGCATCGAACCCGGTCAATGGTATGGAACCTGATCCTCGCGCTCATCGCACAGTTCTCCTCAGCCCCTTATGACACGGCGGCCAGCCATGGCTCCATCCCCATCGTCGACTCGGTCGTTGTAGCGGCGTTCTCCCCCCAGAAAGCCGGTTTTGAGGTCCGCTTTGGCGACCGCTCCACTGACTACCGGGTCATGGCCATGTTTGTCCTGCCCGGGGAAAGTGTACCCATCGAGGCGCGTGACACCCTCTGGAACGGTGTCACGACGGCGGCCCCAGCCCATGCCGGTTACGAACTTGTAGCGGCCGGCGGGGACACCTACGCACACGGATTGAACCGCTGGGACTGGGTGGCCCCCTCGACGCCCGGGCTTTACCCGGTGCTGCTGCGAGACCCGCGCACCGAGGCGCTCATCACCCTCAACGTTTTTGTCATGACCCCCTATTCGGCGATGCACCGGGGATCGTTGAACGGCTATCGCATCGGCGCCTACCCCAACCCCCGTCGTGGCTACGAGGCCGAGTACCGCCGCCCTTTGGGCTTCGTCGAAGTCACTCCCGAATTGCTCGACACGCAGGTCTCGCCGCACTTCACGCTGGGGCAATTCGTGTGCAAGCAATCGAGCGACTTCCCCCAGTACCTGGTGCTCCGCCAGCCGCTGCTCGCCAAGCTCGAACAGTTACTCGCAAACGTGAACGATCGCGGCATCCCGGCGCGCTCGTTTTCGATCATGAGCGCCTACCGCACACCGTCGTACAACGCCGCGATCGGCAATGTAACGATCTTCAGCCGCCACGAGTATGGTGATGCGGCGGACGTGTTCGTGGATGAAGATTGCGACGGACTGATGGACGACCTGAACCACGACGGCCGTCACACGATCGCGGACGCCCGCGTCCTGGGATCCATCGTGAACGACCTGCAGGGAACCCCCGAATTCGCTGGCTTGCTCGGCGGACTCGGCACCTATGCCGCAAGCCCTGGGCACGGGCCATTCATGCATGTCGACACGCGTGGGTTCTCGGTCGAGTGGGGCGCCTGAGCGAGCTGTCCCTGGGCGGGTCCGAGGGTAGAGCACCGCGAGTGGTTTGATCCCCGCGAGCTGTGGATATGGGCTACCCTCTCGCGTGCGTGGTCGCATTGCATCCATGCGCGCGGATAGCCCCTTCCTCGGAGGTCCGCATGAACGTCACTTTCCGCATGGCGCAGCGGAGTGCGATTACGATCGCATGCGTTGCGCTCGGTTTGATTGTCCTGCCGCAGCGAGCGCATTCAGCCCAGCCCATCATCACCGCAGCGGACCTCACCGCCGGGTCCAACTACGGCCGCACCGTCGCGCGTGACGTCGATTTCAACAGCGATGGCTATGCGGATCTCGTCGTCGGCGATCCGTCGCGCAACCAGGTGCTCGTCTATTTTGGCGGCACCGCGCC
>JAYSRO010000359.1:0-5027 GCA_043720995.1 Candidatus Eiseniibacteriota bacterium
GAATTGTGGGGCGCGCTCGAATCATTGGCTGAAGGGAATGACTCGAGGGAAGGAGGAGCAACGCTGTGACGCCTGAGCACGCGGACACACTGCGCCACGCGAGCGCCGACCAATTGCTGGACCTCGTGCTGGGACTCGCGAGGCCTGAGTCGCGGGGTGAGTTGCTCGACCACCTCGCGACCTGCGCGCCCTGCGCGCAGCACTTGCGTGATATCTCTGCCTCCCACGAGCGCGCTCGCGCCCGGCAGGCCGCGGTGCTCGGCGAGATCGGCGTTCCGCAACGTGCCGTCGTGCGCCGCCCGCGATGGACTGGTCCCGCGCTCGCCATGGCCGCGGGGTTGGTGGCCGTGGTGGGCCTGTTCATGATGCTGCGCGCCCCGTCATCACCAGCGCCACGCGGCGCTGCGGTGGCGTGGCTGCCGCGGCCCGATCCCGGCGTGCTCGCGCGCGGCGGCGCTTCGAACGGCGCGGACTCTTCGTTGCTCGCAGGGCTCGCGGCCTACGAGCAGCACAATCTTGTCGTGGCGCGGCGCGGGCTCGAGGCGGCCCACGCGAGCGGCGTCATGGAGCAGGTGCGCCGCGTGTACCTGGCCAACACGCTGTTGCAACTGGGTGCCGCGCTGCCTGCGCTCGATCAACTGCAGTCGCTCGACTACACGCAGCTGCCCGAGCCGTGGCGCGCCGAGAGCCGATGGGCGCTCGGGCAGGCGCTCGCCGGAGCCGGCCGCAAGGAGCAGGCGGACTCGCTGATGCGGCAACTGGCGAGTGAGCCGGGGCCCGTTGGGGAGCGCGCCCGCGCGGGATTGCAGCAGCACACTCCGTGAGCGGGAGAGGGTGTCATGCCGCACTGTTGCTGCTCGTGGTGGCCCTGTGCGGCTGCGGCGCCAACGAGCGGCTGCCTGCGCCGAGCGAGGCCACCGCTCGTGCCGCCGAACCGGCCGACCCCGTGCTCGCCCGAGCCGAGTCCCTCGATGTCGCGGGTGAATCCCTCATGGCACTCGACCTCGCCCGGCATGCGCTGACGGCGGGCGGGCAGCGCTACGGACCCGAGTCTCCGCAAGCCGCCGCGGCGATGACGGTGGTGGCGCGGCTCGTTCATGCGCAGGGTGACTTCGCCACCGCGCGAAGGCTCGACGAGGCAGCGCTGGCTGTGCGTCGCCGCATATTCGGGGAACAGCACCTGTTGGTGGCGCAGAGCCTGTTGCAGCTCGCGAGCGACGTGAAGAACTCGGGTGGACCGCTCACCGAAGCGCTGCAACTGTGCCGCCAATCGTTGCTGGTACGCCGCGAACGGTTGCCCGCGGGTTCGCGCGAGATCGGCGAGAGCCTGATGGGACTCGCGAACATGCACCGTGCGATGAACCGGCCCGACTCCGCGAGAGCCGCTTTTCTCGAAGCGCTTAGCCTGCGGCGAGGGCTCACGCCGCCCGACCCGGATGCCGTTGCCGCGACGCTCACCGCGCTGTCGCTCGTCTACACGCAGGCCTCCGACTGGGGTGCCGCGGAGCCGCTGTTGCGCGAGGCCGTAACGCTGCGGCGCGCACTGTCGCGGCCACGCGCCGGCGGGCTCGAGATGAGCCTGAGCACCTACGGCATGACGTTGCGCAACCTGGGCCGCGCCGCCAGCGCCGAGTCGGTGCTCACCGAATGCGCGGCCCTGCGCGAGGACCTGCGGCGCGCAGCGAGCGGTGGCCGTGGCCGCGCCGCGATGTTCGACTTGAGCATCTACTGGCAGCTCGCCGCGGCGCAGCTCGAGCAGGATCGCGGTGCTGCAGCGTGGGTGTCGGTCGAGCGCGGCATGAGCCGCACGCTGATCGAGTCGCTCCACGATCGCGGCGCGATCGATACGCTCGGCATGTGGCGCCATGCGTTTGGCCGGGTGCAGAACCATCTGGCGCCCGATGCCGCGATCATCGGCTGGCTGGAGCTCAAGCGCGGCGCGGGGCGCGAGGGCTACCCGATGTGGGCTTACGCGATTCGCAATCGCGGTCCCGTGCGCTGGCATCGCATCGATGGCCCCGGTGGCGACATGTGGCATGGCTCGAGTGACGTGCTCTACGGCTACAAGGTGGAGTTGCGCGCGTCGGCGGGATGGCCGCTGCGGCTTGCCGATACCACCGAGGTCGCGCGGCTCGGCCGCGCCATCTATGCGCTGCGTATCGCACCGCTGGAGCCCGATCTCAACGGGGTGCGCCGGCTGCTCGTCGTGTCACCCGACATCATGCGGGGCATCCCGCTCGAGTCGCTGGCCGATACCTCGGGCCGCTGGCTGGGAGACCGCTTCGAGATCGCCTACGCGCCCTCGGCGTTGTTGGGTGCGATGCGAGCCGGCTCCCGCGCGCACGAGCGAACACCGAGGGACTGGCGCGCGCTGTTGGTGGGGGATCCCGCTTACGCCGGGACCGGCGCTGCGCGCGCCGCGAATCCCGCCGCGACCGGCAGTGCGAGCGGCGGCGCGATCGCGAGCGCCACCGTGGCGGGCGCCGCCTGGCCGCCGCTCAGTGCCACGCGCCCCGAAATTGAAGCTGTCTCGGCGCTGCTGCCGGGTGCCACTGTGCTGCTGGGCCGCGACGCTTCGGAAGCGAAGCTGCGCGATCTCGCGGCGAGCGGAGCGCTTGGGCACTACGACCTCCTCCACTTCGCAACCCACGCGGCGATAGACGAGCGATCGCCGGGGCGCTCAGCGCTCGTGCTCAGTGAGAGCGCCGGCCCCGGGCTGCCGTCCTATGCAGCAGATGTCTCCGCCGCGAGCGCGGGTCCGACGCCTCCCGACGGTCTCGTGACAGTGGATGAGATCGCCACGCAATGGCGGCTCAATGCGCGGCTCGTGAGCCTCGCGGCCTGTAGCAGCGTGCTCGGACCCGTCTCGCACGTCGAAGGCTACATCGGCTTCGAGCAAGCGTTACTCGGCGCCGGAGCGCGCGCCTTGCTCGTGAGCCTGTGGCACGTGGACGACCAGGCGACCGGGCTGCTGATGCGGCGGTTCTACACGAACCTGCTGGCACCCGCTGTCGACCGCCCGCAGAACGCGCGCGGCACCCTGCCCCAGCCCGCGAGGGTTGCCCCCATGACCGCGGCCGCGGCGTTGCGTGAGGCCCAGCGCTGGCTTCGGACACAGCCCGGAGCCCACGGGGACTATCCCTACGCGCACCCCGTTTACTGGGCTGGGATTGTCTTGATCCGCGTCGAGGATTGATAGAAACCTCCCGCGGCGACGTCTCCCCCATGTCGGGTTCGATTCACGGTTCGCCGTGGGAGCGTTCTGGCCATCCGCTACTGGCAGCATGCGCCCCACAGCGACTCACTCTCGGGGAGGTCGCAATGTCGGGTAAACGAAACAAGACGTGGATTCTTGTCCTCGCCATGGCGTGGACGCTGGTCGTGGGGCTATCACCGCGCGAGGCGCTGGCGCTATGCAATGGCTGTGGCGGCGCCGGAGGAATCTACGGACGTTGCTACCTGGCCGGCGAGATTGTTTACGACTACATCCAGGGGCCGAATGGATCCCCTACCCAGTATCACGAGACCCTGACCTACTTCGGGAATTGCCAGATGAACAAGGTGATTCACGTGGGAGGGGTGCTCATTTCCAACGACACGTTCTTTGGCGGTTGCCCGTGTGGCCAATTTGATGGGCCGTATGTGGCGGCTTCGCGCCCCTTCTTCGACATCGAAGTGCCGTCGATCACGGGGACGCAGGTGGTCGTCCACGCGTCGCAGAACCTGAGCGCCCTCAAGGTCGTCGATACCGCAACGGGCGGGACGGTGTTTGCGCAGGGCCCCACGCCCACGACCGCCAATATTTCGATTCCGCGAACTGTGTTGCCCAATGGGACCTATTTGGTCGAGGGGATCATGGCGAGCGGGCGGATCGACGGTAGCGTCGTCCTCCGCGTAACCGCGAGCGGAGTGGCGACCGGCCCCCGGCAGGCGCTGTGGGAAGACCCCACCACGTCGACCACGGCGGTGCGAACGTTCGTCGTGTTCCAGGAGTCGGGCACTGCGCGGCTTGCCTTCCAGCGCCCCGACAACTCGGTGGAGTGGGCCTCCGCCACATCGAGCGTCCCCGTGCCCGCGGTTCCGCGCGCCGCCCTTCCGTTGGTTGGAGCCGGCCTGTTCGCGTGCGCCGCGTTCGTGATGCTGCGTCGCCGCGGGGCGACCACCGCCGCGTAACGCAGATTCGCGACGTGCTCGGCGGCGCTACGCTTCGGCGGGCGCCGCCGTCGTGGTGGTGGCGGCGATCATCTCGAGCAGCTCGCGTGAGCGATTGAGCAACACGATGCCTTCGCCGCGCACGCGCAGCCCGAACTCGCGGCCCGAGAAGAACTCCACCTGGAACGGCACGGCGCCGACGATGGCGCGGATCTCCTGCGGCTTGAGGTGGCGCTTGAGCTGCAACTCGGTGACCTGCGCGAACACGCGCACACTCTCGATCAGCGCGCCGGCGCCGAGGATGCGCAGGCGGCGCAGCTCGAACAGCGCCACGGTTGCCTCGGGCAACTGGCCGAAGCGGTCGAGCATTTCGAGCGTCAGAGAGTCGAGCGCGTCGATGGTGCGGGTCTCGGCGAGGCGGCGGTAGAGGTCGAGCTTCTCGTGTTCGTCCGGCACGTAGTCGTCGGGCAGGAACGCGCTCCAGTCGGTGAGCAGGCGCGGTTCAACCGCCGGTGCATCGGCGCCCACGGCACCGCTCTTCAACTCCGACACCGCTTCCTCGAGCAGCTTCACGTACAGGTCGAAGCCGAGCCCCAGGATGAAGCCGTGCTGTTCGGGCCCCAGCATGTTGCCCGCACCGCGGATCTCCATGTCCTTCAGGGCGACCTTGAACCCCACGCCCAGCTCGTCGAACTCCTCGATCACGCGCAGGCGCTTCTGTGCGTCCTCGGTGAGCACGCGGCGCGAGGGCACCAGCAGGTAGGCGAAGGCGCGGTTCGCCGAGCGCCCCACGCGGCCGCGCAGCTGGTAGAGCTGCGCCAGGCCCAGCGTGTCGGCGCGATCGACGATCAGCGTGTTGACCGAGGGAATGTCGA
>JAYSRO010000360.1:0-2506 GCA_043720995.1 Candidatus Eiseniibacteriota bacterium
CCCCAGCGTGCGCCGATCGAAGTGAAGGGGCGCAGCTGGTAGGTGCCGACCAGCGTCAACGAGTGGCGTACGCCATACACCGAGGGCACCTCGCGAGGATCGTTGTGTTCCTTGCGGCGCGTGTCCATGTAGCCGTAACCCACCCAGCCGGTGATGCGGCCGTGCGCGCGCTGCACGAAGGCGTCGATGCCGCGCGCGTAGCCGGTGCCGCCGTTGGTGATCCACTGCGCGCTCGAGTTGGTGATGAGATCGCGGTAGTCCTTGCGGTACAACTCGAGCCGCCCGTTGAGCCCCTCCGTCTTCCACTCGTAGCCCGCGATCAGATGATCCGCGCGCAGCGGCCTCAGCGCGGGGTTGCCGTAGCGCGGATCCAATTGCTCAGGGGAGGGGAGCTGATGGTAACGCCCCGTGGCCACGCGCAGGGTCTGTCGCGCGTCGATGCGCCATGCGAGCGCCGCGCGAGGGTCCGCAGTCCACTCCTTCGAGGTGGTGGTGTAGTCGGCGCGCGCGCCGAGCGTGGCATACACGGGGCCATAGACTCGCCACTCGTCTTCGAGCCACACGCCGGGGACCCACGCCCGCGGGCGCGAGTCCTGGGTGCGTGTCGCGGCGCCGGTCCCCAAGTCCGTGCTGTCGGAGGGGAACGTGCCGGTGAGCTCGGCGTCGAGGCGGTCGAGGCTCGTGCCGAAGCCGGCGCGGTTGTCGCGCGAGATTTCCCAGCGGCCGTCGAAACGCGCGTGCGCATTGAGTTCATGTTGCGCGCGATCCAGCACGCCGTAACGCGTTGCTGACGTGTAGCTTTGCATCGACAGGCTGCCGTTGAGCGCGAGCGATGTCCCCGCCGCCTGCTGCCACTGCAGCACGGCCGTGCGGTTGCGGCTGTGGGTCGCGAACACGCCGTCGTAGTTGAAGCGCTGGCTGATCACCTTGAGCTGGTCGCCCGACTGCAGGCCGATCACGCTGAGCCTCCCGGTGGGCGAGTAGCGGTAGAGCAACTTGGCGGCGCCATCCGCGCTCCGCGGCAGCTCCGCGTAGTCGCGCGCGGTTCCGTACAGCTTGCTGAGCACGTCGAGCCGGCTGAAGCGGCCGGTGCCGACGAACGCGAGCTTGTCGGGGATCAGCGACCAACTGGTGGACACATTTGCGCCGACCATGTTGGCGCCCACGCTGACGGTGCGCAGGTTCAAGGGGTCCTGTGTCTCCACATCGAGCACGCCCGACAACGCGCCGCCGTACTTGGCCGGGAAGCCGCCCGTCGAGAAGAAGGCGCTCTTGAGCATGTAGGCATCGAAGCTCGAGAACAGCCCGCCCGATGCGGACTCGTAGTGATAGGGGTGTCCCATCTCGGCGCCGTCGAGCCGGATCAGCGTCTCGTGCGGATCGCCGCCGCGCACATAGAGAGCGGCGCCTTCGTCCGGCGCGTTGATCCCGGGCAGCGCGCGCAGCGCCTGGAACACATCGGCCGTGCCGCCGGGCGTCATCATGATGTCCATGCGCTTGAGCGTCGCGCCCTCGCCCTTGCCTTCGCGACCGAACGACGACGCGCTGACGACGACCTCCGCGATGGCCACGGGCTCTTCTGAAAGCACCACGCGGCAGGCGACGGCTCCAGCGCCGACTTCGACGGCGCGGTGTGCCGCGAGGTAGCCCATCTGGCTGATCGCCAACTCGTGATGGCCCGCGGGCAAGTCGAGCTTGAAGCGGCCCTGCTCATCCGCGACGGTGCCCGCCTGCAACGCCGCAATGGCGATGTTGGCGAACTCGACCGGCTTGCCTGTCGCATCGACGACCACGCCGGTGACCGGCACCGCGTGCGCCAGGGCGGTGCCCAGACACAACGCGAGTGCTGCGAGTGCTGTGACGGTCCGGAGCGTGCGCATGGCGGGTCCCGGTTACTTCGCGGACGCTTCGGGGACCGCGGGCTGCTTGCCACTCGCGTCGGCCGCGACGGCCTGCTCCGCTTCGGGCAGCAGCCCATGGGTGACCCACGCGTGACCGGGCGTAATCGCGAGCGCGTGGCGGTACGCGTCGCGGGCCGCCTTGGCGTGGCCGAGTTTCATTGCCGCGCGGCCACTCCAGATCCATGCGTCGTCAGCCCCCCAGCGCGGGGCGGTGCTGTCCGCCGGGGCGCCGTGGGCGAACAGCTCCTGGCTCTTCTGAAAGATGGGCAGGGACTTGTCCGCGCCGCCGCCGATGAATGTCGGCTTACCCAGCGTGCCGATGGCCGCGAACAGCTGGACGCGCGGGTTGCCGGGCGACAGCTTGAGCGCGCGATTCATCGAGGCTTCGATGTCGGGGCCGATCGTCATCATCGCGCTGGGGTTGAACTGCAGCGACATTCCGAGCAGGCTCGCGCGCAGGGCGTGGAACTCGCCTTCGGTAGGGGCGATCGCAATCGCCTTGTCGATCTCTGCGACGCCTTCGGCACAGGTCTTGGCGGCCAGCGCCTTGCTGGCGTCCTCGAAGCGCGGTGTCGCGCGCCAATCGCTGAGCGCCACCCAGTAGT
>JAYSRO010000361.1:0-2503 GCA_043720995.1 Candidatus Eiseniibacteriota bacterium
GCGCGTTGGCGTGCGACCATCGACCCAGGTGCGCCCCGAGGCGAGGGATGAGAAGCAGGATGATCAAACTGATGGTAAACGCCGGGAACGTTCGCGACAAAGGCCAAAACGACACGGGCAAAGCGATCTCGCGCGGCATGGCTCGCGTCCCGCGCACATCCGGGCTCGCCCCGCCGCGGCGGTATCATGCGGGCAGCCGACCGGCGGGCCGTCATCCACCATGCCCATCCGGAATTTCACCGGCAGCGCCCGATCAAGCTCCTACGCACCCGGGCGGGGTGAGGGGGCACGCCTGGAATTTCCGGCGAAGCAGCACGCGGCTGAGTTTCGCATTGGTGGTGACCGGCAGCTTCGTCAGGAAACGAATCAGGATCGTCGGCCAGTTGTGCACGCTGGCTCGAATCAATGGTTCGACGGACGCCGGCTCGCAGTCACCGTCGACTACAACGCCGATGCATAGCGTGTCGATCGCCTGCCCCTGGGAGATTGAAGTCACTGCGGCTTCGCGTACCCCCGGAACCTTGCGGATGCGAGTCTCGATCGGGTCGGGACGGAGCTTCACACCGCCCCAGTTGAGCACATCATCGGCGCGGCCGTGCAATCTCAGCCGGCGGGAGCCGAGCAGTTGCCCGACATCTCCCGTGAGGAACCAACCGTCGTGAAACTGCGCTCGATTGGCATCGGGATCATCGACAAAACCGTCGACGAGGGCAGGCGTTCGCACGACAATTTGCCCGGGTTGTCCCGCCGCCACGTCCTGGCCGCGGTCATCAAGAATCCTGACCTCCACTCCCGGGAACAAGACGCCTTCCTGTTCGACATTCATGTCGCTGGCAATGGGCCAAGCTTCGTTTGTGGCGTAGCGGCCGGAGATCTCTGTGCATAGCGAACGGAGCGCGGCCGCCCGCAAGGCCTCCGTCAACGGCGCGCCGATCACTTTCACGCTGAGGCGATACGGCGGGTCCCGTTCCGGCGGAAGTTCCCGGAGCATACGCTCGAGCATGAGTGGCAGGACCTCGCAGTAGGTGACCTGATGCAGCGCGAGCGCGGACTCGAGTGGCGCGGCGACGACGAGCGCTCCCATCCGCAGGCACAGAGTTGCCAGCAGGTACGCGCTGTTGACCGCGAAGGGCAGGGTCACGAGCAGACGGGTTGCGGGAGTGAGGCCCGACGACTCCTGGAGCAGCCGGAGTTTCACTTCCTGCGCGCCCCAGGTGAGCAGCATGGCTTTCTGCGCGCCTGTCGTGCCGGACGAATGCGTCAGTCGCTGTGCATCGTGGGGTCCCAGCGGCGCGGGGAATTGCCACGGGATCTCAGGGAGCGGGTGCCGAAATGTCGCCTCGATCCACGACTTGTCCAACGCATGGAAGCTCGCTTGTCGGTTGATGCGCGGCGTTGGGGACTCTGCGAACACATGGTCTGCCCGCGCGAATGCCACAGGGGAATCGATCTCGTCGCTGGACCCGTATGAGGCTGAAACGGCGCCAAGGTTCTCGCACGCGATCAGCAACAACCAGTGCACATAGAGGTGCGGATGCGAGACCAGGACGAGTTGCCCGCGAGTGACGCCCACTGCGGCGACCGCCGCCGAGAAACGCAGTGCGTCCGAGTGAAACCGCAAGAACGAATACGATTGCTCGCCCAGGACCAGAGCCGGGCGCAGGGGAGTTGCGTTGGCGTGGTGGCCGAGGCACTCGAAGGTTGTGTCTGCGGGGCGATCGAGCAAGATCGTGGCCTGGCGTGGCACCGGGAACATGAAGGCTCCTGACCTCCCGGACGGTGCGTCCGGGGCTTCCCGGGTTATCGGCAGGATGTGACCCGAGCCGAAGCGGCTTCCGAAGAGCCTGTATTGTTGCAGCGGTCGAAGGACTTGGCAGAAGGCGGGCCTCATGGTGGGCAATGGCAAGGTTAGGGTGGGCATCCTCGGGGGCCGAGTGCGCCTCGCGGCAGTTGTTCGCCTGATTGATCCCGCCGGCCGAAGCACGCTGATGCGAGGTCGGAAGAAGACGGTCTCGATCCCACACTTGGGCATGCACCTGGATGGTGAGATCAGCATTGACGAGGATGGTCTTCCCGCGCGCAGGCGAATCGACATCTGGCCACCCCTGCCCGGTGAGTGGCAGCTGACGGTCTCTCTGCCCAAGCGACTGAAGGGCCCGACCGTGGCGTGGATCAACGTCGTGGTCGGGGGACCTGTGTGGGCGCGGGGAGGAGGGACGACCTCGACGACGAGTATTCCCCCGGGCGATTCGGCGCGCTGGCGGCTGACGTGGGGACCTCCTTCACGTACGGTCGGCGTGCGTCGTCCAGTCAGTCTGGTGGAGGTACCGGACACCACGAGCGCGACGTTGAACGTCGAGGTCTTCAACGGCGACTCGCTCTCACCCGGGATGTTCTCGAACCAGGTGAGCGTGAGCAAGCTGATCGATGGTCCGCCGGAGCACGGCGATCACGGTCGTTGATGGCGTAGGTGGGTCCACCCTCAAACAGCGTGGGCAAAAAA
>JAYSRO010000362.1:0-11550 GCA_043720995.1 Candidatus Eiseniibacteriota bacterium
AATCGTGAACGACCGGTTGGTTCCACAGGCGACGGACACGCTGCCGGATGGGCTGATCAAGCCATTCGCGCCTGCGCTCGCCGCGATCGTGAACAGTGCAGGGTTCTCATTGACGGTGATCGCCTGGCTGGCCGTGCAGCCGGCGCCGTCACGCAGCGTGACCGTGTGCGACCCGGCGCTCAGCCCGCTGAAGACACGTGCGGAGGCGACAGTGCTGAAGGCGCCGGCGTCGATCTTGGTCTCAAGGCCACCGGTCGGCGCCGTGATCGCGAAGTTGTCGAAGTCGTAGTTGGCGACTCCCATGTTCGAGGTGCCGTAGTAGCGCATGTCCGTCATCGAGCCACCGGGGGTCTGAACGGCGACGCCCGCGAGCACTCGCGTCGCGCCCACCCACACGTCCATGCGGTCACTCGCCAGACCGTGCGGAGCATTGTCGGGACCGAGGTAGGACACATCCGCGTTGGTGGCGGAGTTGTTCAGCGCCCACGTGATGGTCTGCAAGCCGGTGTAGATCGTCGGGAGCGTGGTGTTGTTCGTAATGTCCTGGATCTTGAATCCAGTGGCGTTGTCGACCCTCAGACCCAGCTTCGCATAGGTGTTTGCATCCGAGGCATCCGTTGACCCGGTGGCAAAGCCACTGCCAATACGCAGGATGTTGGGCAGCGTTGCCTGCGTCGTGATGCTTGAGACCGTGTAATCGAACTTGTAAACGAGCGCGGTAGGCGTCGGACTGAAATCGGTAGTCCTCGTCCACCACACCGAACCACCGTTGGTACGATTCAGGCGCAATGCATTATTGGGACCGCTGGTGGTGATCGAGGCAACACCGTTACTGGCGCCGCTAGCGTCGTTGAACATGTTGGCAGCGCCGGTCGTGTAGGTGCCCAGCGTGGTATTCGCCTGGAAGTCCTGTGTGAAGATCGTGGTGGGCATCGGCGTACCGCCCGAGAACGTGGCGGTCACCGTGCCATTGGAGCCAGCCGTGCACGTGACATCGCTCGCGCTCAACGACAAGTTGAGCGAGCCGGGCGCACCCACGGTGATGGCCAGACTCGTATTACAGCCATTGGCGTCCTTGACCGTGACCGTGTGCAAGCCTGGGGCGAGCACGCTCAACGTGCGCGGCGAGGTGGCACTCGTGAAGCCGCCCCCGTCGATGTCCGTCTGGAACGCTCCCGTGCCACCCGAGAAGGTGGCGGTTACCGCGCCATCCGAAGCAGTCGCGCAGCTGACCGGGACCTGCGACAACGCCAACGTGATCGCGCTGGGTTGGGTCGGCGTGGCGGTCTTGGTGTTCGTGCAGCCGTTATCGTCCACCGCGACGACCGTATGGGTCGCGGCGGTAAGCCCGGTGTAGGTGAACGGTGAGGTCTGCGCCACCGGCGTGGCCCCGTCGAGGCCGATCTTCAGGGTGCCGGTACCACCCGAGAACGTAGCGGTCACGGTTCCCGTGGAAACGCCGTTACAGGTCAAGTCAGTCTTGGTGAGCGTCAGTGTCACCGCAGTTGCCGGCTGGGTCAGCGTCACGCTGATGCTGTCCCGGCAAGGGCTGTTCGGGTTCGAGTCCTTCAGCCTGATGATGTGCGTACCCGCCGCCAGACCGGTGAACGTGCGCGGTGAAGCACCCGCCGTGAAGGTCGTGGCGTTGTCGACGGACGTGGTCAACGTTCCCGTGCCACCCGAGAAGCTGACGGTGATCGAACCGGTGGAGACACCGTTGCAGAGCAGGTCGATCTGCGAGTTCAGCGCCAGAGACAAGGCCGCATTCTGGACCAATGTGATCGTGGACGTGCTCTTGATGCAGCCGTTCGCATCCTTCACGTCGATGATGTAGTCACCCGCCGCGAGTCCGGTGAACGACTTGGGCGAGGTGGAGGTCGTAAAGCCCCCCCCGTTGATCTGCGTCTGGTAGGCGCCCGTGCCGCCGGAGAAGGTCGCCGTGATGACACCATTGGTGGCGCCGGAGCAGGGATTGCCCGTGATGGTCGTCAGCGCCAGCGCAGTCGGCTGGGTCACGCTGAGTGCCTGCGTGGCGGAACAGGTGTTCGCATCCGTGAGGACCACGGTGTGCGAGCCGGCCGCGAGGTTCAAGAACGTGAAGGGCGAGGTGGCCGCGGCGAATGCGCCGCCATCAATGTTGATCTGGAATGGCGCCGTGCCGGTGGACCATGTCGCGACGATCTTGCCATCCGTCGCCGCATTGCAGGTGGCGGCCACCTGCGAGAGCGACAGTGAGATCCCCGTGGGGGTTCCCACGACAATGGTCTTGAACGTCTGCGTGCCCACGTTGTCCTGGACCGTAACGAGATGCGTGCCGGCTGCGAGGCCGGTGTACTGGAACGGCGAGGTGTGCACGACGAACGCCCCACCATCTAGCTTCGTCTGGTAAGGACCCGTCCCGTTCGCGAACGTCGCGGTGATCGTGCCGTCATTCCCGAGGCAGGTCGCCGCCGTCTGCGACAGCGACAGCGTCGGCGACAGCGTCTGGATATCAAAGTTGTCGAACTCGTAGTTCGCGCTGTTGCTGGCGACGTAGAACTTGAAGTCCGTCATGGTCTGAGCGCCGGTCTGGACACTGACGTCGTTGAGCACCTTCGTCGTCCCTACCCACAGGTCTGCCTTGTCGACGGCGATCGTTTCGGAACTGCTGTCGGGCGCCTGGTAGGTCAGCGTGCCGGCCGTGTTGTTCAGGACCCACGTTAGGGACTGGCGCGTCGTGTAGTTCGTGGCGAGCGGACTGGCGTTGTTCGTGATGTCGCGAATCTGGAACCCGGTTCCCGTGTTGTTAACGATACCGAGCTTGGCATAGGTATTCGCGTCCGACGGCTCCGAATTCCCCGTCGTGAACCCGCTACCGATGCGCAGCGTGGCGGGGGTGGTCCCTGAACTGGTGATTGACGACAGACTGAAATCGAACTTGAAGATCATCGCGGTCGGCGCCGGCGACAGATCCGTCGCGACTGCGGCACCGCGCGTGAACCACGTCTCTCTGCCGGAGCTGCGCGTCATTCTCAGGATATTGCTGCCGCCGCTGTTCACCACGGTAGGCGTAGTCCCCGATGAACCGATGTCGTCGAACTGGTTCGCGCCCGTGCCGACGTAAGTGCTCAGTGTCGTATTGGTCTGGAAGGTCTGGTTGAAGTAGCTCGTCGCCAGTGCGGGCGCGGCACCGAACACGACCGCGAACAGGGTCGCAACGAGCAACGAAGGCACGAACATCGGCGTGCGAGCGTTGCGTTCGAACAGGGACTGACACGGGGTCCGCATAAGAAATTCCTGGGCAAGTTGTGAGGACCAGACTTCTCGCGACGCGCCGACCACCGGCGCGGTGGACATCCACGTCCGCGAGCTATGAGAACCGGCCTTCAGGACCTCCCCCGGGACCCCCACCAGGACAAGCCGTCGGGCCGACACCTCTTGCGAGGTGGAGCATGACGCTGGGGTAAGGCGCAACGGTTGTGCCTCACGTTGCAGGCGACCCTGCACACCGTTCGCGCGCAACAGGATCGGGCCGCAAACACGCGTCGCGGGCGCGCTCCGCACGGCTCAAATGACCCTCAAGCTGTCGTCAGGACCGACAGCGACAATTCACCCAAATGGGGTTCCACGCCCGAAACGCTGGGTCGCGGCGTCGGGTGGTTGGGTGGGATCGCTAGGTGTTTGGGCCTAGAACAACGTCGAATGGTCGAGCCGCCCAAGCCTGCGCGCGCGGCGTTCGAGCGCATGAAACGCCCACACCGACGCGATCGCCATCACGGCCGTCGAGACCGCGAGAGCCAACACCAACTGCCCATCGGACCACGTCGCGAACACCTTCGTCGCGGATGCTCCCAATAGGAATCTGCGCAACGCTTCATACCAATACGTGAACGGCAGCAGCAGCGACAGCTCACGCAATCCATGCGGCAGCAGATCGATTGGGAAGATCACGCCGCACAGCAAATACAGCGCGACGCCAATGCCTTCGTTCAAGTTGATCGCGGCGCGCGGTAGGACCAGAGCCCAACCCGCGATCACGAAAGCCGCGAACAGCGTGGCCACGAGCCCGATCGCGAACACCAGCAGGAACGGCCCCCACTGGACTTGAGCGACATCCCACGGCACACCGAGCACGAAGCGGCCGAGCGCAAGGATCATCACCGCGCTCAATGTCGCGAGGCCAAATTTCACCGTCGAGCGCCCGGCGAGATAGGTCAGCAATCCCACGGGCGAGACGTAGACATAGCGCAGCGTCTCGTACTCCTCACGATCCTCGACCACGATCCAGCCCATGCCGATCATCACGCGGACGACATATTCGTGGAATGCGTTCGCGACGTAGAACGCCGCGAACGCCGCGGGCTTCGCGCCCTGGCCGGCGACCGCCCAGTACATGCCGGCGAGGATCAGCGCTGTCCCCACTGGGCGCAGCACCGAATAGACCACGAAGGTCAGCGGCTCCGCCCAGTTGGACTCGATCTGCCAACCCAGCCAAGCGGCGAGCTTGAGTCGCCCCGCAAGCGCCCTCATTGCCACCTCTGGGTGAGCCGTCCTTCGCGTTTGGACAGGGCCTCGAGGTAGCGCATCGAGTAGCGCGCGGCGACCAGGAAGACCGCCGTGAAGGCGCACAGGATTCCCAACTCCGTGGGCACCGGCAACAGCCCATGCGCGGCCTCGCCAACCAGCACCTGCCGCATGGCGTCAATTCCCAGCCCAAGCGGAATCAGCCCCGCCGCGACACCCCCGAGCGCTCCCAGCGTGCGCAGCGGGAAGTACAGCCCGCTGAGAAAATACACCGGTTCCTGCAAGGCATTGCACAGGTGCCACGCCTCCCGGCCGTAGAGCAGGAATAGCGAGGACAGCGTCATGCCCAGCGCGTAGAGGGCGGCCATGGCGGCGAGGAACACGGCGAGCAACAGCCACGGTTGGTCGAGATTGACCCGCACCCCCAGCACCCCGAAACCCATGGCGATCGAGAAAATACTGCGCACCGTGGTCGTCATCATGCCGCCCAGCGCCATTCCGGTGAGGATCGCCATGCGCGAGCAGGGTGCGGCGAAGTACAGCTGGAGCTGGCCCTGCTGCTTTTCCCAGTAGAGCTGCGCCCCCATCCCCCACAACACGTTGGTCCAGTAGGTCGAGAGAATTCCCCCCAGGACCGCGAGTGTCTCGTAGCTCTTGGGTGCCCCGAGGCCGCGGTACAACAGCACGAACGCGCTCATGCCAAGGGCCGGCAGTACGGCGTCGCTGACGATCCACGCGGGTTCTCGGATCGAGCCGATCACGCGCACATAGGCGCGGGCGAGCGTAGCGCGCACGTTGAGCGACACGGATTCGCTAAGGGTCAGGCTCACGATGCGGCGCCTCTTTCCCCGGACGTCAGGTTCACGATCCGGCGCCCTCTTACTCGATGCCGCGACCCACGATGGCGATGAAGGCGTCCTCGAGCGAAGTTTCGCGCGTGGCCATCTGCTCGATGCCGAAGCCCTGCCGCTCAAGGACGCGCAGCACCTCGACCAGCGGCCTGCCCGGCGGCAAGCGGAACTTGAGAGTGCGCGTGCCGTGTTCGGGAGGCGGCGCGCCCCAGCCAGCCTCAAGTCCCAGCAACTCCGGGGCGTCGCCGGGCAATTCGCCCGCACCGCTCAATTCGAGCTCCACGTGCTGGCCGTCCTGCACGGAACGCCGCAGCGCCGCGGGGCGGTCGCATGCCAGCACGCGGCCGCGATCGACGATGGCGATGCGATCGCACAACTCGTCGGCCTCCGCCATATAATGAGTGGTCAGCAGGACCGTGCGACCGGGGCGTTCACGCACCCAGTCTGCGACGAACTCGCGCAGCCGGCGCGCGGCGTTGACGTCCATGCCCAACGTCGGCTCATCGAGGAACAGCACCTCAGGGTCGCTGACGAAGCCGCGGACGAAATTCATTCGCTGGCGCTGCCCTGTCGACAACCGGTTGATGCGCGAGCCGGCGAACTCGCGCAAGTCAGCGACATCGATCAGCCGCTCGACCCGCTCGCGGGCCTCGCGGGTGGGAACGCCATAGAACTGGGAAAACATCCACAGGCATTCGCGGACCGTGAGGATGCCGTAGCCGCTGCTCTCACCGCCCGAAACCAGGTTGATGCGCCGTCGCACTTCGGCCGCCTGGGCGACGACATCGAACCCCGCGACCTTCGCCACCCCACCCGTCGGGAACAGCAAGGTCGTCAGGATCTTGATGCAGGTGGTCTTGCCCGCGCCGTTGGGTCCGAGCATCCCGAATATCTCGCCCCGCTCGATCCGCAGGTCGATCCCCGCAAGCGCCACGACCTCCCCACCCCCGCGGCCGGCCTTGAAGACACGAGCCAGAGCGGAGAGTTCGACGGCGGGAGATTGCGACGGAATGGGTTCCATGGTCGGCGCACGCTAGTGAGCCCGCCCCCGGCATGTCAACGGCCGGGAAGCCCCGCGGCGGTCCGTGGTGCGCCGGGGCAGCGCCGGGCAGCGCGGGAGTCCGCCGACACACGCCCGGCAGCGCCGATGCCCGCCCGGCACCAAACACAGTCGCGGACGCCCGGACACCCCGGTATAGTGCGCGGCATATCAATAGCCTTGGGCCGCATCCCCCATATGCCGGAGGTTTCACGCCAATGAGACGTCTTCTATCGCTGACCCTGATCGCTGCCGCCCTGGGACTCTCCGGTGCGCTGCCTGCCCGCGCCGAAGTCAACCTCGCGCGCCTGCGCAACGATGTGTACCCGACCTCGCAGAAGGTCCAACTGACGCTCGACCCGGCGAAGAGCGAGTACATGGGCTCGGTGCATCTCGAACTCAAGGCGTCGGCGAAGGCCGACTCGTTCCAGCTCAACGTGCGCGGCCTGAAGCTGGGCACACTGACCCTGTCGGGTCCCAAGGGCCAGATCGCCACGACGACGAACGAGGCCGCGTTTGAACGCTTGTCGATCCACCCGGCGCAGCACCTGCAGCCGGGCGCCTACTCGCTCGACATCACTTTTACCAACACGTTCGACGAGAAGGCCACGGGCCTCTACCGCCTGAAGTCCGGGGACGACTGGTACGCCTTCACGCAATTCGAGGCCAATGAGGCACGACAGGCGTTCCCGTGCTTCGACGAGCCGGAGTTCAAGATTCCCTGGACGGTGACCCTGACGGTTCCCAAGGACCAGTTGGTGCTGGCGAACACGCCGGAGCTCTCGCGCGCGGCCAAGGGCGAGCTGGTCGAGGTGGCGTTCGAGACATCCCCTCCCATGCCGTCCTATCTCGTGGCCTTCGCCACCGGGCCGTTCGTCGCCACGCCGATCCCCGGGATGTCCGTCCCGGCCCGCGTGATCACGGTCAAGAGCCAACAGGGAATGACGGGCGAGGCGGTGCGCATGGCGCCCCCGTTGATGGCGGCACTCGAGCGCTACTTCGGCCGGCCCTACCCGTTCAAGAAGCTAGACTTGATCTCGGTGCCGGAATACAACTACGGCGCGATGGAGAACCCGGGTGCGATCACCTTCAACGACCGCGTGCTGTCGCTGGATCCCAAGTCCGTGACGGACCGCCAGCGCCGCGTGCTCGCCGTCGACCTCGCGCACGAATTCGCCCACATGTGGTTCGGCGACCTGGTGACGATGAAGTGGTGGGACGACCTATGGCTCAACGAGTCGTTCGCCGAGTGGATGGGCAACAAGACCACCAACGAAGTCTACCCTGAGTTCAACATCGCGATGGAAGTGCTGGACGGCACCGCGCGCGCTTACAGCACGGACAACCACCTCTCGACGCGGGCGATCCGGCAGAAGGTCGACGAGCACATCAACCTGAACCAGCTCGCGGATGCCCTCGCCTACCAGAAGGGCGAGGCCGTGCTGGGAATGTATGAGGCGTGGCTCGGGCCTGAAGTCTTCCGCAAGGGTGTCATCGAGTACCTGAAGACTCACGCCTGGGGCAACGCGGAAGGTTCGGACCTGTGGAACGCGCTGTCCAAGGCGGCCGGCCGCGATCTGGGCCCTGCGATGTCGACGTTCCTCGACCAGCCCGGTGTACCGACGGTGCTGGCCGAGCTCATGAGCGATGGTCAGGTTCGCCTGAGCCAGCAGCGCTTCCTGCCGTTCGGCGAGACGGCGCCCAGCGCCCAGAACTGGCACATCCCCGTACTGCTCAAGTTCTCCGACGGCAAGCAGATCTACACGCAGCGCGTGCTACTCACGGAACCGGTGACGACAGTCAAGCTCAAGCCGGCCGTCACGCCCGTGTGGATCCACCCGAATGCCGACGAGAAGGGCTACTACCACTGGAACGTGTCGGTCGACATGCTCAAGCAGCTGACCACCAAGGCTCGCCCGCAACTGAGCGAGCTCGAACGTGCCGGTCTCGTGACGAACCTCCAGACGCTGCTCGAAGGCGGCATGGTGCACGGCGACGACTACCTGCAGTCGCTCTCGGCCTTCGGCTCGGATCCCTCGCCGGCCGTCATCAGCGCGCTGCTCGATGGCCTGCGCAGCGTTAGCCCGGTCTTCATCACCGCCGACCTGCGCGAGGCCTACGCCGGCTACATCCGTCGCACTCTGCGGCCCGCGCTCGATCGAATGGGCGATACGCCGAAGCCGGATGAGGGCCCCACTGCTTCCGGGCTGCGCGGCCAGTTGATGTCGCAATTGGGCGTGGCGGGCCGCGACGAGGCGTTGCGCCACAAGGGACTCGAGATGACGAAGGCATTCCTGGCCGACCCGGCGGCGGTCGATCCGACGCTCGTCGAAACGGCATTCCGGCTCGCCGCGACCTCGAACGACACCACGCTCTACCACGAGTTCCGCCGCCGCTTCGAAGGCGCCAAGAGCCCCAATGACCGGCGCCGCTACCTGGGAGCGCTGTACTACTTCGAGGATCCGGCGCTCGTGGACGAAACCCTGGCCTACTCGCTGACCGGCCCACTGAAGCCGCAGGAGCTACTGGGCGGATTCCGCGGCATGGACTCCCCCGAGAACGCTGACAAGCCTTGGAACTGGCTGCGCGACAACTACGACGCGATCGCGGGCAAGATCCCGCCGATGTTCAAGGTCTACCTCGTGTACTTCGCCATGGGCTGCAAGCGCGAACGCATCGAGGCGGCGCAAACATTCTTCGCCCAGCCGGAGCGGTCCCCCTTGGGCACCGCGCAGGAGTTGGCGAAGCTCACCGACCGCATCACCGAATGCGCGACGTTGCGGGAGCGCGAAGGGGCGCGGGTGGCGAAGATGCTTACCGAGATGCAGGCGGCGCAGTAGCGGGCTGCACCAATCGTAGTGCTGAACAAGGGCGGGGTGCCGGACGGCGCCTCGCCCTTCGTTTTTGCGCGTATGTGGGGCGCGGGGCGTGCGGGAGGAGTGTGCTCTTCGGGGCACGTTCGCGTTCGCATCCTGCGAACACTCACTACGCCTCGCCGTGCTCCGCCATCCTGGCTACGCACGGCTACGGAGTGCCCCGAAGAGCACACTCCTCCCGCCCACCCCACGCTCAGTGGAACCGTACGGATGGCGAAGAACCGCCCGAAGTGCTTCGCGCTATTGCTTTGCGCTATCCGCTGATGTAGCTGCCCGACTTGGTAGATTCATCGCGTCCCAAGCTGGCGGGGGCGGGAACGTCAGCGCGCCGCCGGTGTACTTCTGCCCGGGTGAGACCTGCGTGGGATTGACGTGACGGATGGCGGGCAGAGCCTTGATGTAGGCGGCGAGCGAGTGGGCGTCGTCGTCCGTCAGCCGCGCGAAGCTCGGCCACGGCATGGGGGGCAGCAAGGGCGTTCCGTCGGGACGGCGACCCTCACGGATCGCGGTGACGATCTGCCCTTCAGTCCACGAACCAAGGCCCGTCTCCGTGTCAGAGGTGAGGTTGCGAGCAAAGCTAACGCCCCACGGCCCCTGCCAACCGAGCTCGCTGCCTGACAACAAACGAGTGGTGTCCGGGGCGCCGTAGAATGAGCCCGGCGTATGGCAGTCGTTGCACCCCATGACCACGGAGAGGTACTGCCCGCGAGCAACTTTCTGGTCCACGCTCATCGCCGCAGGCGCCGCAGACAATTGCTTGCCTGTCGGCGAACACGACCACAGCGAAGCTGAACCTACTGAGCAAACCGCTACTAGCAAGAGGATCAGTACGCGCGACCGAAGCATGAGAATTTCTCCGAGGGAAAATGAAGGGAGAGAATCGGACAGTGGCCGCAACTTAGAGCGCACGTCCGCACGAAGCAAGAGTTGTGCTCGCGAGCGCGGGGTGGGCGGGAGGAGTGTCCTCTACGGGGCACTCCGTAGCCGCGCGTAGCCAGGATGGCGGAGCGCGGCGAGGCGTAGTGAGCGTTCGCAGGATGCGAACGCGAACGTGCCCCGTGGAGGACACTCCTCCCGCACGCCCCGCGCCTCCCGAACGCGAACGCAAACGCGAACGTGCCCCGTGGAGGGCACTCCTCCCGCACGCCCCGCGCCCCCCGAACACTCAACTCTTTCCCCAGAACGTAGCGTATGAACTACAGCGCCCGCGCAATCGGAGCACCACCCAGCACTCGGTCGCCGTCATAGAACACCGCAAGCTGTCCCGGCGTGATCGCGGCCTGTGGTGTGTCGAACGTCACTGCAGCCGTGCCGTCCGCACGCGGATCGAGGCGCCCAGCCGCAGCCTCGTGGTGCGCGCGGATCTTCACGTCGACGCGCGTTCCCGCGGCCGGCGGCGCAGGCATCAGCCAGTTCACGACGCCCGTTTCGAGTCCCGGGCGCTCGAGATCCTTGCGTGATCCGACGATCACGGCATCACGCGTCGCATCGACCTGCAGCACGTAGAGCGGCTCGGGTGCTGCGAGCCCGAGGCCCTTTCGCTGACCGACCGTGAAGTGCGCGATGCCACGATGGGTACCCAACTTTTCGCCACCGGCGGTTTCGATGGGGCCGGGCACTGCGCCGCGCTTCTCTCCCAACTGGTGCTCCATGAAGCCGGCGTAATCGCCATCGGGCACGAAGCACAGGTCCTGGCTGTCCGGCTTGTCCCATACGCTGAGCGAGAGGCGCGCGGCGTGCTCTCGCACTTCGGGCTTGGTCAGTTCGCCGAGCGGGAACACCGTGCGCTCCAGCGATGCGTAGGGCACGAGCGCCAGTGCGTACGACTGGTCCTTCGTGAGATCGACGGCCCGGCGCAGCGCGGGCGATCCCTGCTCGTCGCGGCTCAGACGGGCGTAGTGGCCGGTCACCAATCGCTCGGAGCCCAGCGCCTCCATGCGGCTGACGAGATCGCCGAACTTGAGGCTCTGGTTGCACAGCGCACACGGGTAGGGCGTGCGGCCGTTGGCGTAGTCATCGAGGAACGGCTGCAGCACGCGGGTGCGGAACACTTCCTCGGCGTCGACGACGAAGTAGCGAAAGTTGTAGCGCTCGGCGACACGGCGCGCATCATCGATGGCGTCGATCGTGCAACAGGCGCGCGCCGACACCGGCGACTGGCCGTAGCACCACAGCTTGAGCGTCACGCCGGTCACTTCGCAGCCATGCTCGGCGAGCAGCGCCGCGGCGACGGCGGAGTCCACGCCTCCGCTCATGGCGGCCAGCACGCGCGTGCCGGGAG
>JAYSRO010000363.1:0-11530 GCA_043720995.1 Candidatus Eiseniibacteriota bacterium
AACGACGGCGACGGGACGACGAAGGTGACGCTCACCTACGCAGCCCCTGGTGCCGCCTCGGTTGAGGTGTGGCGCGCGGGTTTCGGCTTCTACCCGACGTACGACAATGCCGGTGGCGCAGTGCCGCCGGTGCCGGGTGCCTACCCGCCGGCCGGCTGGACGCTCACCGGTGTGACGGCGAGTGGCCAGACCGATGAGCCTGCGACGCGTGACTACTGGTACTACGTCGCCTACGCGAAGGATGCGTGTGGCAATGTGTCGCCGGTGTCGAACAGCACGGGCGGCACGCTGGGCTATCACCTCGGCGATGTGAGCGATGGGATCACGCCGGGACAGGGTGACAACAAGGTCACGACGGCGGACATCTCGATGCTCGGCGCGCACTACGGCTTGTCTGGCGCAGGGCTCGCTGGCTTCGAGTACCTCGATGTCGGTCCGACGACCGACAGCTCGCCGAACGGGCGGCCGACCACGGACTCGAAGACCAACTTCGAAGACCTCGTGATCTACGCCATCAACTTCACGCCGGTCGTGAGCCTGGCCACCAAGAACACGGGGCCGGTCACCGCGTCCATGTCTGACAACCTGATCGCGCTGGGTGAGACGGATGCCGTTCTCGCCGGCGAGATGATCGACGTTCCGGTGCAGCTGACCGGAGCGGGCGACCTCCAGGCCATCTCGGTTGCGCTCCACTGGGACAGCAAGGTGGTCGAACCGATCGGCGTCACGGCGGGCGACCTCATGACGTCGCGTGGTGGCGTGGTGATGTCACCGGCGGCGGGAACGGTGGATGCGGCGCTGCTGGGTGTCAGCGGACGCGGCATCTCGGGTGAGGGTCTGCTGGCGACCGTGCGCTTCCGCGCGATTGCCGCTGGCGCCCCGGCCATCTCCGTGGAGAAGGTGATCGGCCGCGACGCGACCAACGGTGCAGTTGCCGTCAAGGTCGGTGCAGCCCTCGCCGTCACCAAGGTGGCCAGCAAGACCGAACTCCAGGCGGTGGTCCCGAATCCGAGCCGTGGCAATTCGGTGCTCGGCTTCAGCCTCGCGAAGGAAGGTCACGTTGACCTGGCGATCTACTCGGTCGACGGCCGCAAGGTCCGCACGATCGTCGACGGAACGCAGGCCTCGGGCTCCTATCGCTTCACGTGGAACGGCACCGACGACCAGGGCGTCACGCTCAAGTCGGGTGTCTACTTCGTGCGGTTCCAGGCGCCGGGCGTCAAGACCAACCGGATCGTGTCGCTGGTCCGCTAACAAACCGCTGAACGCAGCAATCAACGGCGCGGCCTTAAGAGCCGCGCCGGGAGCAAAACGAAGCCGCGGCGCCCGAAGGGGAGCCGCGGCTTCGTCATTTAAGCCGCGGCGCGGGGTCGTCCTGGGGCGCCGTCACAACGTGCGGGGTCCGCGGTGCGCGATCAGCGCGCTCCCGCCACCACCGCGCCTGCTTCGATCAGCGCGCCCGCCCGGATCGCCTCGATGCGCGCGCGGTAGGCTTCGCCCACGGCGACCTCGTCGTAGAGTTCGTGCATGGTCTCCCGGGCGCGTTGGATCTTCGCCCCGCGCTGCGGGTCGGATCGCACCTCGAGCATGCGCTCGGCGGCGTGGCTGATTTCAGCGTCGGCCCACTCCTGGCCGGCTTCGTCGAACACGAAGTCCTGCTTGGGCACCGGCACCAGCCGGTAGCGCACGGGGTAGGCGTTCGCCTCGGTGGTGAAGTCCTCGTTGCCCGAGTAGCCGGTGGCGATCACCGGGACGCCCAGCTTCATGGCCTCCGCCATGCCGAAGCCAAAACCTTCCGAGCGGTGCAGCGAGACATAGCAATCGCACACCGAGATCAAACCGTGCACTTCATTGCTCGAGAAGCTCTCGTCGATGATCATGATGCGGCGGTCCTGTTTGGCTCGCGTGCGGATGTCCGCGTAGGCGCGTTCGTCGGCGGTCGAGAGCTGGTTGGTGTTCTGGGTCTTGATCACGAGCTGCACGCCATTGTCGGATGGGTAGGCCTGCTGGAAAGCGTCGACGACGGCCACCGGGTTCTTGCGCGTGACACGCGAGGCGCCGTCGAAAGTGAAGATGAAGGTGAATGGGTCATCCGGAATGCCGAAGCAGCTGCGATTCGCCCACGACAGGTCCTCGAATTTGGGAATCGGTGTGCGCACGACCACCACGGGCTTGCGCGTGGCCTGCTGGAACACGGCGCGGCAGTACTCGCTCGATACCCAGACTTCGTCGAGCATGTCGAGCCCGAGACGGTGCGCGAAGCTCGCCTGCGAGGTCTCCCAGAACGCGAATCCGATGTTATAGCAGCCTTCGAACTGGTCGAGACCGCAGCGCGACAGATTCTCAAGGATGACGTCGGGATTGAAGTGGATGATGTTGATGTCGCCGCGCACGCGTTGCACCACGCCGCTGCCTTCGTCCTCGTCGGTGCGTCCCCAGCCGGCGACGTGATTCAGGACATCCACCGGGACTCCGGCGGCCTTGAACGCTTCGCCGCACGCGCGCGCCGCGGCGCCTAAGCCCGAGCCATGGCTCAGCGGCCCGACCACGGTCACCTGCTGGAGCGCCGGTGCCCGTGTGGACCCGGCTGATGTCACAGCCGTCGGGCGAATGCCATGCGCCTCGCGCAAACGTTCCGGCATGCGCAGGCGCTTCACGATATTGGGCGCCTCACGTGCCACCGTCAGCGCCATCTCGGGGCGGTTCAGTTCCTGCTCGGCGATGCTGCCGCGTTCGACGACCAGGTGGTGCATCAGGCCCGTCAGGCGGAGCGTGGGGTTTTTCATCTTCACCGGCGTGCCGAGGTAGTCGTATTGCGCGGGGGACAGCACGTAGCCCGGCAGGTTGCCCTCGTCGATCTCCGAGAGGACGCGCACCAGTAGCCGGCTGAAGTCCTGCACCTTGTTGAGATCCAGGCGCCGCGAATCGGGCGACTTCCTGCGGAGGTAGTTGAGGGCGCGCGTGACGCCGACCTTGCTGGGCGAGTTGATGCCGGGCGCCGGTTCCCACAGGACACTCTTGAAGTCGTCGCCGAGGGCCGCTTCCGGCCAGCGCAAGGCGCTGCGCACGGAGAGTGCGAGGTAGAGGGCGAATTCCTTGTAGTCGCGCTCCACCGTGAGATCGAAGCGCTTCCGCAGGTCGCGGCTGAACTGGTAGGCGATCCCCGCCGAACGCGAGACGTGCCCCCAGCCGCGCACGCGTTCATCCGTTCCCTTGAGCCACGACTCGAGTTCCACGCTCAGGTGAATGCGAAGCGCACCGGTCTTGTCCCGCTGCGTGCGCGTCAGGTACTCGTAGACCGCGCGACGCTGTTCCGTCTGGGTCTTCGGCGCGCGGCGGTGCTTGATCGCATACAGCTGCAGCAGGTGGCGATGCAGGTGGGGCGGGAAGTCGTCGGGTGAAGAGAGGATCGTATCGAGCATGGTTGGCCCAATCGTGTCGGACAGCGCGAGTGCTGCTGCGTCTTGAGTGGGGGCTCGCTCGAGGCCTCCCACGCGGGCGCCCGGGATGCCGGACCGATGAGCCGGACCGCCCCATCGTGCAAATCGCAAGAGGGGTGCCACCGACAGCGGCGCGCCACTGCGTCAGTGAACTCGCATCGTTTGAGATACTTCCCGTTGTGATTTCGTTTCGTGGCGAACCCCCTCTGGCGCGGATCATGGCCAATTTTCTGGCCGCTCCGCTCAGTCCTGAACGCAGCCGGGCGAAGCGAACCCCCATGGTCCGGGACATTTACCGCGCCTGCGCAGACGCGTAAGGTGGGGCGATGAACGATTTCGCACACGAGCGTTTCGCCCTCAAGTCGCGCGCGATCATCACGCCAGCAGGGGAGATCGATGGTCATGTCGTCGTGGACGCAGGCCGGATCTCGGCGGTTGCAGCCGGTCCCGCGCCGGCTGGCCTCCGCGTCGAAGACCTCGGCGCGCTCGCGTTGCTGCCTGGTCTGGTCGACACGCATGTGCACATCAATGAACCCGGCCGCACGGAGTGGGAAGGGTTCGTCACCGCAAGCCGCGCAGCACTCGCCGGCGGCATCACCACGCTCGTGGACATGCCGCTCAACAGTATTCCCGCCACCACGACGGCCGGGGCACTCGCGCTGAAGCGTGATGCGGCGCGAGCGGCCACCGTGCGCATCGAGTACTGGGGCGGCGTTGTGCCGGGCAACACCGCGCAGCTCGAGCCGCTGGCGGCCGCAGGCGTGTGTGGCTTCAAGTGTTTCATGGTGCCGTCCGGCGTCGATGAATTTGGGCATGTCGGCGAAGCGGAATTGCTCGAGGCGATGCCTGTCATTGCGCGGCTGGGATTGCCGCTGCTGGTGCACGCCGAGTCGCCGCGGGTGATCGATCTCGCCGCGCGCGCGGTCGAAGGTCGCGATCCCCGCGCCTACGCGGCGTGGCTCGACAGCCGCCTCGCGGCCGCGGAGGTCGAGGCGATCGAGTTGGTGCTGCGGCTCGCAGCCGAAACAGGCTGCCGCGTCCACATCGTGCACCTCGCGGCGATGGAGGCGCTGCCCGCCCTGCGTGCGGCGCGTGCGCGTGGGGCGGCGGTGACCGTCGAGACCTGTCCGCACTACTTGAGTTTCGCTGCGGAAGACATTGCGGATGGCGCCACGCAATTCAAGTGCGCGCCGCCGATCCGCTCGCGCGCGAATCGCGAGGCGTTGTGGGCCGCCCTGCTCGCGGGGGACATCGATCTCGTGGCGAGCGATCACTCGCCCTGCCCGCCGGCGCTCAAGAGTCTCGATCGCGGCGACTTCTTCGCGGCGTGGGGCGGAGTTGCCTCGCTCGAACTCGGGCTGCCCGTCATGTGGACCGCGGCGCGCCAGCGTGGCGCCACATTGTCCGACATCGCGCGCTGGATGGCCGAGCGGCCCGCGGCGCTGGCGGGGATCGCGGGGGATGTGGGGAGCATCGCGCCGGGACAACGCGCGGATCTGGTGGCGTTCGATCCAGGCGCGGCGTGGACCGTCGATGCTGTGCGCTTGCGCCAGCGGCACAAGATCACGCCCTACGCCGGCCGAGCATTGACGGGCCGCGTGGAGCGAGTGTGGCGCGGGGGTGTCGCGCAGGAACTGTGAGCCCCACTCACTCCGGGTCAGTCGACCGCCCAGCCCGGTCGGCTACCACTCGTCGCCCCTGAGCGACACTTCAGCGGGACTCGCGTTCCCGGGTCAGTGCCTTCGGCTAGTGTCCTTGCCTGAGGGAGGGACCGCATGACGACTGCCCCCGTACTACGCGTCCACGACGCGCGCAAGAGTTTTGGAAACACCGCCGCATTAAAGGGACTATCCTTTGAATTGCGCGCCGGCGAACTGCTGGCGCTGCTCGGGCCCAACGGTGCCGGCAAGACCACATTGATTCGCGCCATCGCCGGCCGCGTGGCGCTCGATGGCGGCGAGATCGAACTGTTCGGCCGCAAGCTCCAAGGCGCCACTGGCCGCGACGCGCTCGGCGTGGTGCCGCAGGAGATCGCGCTCTACCCGCTGCTGACGGCGCGCGAGAACCTCGCCACCTTTGGGCGATTGAACGGGCTCACGGGTGCTGCGCTGAAGGCGCGCGTTGAGTGGGCGCTCGAGTGGACGGCGCTGGCGGATCGCACGAAGGAGCCCATCAAGACGTTCTCGGGAGGGATGAAGCGCCGCCTCAATATCGCCTGCGCTGTCCTGCACGAGCCCAAGGCGCTGCTGCTCGACGAGCCCACCGTGGGCGTCGATCCGCAGAGCCGCGAGCGCATCTACGAGATGCTGGACCGCCTGCGCGCGAGCGGCGCCTCGCTGCTGCTCACCACGCACCAGCTCGAGGAAGCCGAAGCTCGCTGCGACCGCATCGTGATCGTGGATCACGGCAAGTTGATCGCGGAGGGCTCGCTCGCGGCACTCGTCGAGAGCACCGTGGGCGGGCACCTGCAGGTTGCGCTGCGGCTCGATCGCGTGCCCGAAGCGGCCGAGGGATTCACGGGCGAGTGGAACGATCGCCAGTTCACCACGCGCATGCGCGATGTCTCATCCGAGCTGCCCGTGCTGCTCGAGCGGCTGCGCGCCAGTGGCTCCGCCGTCGAGGACCTGCAGGTTCGCGGCGCCAGCCTCCAGTCGGTATTCCTCCATCTCACCGGAAGGGAGTTGCGCGAATGATCGCGACCATGCTGAAGGTATGGTTCACCACGCTGCGCCGCGATCGCGTGGCGCAGGCGATGGCGTTTCTGTTGCCCGTGTTGTTCTTCACGATCTTCGCGAAGGTGTTCGGTGGCTCGTCGCAGTCCACCGCGCGCGTGCCGTTGGCGGTCGTCGACGAAGCACACACCGAGTTGAGCGCCCGGTTGGTGAAGGCCTTGGCCGCGGAGACGGGGCTCAAGGTCACGCTGACCGCGAAGCCCGAAAACGCCGCGAAGAATGCGCCCGAGATTCCGCTGACGCGCGAGCGCGCCACGGCACTGGTCAAGGACGGCGACCTGCCGGTGGCAGTCGTGATCCCTGCGGGGATCGATAGCTCGTTGATGCGCTTCGATGGTGGTGGCGTGCACGTCGTGCTCCTCGCCGACAAGTCCGACCCCGTCGCACCGCAGATGGTGATGGGCCTGCTCCAGAAAGCGACAATGACCGCCGCACCCGACGTGATGGCGCGCCACGGCATCGACGTGCTCGATCAAGTGGGCGGCGGGCTGACGCCGACGCAGCGCACTTCGATCGACCGCTGGCTACCGTTGCTCAAGGAGAACGCCGAGACGGCGAGCGCCGACACGAGTGGCGCAAGCAAATCGAACGGCACGGGCGGCCTGATGGCCGTCGATATCGTCGACATACTCGGCGAGGACAAGGGTGGCGCGCTGATCTCATTCTACGCGGCGGGCATCGCGGTGATGTTCCTGCTATTCAGCTGTTCGGCGGGAGCGGGCACGATGCTCGACGAACTCGAGTCCGGCACGCTCGAACGCGTGATCTCGACGCGGCTCGGCATGAACGGCCTGCTGGCGGGTAAGTGGGTCTACCTCACTGTGCTCGGCTGCGCGCAGATCTGCGTGATGTTCCTTTACGCCATGCTGGTGTTCCACCTCGACCTTGTCCACCACTTACCCGGGTTTGCCGTGATGACGCTGATCACGGCCGCGACATCGGCCGGCTTCGGCATGGTGCTGGCGACCGCGTGCCGCACGCGCGCCCAACTGTCGGGCATCTCGACCATCATCATCCTCACGATGTCCGCGCTCGGCGGCAGCATGTTCCCGCGCTTCCTGATGAGTGCCGGCATGCAGAAGGCCGGACTCGTGGCGTTCAACGCCTGGGCGCTCGACGGCTTCGTGAAGGTGTTCTGGCGCAACTCACCGGTCAGCGGGCTGATGCCGCAGATCGGGATGTTGCTCGGGTTCCTGACGGTGTTCCTCATCGTGGCGCGGCTGTTCGCGCGGCGGTGGGAGCGGGCGTAAGCGAATGGCCGGGGCGTCGCGGGACGCCCCGGCTCCGCTACCGGACCCGCGCGATGCGCATGTTCGCCGACTCATCACCGAGCCGCGCGCGCGCGTAGTAGACGCCTGCGGGCGTGACTGCTCCGCCCTGCGCGGGATCCCAGCGCAATTGCAGCGGTCCCGCGGCTGAGGGTCCATCGTGCAATGTAGCGACGCGACGGCCGCCGATGTCGAACACCTCCACAACCAACTTGCCCGCGCGCGGCAGGTCGAGGGCCAGTGTCACGAGACCCGGGGCGGGGTTGGGAATCGGTGAGCGGAAGTTGAGCCGCGCGGCAGTGGATCCGCCGGGCACGTTCAGAATGCCGGCCACCGCGTCATACAGCGTGAGGTCATCGATCCCGGCTTCCACCACCGAGGGCTCGCCCATGTCGGCGGCGATGAACCGCACGCGCACTTGCGCCGAGGGGACGATGAAGTCCGCGACGCGAATGGCGGCTTCTTCCCAGTGATTGTGCAGCCCACGCAGAGTGTCGACAGGGACCCAAGTCGCGCCGTCATCATTGCTGATCAAGACCGCGAGCCAATCATCTGGCGAGGCGAACTGCGTGTAGAACCAATGCCAGTAGCCGATGGTCGGTTCGGTCATCCCCGTGGTGTTGTACGCCGGGGAGGTCAATGTCGTCTTGCCGCCGACATTGCCGGGCCCATCAACATCCGCTTCTTCGATCGCCGTGTGCGAGGTTCCTTGTCCCGTCACCCAGCACAATGATTCGGGATCGGCGCTGCGGTCGATTTCCGGTTGCACCTGTCCCGGACTCGCGCCTTCGCCCTCGCCACCACCGTGGAGTGGGCCAACGCGCGGGCGCCCGATACCCAGCAGGGACAGCGCACCGGCACCCGAACCGCGCACGGGTGGCGCGCCGAGTCCCAGCAACGCATCGGCGTCGCCGCTGCCCTCGCGACGGGCCAATACCGGCTGCGTGCCGCCGATGCTGGTGCCGAAGGGCTCGACGCGCGCCCACAAGCCGCCCACCGCGTTGTCGCCGGTCGTGGCTCCTCCCACCGTCCAGCCGAGGGCCGTTTGCATCGGATCGTAGCTCGCGGCGGGACTCAGGTAGATCGCCTGCGTGCTGGGCGGCAGGCCGATCGCGCGCTCGAAAGAAATCGGGACATAGCCCGGCCGGCCGGCTTCGAGACGATAGTTGCCCACCGGCACTGCTCCCAGATCGAAGCCGCCGCCAGCATCGGTGTGATCGTGGACCGGAGTGTAGGCAAGGTTCACCTCGGCGGCCGCGAGCGGTGCCAGAGTGTTGGCGTCGACGACCGTGCCCGAAAACGCCTCGGTTGGCTTGAGGGCCAGCGGCAACTCGATGGTCTGGTGGTCGCCCTGGTTCAAGGTAATGCTCGCGATCGCGTCGGCATATCCGAACTTGGTCGCGCGGACTGTGTAGGCGCCGGGGCTCGGCGCGAACGCGACGGTGCCGTCCGTCGTGGTGAGTGCGGAGTCGCCGGGGCCCTCGACAAACACCTTGGCGCCCGCGAGCGAATTGGCGCCGTCCGTCACGTGTGCGTAGACGACGCCATAGTTGCGATTGGCGTGGTAGACATACAGCCCACCGGTGATGTCGCTGGCGATGATCGTACCCGAGGGGAAGTAAGGATAGACCTCCCACACGCCTTCGTAACCGCCTGATGCGCCCGGCCACGAATCTGCGTAGCCCCACTCGGCGGGATGGCTCGGGTCCGTGATATCGAGCGCGCGAATGCCCTCGGTGTAGTTCGCCAGCCACAGGTCGTTCCCCTGCACGCGCGGGTTGTGGACGATCGCCTGCGGGTTCGCGGTCCACTCACCGGCCAGCACGGGGGAGGTCTCGGTCGAGATGTCGAAGATGCGCATGGTCTGGCCGTTCTGCTCGTCACAGATATACAGCCGGTTGCGCGCCGCATCCGGCCAAGCGCTGTGCGTGTAGTAGGCGCCGGGATAGGTCCAACTCTTGATCTGGACGGGATTCGCGGGCGTCGTCCAGTCGAAGATGCGCTGGGTGCCGATGTAAATCGATGATGCATACAGCCGGTTGCCGACCGGCTGGCAATCGTGCACGTAGTTTCCGGTGACTGCCTGCTGCGCAGGCGTCGCGGGCCACACGCCCACTTCGACCGGGGCCGTCGGGTTTGCGAGCGACAGGATGCGCATGCCGGTGCGCGTCGTAGCGCCGGTCGTGGGGTTGCGGTAGTTCGTGCCGTTGCAGATCAGGATCGCACGCGACGTGTCCACGACGACCGTGTGCGAGCGGTTGAAATTCGTGTTGTAGGTCGAGAGCAGCACCGGGTTCTCGGGATCAACCATGCTGATGATTTGCATCCCCGGCTGAATGCCGCCTGCGGTCGTCGCGTTCTCGGTCACCACGTAGAGCCAGTTGCGATGGGCTTTCATCTCGCGCCAGTACGAATCGAGCCCGGCGAAGTACTTCACGAACGTGATGTTGTCGGGGTCGGTGACGTTGTAGATCGACACGCCCGAGCGATGACCCAGGATGGCGTACTCACGCCCATCCTGATGCACGTAACCCCAGCACGCGGAATAGGCGAGGTCGCCACCCGGCTGCGGGTAGTCGTTGCGGTGTGAACGCAGCGTGATGTTGCGCAGCGCCACCTGAGCGCTCGCTACGGGTGCGAAGAGGGCCAGCAGAAGCGTGGCGGCGAGGGCGAGTTTCAGCAGGCGAGTGCGGGTCATCAATGCCTCGGTAGGGACGATCAGGTGGCCGGAGAGCCTAAAGGATATCCCTCGCAACTGGGGTCGCGCCACAGCGATGATTGACCCAGTAGCGAGCGTCCCAGGGGCTGCCACAACCGCGCTGGATGTCCCTGGAACCCGTCCCGACTGCCCCTGGGCCTAGGGAGTTCGTCGCGCGGCGTAGGTCTCGGCGACTTCCCAGAACGTCTTGGGCTCAAGCGGGGGCGTGCCATGGCGGCGCTCGATCTCGGCCAGTGCGGCGAGACGACGTGCGCCGAAGTCGTAGGACAGATTGCCGACCCCCGCCACGATTCGCACCGTCGTCACCACCTCGGGCAGGCGCGCGAACGCCTCCGCGCCGGCGACTTTGTGCGCGCGCAGCAGCCAGTCCCAGTCATCCGACACAAACAGCGTTTCGTCGAATGGACCGACGCGGTCGTAGAAGGCGCGCCGGTGCACCATCGCACCCGGCACGATGAAGTCGTCGCGTTTGAGATCGTCGAGATCGAATGGCACCGCGAGGACGAGGCGGTCGAGCGTGCGCCACGCGGCGGGGGCGATGTCGGCGGACGTGGGCCCTGACGACGAAGCGCGTGCCGCGTCGGGCGGTTCGATACGCCACACTTCTGCGTCGCCGTACGCGATCTCCACTTCCGGCCGTGCGTCGAGCAGGCCCACGAGTCCTGCGAGATGCCCAGGGGCCCAGAGGTCATCGTCGTCGAGGTAGGCCACGATCGCACCGCGGGCCGCACGGACCCCCGTGTTACGGGTCGCGGCCACGCCGCCGTTCGCCGCTCGGCAAACGTAGCGCGCGCCGAATGAATCGGCCAACTCCTCCGCTTCAGCGTCGCGCGGACCGGCGTCGTTGACCACCACGATTTCGTAGTCGGTAAACAACTGCGCTCGTATGGAGGTGAGCGCCTCGCCGAGCCACGCCACGCGGTCGTAGTGACTCACGACTACGCTGACTCGCGGCACGCTCACGGAACTATGCGCGACCGAACACAGGCACCACAGTCCCCGAGACGATCGAGCCGGCGTCCGACACGAGGAAGCCGATGACCTCGGCGACCTGAGACGTCGTCGGCCACTTCGTGGGGTCCGCGTCGGGCATGTCGCGGCGATTCTCAGGCGTGTCCATGATGCTCGGGGCCACCGCGTTTACGCGGATACCCAGCGGCTTCCACTCGTCGGCCAGGCTCTTCACCAGGCTCACGATTCCCGCCTTCATCGCGGTTGTCACGGCGACGCCCGGTCCGGACGACAGAGAAGGGCGATTGGCGATGAGTACCGCCGACCCTCCACCCGGATGCGCAGCGAGTGCCGCATGGGCGTGAACCAGCGTGAGGATCGAGCTTTTGAGATTGAGCCGATACTGGAAGTCGATCGCGG
>JAYSRO010000364.1:0-4995 GCA_043720995.1 Candidatus Eiseniibacteriota bacterium
CAAGCTCTCACGGGGGCTTGGTTTAATCCCCCCGGGGTGCGGTAACGCACGCCGGGGTTTTCCATTGCCCCATGAGCTGTCCAAGTGAGCGCGGGTGAGAATCTGGCGGCGGTTTTTGTCGACGGGAACAACTGGTACCACGGTTGCACATCACTCGGCTTGATCGATCTGAAACGATTGAGCTACCCGCGGATCTGCCAAAAGTTCATCGGTCCAAGGCAGTGGGTCTGCATGCGGTACTACATCGGATGCGTGCCGCCGACTGGGAACTTGACGTTGGCCCGCGACCAGCAGCGGTTCTTGGCATCCCTCGTTGCGCAGGATGCGAGAATTTCCGTGCACCTGGGAAGGCTTGAACCGCGGCTTGTCATCAACGAAGCGGCGCTGGAGATGAGGCGCTATCTGGGCAACTTGAGAGTGCGCATCGATCGCGAGGTTCACAGGGATTTGCTCGATTTGGCCAATTCTCACGCCAAGACAACGGTCATGGTGGAGAAGGCGGTCGACGTGCAAATCGCGATCGACATGGTCGTCATGGCGGAGCGTGATGAGTTTGACACGGCATACCTGCTATCCGCTGACGGGGATCTCACGCCCGCCGTTGAGGCAGTTCGCGCCAAACGGAAGAAGGTGTTCGTCGTGAGTCCGCTGAGTGGCGCTCGGCTGGCGTCGGCTTGTGACTCCTACATTCGTGTCGGCCGGAGCTGGTTCGATGGCGTATTTGTGGACCGACCCTAACGGCACCAGAGTTATGCCCCGCCCTCTGGGCCTCGACCTAGCTCCGCTCCACGATCACCGCGATCCCCTGCCCGCCGCCGATGCACGCGGACGCGGCGCCCCAGCGCTTGCCGCGCTTGGCCAGCTCGATCAGCAGCGTGTAGATCAGGCGCGTTCCGGTGGCGCCGAGCGGGTGGCCCAATCCGATCGCGCCGCCGTTGACGTTCACCTTCTCGCGATCGAGCGAGAGTTCCTTCTCGACCGCGAGGAACTGTCCCGCGAACGCTTCGTTGATCTCAAACAGGTCGATGTCGTCGACCTTGATGCCTGCGCGCTCCGCGGCGGCGCGGATCGCGGGTGCTGGGCCGATGCCCATAATGTCGGGGTCGACGCCGACGCTGGCGTAGCCGCGGATCACTCCCATGGGCGTGCGGCCCGCGGCCTTGGCATCAGCGAGCGAGGTGACGACGACGGCGGCGGCGCCATCGACGATGCCCGAGGCGTTGCCGGCGGTGACGAAGGACTCGGGGCCAAACGCGGGCGGCAACTTCATCAGGCCTTCGAGGGTCGTGCTCGGGAACAGGTGATCGTCCTGGTCGACGATCTTGGACGCGCCGCGGCCGGCCTTCACTTCGATGGGCACGATCTCCTCGGCGAAGCGGCCGTTGTTCGTGGCGGTGTTGGCGAGCGTGTGCGAGCGCAGCGCAAAGGTGTCCTGGGCTTCGCGCGTGAGGCCGTACTTGCGCGCGAGGTTGTCCGAGGTCTGCGCCATGAACAGGCCGCAGTAGCTGTCGCGCAGTCCGGCCATCAGCGAGTCTTCGAGCTGGCCCTGGCCGAGCTTGATGCCACCCCGCGCGCCGCGGACCACGAACGGCGCCTGGCTCAGGTTCTCCATGCCGCCGGCGACGACCCACGTGGCCTCACCCGTCTGGATCTGCTGCGCGGCGCTGATGACGCTCTGCAGTCCGGAGCCGCAGAGACGATTCACGGTGAGTGCCGGAACGGGGCGGGGGATGCCCGCCTTCAGGGCGACATGCCGTGCGCCGTACAACGCGTCGGCGGAAGTTTGCAGTGCGTTGCCCATGATCACGTGGTCGATCCTGTCCGGCGTGATGCCCGCGCGTTCGATCGCGGCGCGCGCGGCGACGGCTCCCAGTTCAATTGCCGACAGCGTCGCCAGGGCACCGCCCTGCTGGCCATCACCGCGCTTGCCGCCGATCCACTCGGACATCGGGGTGCGCGCGCCGGAGACGATCGCGATTTCGGCAAGTGATGGTTTCGCCACGGGTTGGCTCCTGTCGTGAAGGCGGGGTATCAAGTCGTGTGTGCTTTGGATTCGCGTGCGTGGTGCGCGGGTTCACGCTAGTTATCGGGAGGCGCGGAGCCGCAGTTCAGTGCGATATGCACGACCGTAGCAGAGGCATCAAACGCGTCTCAACAGCGCCACGCTGCATCGAGCGTCGCGCGCCATCGTGTTAACGTGCGCCGCTATGAAATCCCAGACCGAACATCTCGTCATGAACATCCCCGCGCGCCGCGGTTTCGAGAACATCACGCCGGAGGTCGAACGCATCGTGCGCGCGAGTGGCGTGCGCGAGGGACTGGTGCTGGTCAATGCGATGCACATCACGGCGAGCGTGTTCATCAACGACGACGAGTCGGGGCTGCATGGCGACTACGACCGCTGGTTGGAGAAGCTGGCGCCGCATGCGCCGGTCGACCAGTACCGCCACAACGACACGGGCGAGGACAACGCCGACGCGCACATGAAGCGGCAGATCATGGGTCGCGAAGTGGTTGTTGCGATCACGGCGGGCAAGCTCGACTTTGGTCCATGGGAGCAAATCTTCTACGGCGAGTTCGATGGCCGCCGCAACAAGCGCGTGCTGGTGAAGGTGATCGGCGAATGAACGCGCTCACGCCGCGCCCTGCGACCCCCGCCGATCTGCCGCGCATATGGGAACTGGTGAACGCGCTGGCGGAGTACGAGAAGCTGCAAGACTACGTTACCGGAACGCGCGAACAGCTTGGGACATTGTTGTTTGGCGGCGAGGACTCGCTTGAGTGCCGCGTTGTCGAGCACGGCGGCCGCATCGTCGGCTACTTCCTGTTCTACACGCGCTACTCGAGCTTCCGCGTGCGGCGCAGGCTGTGGCTCGAGGACCTGTTCGTCGAGCCCGCGGCGCGCAGCACGGGTGCGGGGCGCGCGCTAATGCAGGAGCTGGCGCGCATCGCGATCGAGCGCGGCTGCGATCGCGTCGACTGGGACGTGCTCGACTGGAACCAGCTCGCGATCGACTTCTATCACCGCCAGGGGGGCGCCGAAGTCCCGAAGGAGTGGCTGCAGTTCGGCATGGACGAGGCGGGGCTGCGGAAGCTGGCGGCGCGGGAGTAGGGGCGCGCGGCGCGTGCGCAGCGGCGCACGAAGCGGCACGCGCGTGAGCTGAGCACGACCGTCCCCGCGATACTAGTCGCCGAGTGGCGGCAACGCGCGCAATCGCCGCGCGAATTCTTCCGGCAGCGGTTGGGCGAGCAGCCCCGCGTGCGCCTCGCGGTCCGCGCCGTTTCGCTCGAGCCATGCGCACAACGCTTCGCACTTGGGCTCGCGCCCGAGCAATCCATACGCGACCGCCCACGCCACGGGTGAGCCCACCGGCAGCCCTGCCCATCGCCGCGTGACGACAGTCGGTATGCGCACGATGCCGTCAGGCGTGAAGAACGCGAAGCCGCGAATGATCTCCAGCTCCAACGACGGCACCATCAGCTTTTCGTCGGCGTGGAGTTCATCGGAGCCCTTGTAGTCCCACTCGATGCCCTCGAGTGCTGCCTCGACATCTTCCCGCGCCGCATCCGTCGTGAGATCCCAATCGTGCACGGTGGTTGCGAGTCCCAGCGCCGCGAGTAGCCCGCTGCCGCCGAGTGCCACGGTGATGCCGGCGCGCTCGAGCCGCGCAACGATCTCGTGCGCGCCCGCGAGCGGCGGCGTCGCAATGCCCTGCGGTATCGCGTCCACGTTAGACACTCGGGACGTCGCCCTCGCCACTCAGCACGGCCACCACGGCCTCGGCGAGCAGCTCGTGCATGGAGCCCAGGATGTCGACGATGTCCGCCGCAGCGTCCTCACCGATCATGTGCCGTGCGGCCTCCGCGCCGAGACGTTGCGCGACGTCATCAGCGCCCGCCGCACCACCGGCCTGCGCAATCGTCTCGTAGGCTTCGTAGCGCCGCCCAAGTGTCGCGCGCCGCGTCGTGTCCATGCCGCCGAGTGCGGCGGCGTCCCACAGGCGGAACACTTCCGAGTGCAGCGTGTTGATGGTGTCGGCGGTCTTGGGCGCGAAGCCGCGCGCGGCGACGATGCCGCGCACGCAGCCGAACAGCGCGTAGTAGTCCCACTCTTGTCGCGCGTTCGCGAGGGCGGGCTCAGGGATCGCGCCGGACTGCGCGAGGTCCTCGAACAGTCGTGCCGCGGCGGACTCGAACAATGCCGCGACGCGCTGCCCCGCTTCATCGGGCGCGAGCCGCGTCATCCGCCGATCAACTGCTTGGCGCGCTCGGCGGCTTCGACGACGGCCTTGATCAACGTGACGCGCAGGCCGCCCTCTTCGAGCTTCAGGATGCCGTCGATCGTGCAACCGGCGGGTGTCGTGACCTGGTCCTTGAGCAACGCGGGGTGCTGGCCCGTTTGGATCACCATGGAGCCCGCGCCGAGCACGGTCTGCGCAGCGAGTTCGATGGCGAGGTCGCGGGGGAGTCCGACCTTCACTCCGCCTTCCGCGAGCGACTCGATCACGATGTAGATGAACGCAGGTCCGCTCGCGGACAGGCCGGTGATGGCGTCCATGTGCTTCTCGTCGACGACGACCGTGCGGCCCACGGAGTTGAACACGCTGCGCGCCATGTTGAGGTGCTCGTCACGCGCATGCGAGCCCGGGGCAATTGCGGTCATGCCGCAGCGGATCAGCGCGGGCGTGTTGGGCATGGCGCGGATCACGGGGATCGGGCCCTTGAGCTTGGACTCGATGAACGTGGTGCCGACCGATGCGGCGACGGAGATCAGCAACTGGTTCGGCTCAAGTGAGCCGCGCAACTCGTCGAGCACCGTGCCGACTTGCTGTGGCTTCACGGCGACAATCACCACGCCAGCGCCCTTGATTGCCTCACGATTCGAGGTGCCCATCTTCACGCCGAGTTCCTGCGCCAGCCGCTCAGGCCGCGAGCGGTGCGCCGCAGTGACCGTGACATTGGCGGCATCGATGGTGCCGGCGTCGATCAGGCCGC
>JAYSRO010000365.1:0-4994 GCA_043720995.1 Candidatus Eiseniibacteriota bacterium
TAATGGGACGCGAGACCATCTTCATCCGGTAGCTTATAAATAGAGGCCACCTTTGACCTCAGGGCCATGCAGCCCCGTGGTCTCATGCGGTATTAGCACCCCGTTGGGAGTGTTATCCCCCAGATGAAGGCAGGTTTCTCACGCGTTACTCACCCGTTCGCCACTCTACTCATAGGATTGCTCCTACTTTCGCGTTCGACTTGCATGCCTAATCCACGCCGCCAGCGTTCGTTCTGAGCCAGGATCAAACTCTCCGTGATGAATTATTAATAACGGAGATCATGAGAACCAGTGCCGAAGCTCTGGCCTCATGGATCTTATATGCAAGGTGAATCCCCGACTTCCACCTCACCTTGCGGCAAGATGGTTGCGGGGCCCTCGCAGGGCCTTCAAAGTCACGTGCGCTATTCGATTATCAAAGAGCAAAGAAAATCAGCACTTCTTCCCGCTAGGGAAAAAGCGGACGCGGAACTTACTCTCGACCGCTGATGAAGTCAAGTGGTTTGTCCTGCGAGAGGTGGTTCCTTGCGACAGGGGCAACATAGGTGAGGCCCGCAAGGGTGTCAAGCAGCCCACCCCACCTCGGGTGGTGAAACCGGGCCAAGCCACCGTAACACCTTGCGACAAAACGTTTTAAAACCGAGTCAGGAAACGCACAAGAGTTACCTTTCCGTGCGTCCCCTTCCCTGCGCAAAAATTAATCTGGCCGATACCGGCGCATCTTGCGGCCAATACGCACGATATGTGCTTGCGCGGGGTCGAAAACCTGGTCCCAGGCGGCCACCAATTCGTCATCCACCCGCACTGCGCGCTGCTCCACCATGCGCCGCGCGGCCCCGCGGGACTCGCTGATCCCCGAAGCAACGGCATAATCCAGCACCGTGGGCTGCGCCATGTCCTTGGCGACCGCATCGAGAGCAGCGCGGCCGAACTCCTCGAGGTGCTCAGGGGTAGCGCGCTTGGAGAACTGCAACTCGAAGTCGCTTTGCGCGCGCTCCGCCGCCGCCACCCCGTGGTACATGCGCACCAGCCGTTGTCCCAACTGCTTCTTGATCTGCATTGGATTCACACTGGAGTCTGCGAGCGATGCATTCACACGCGCGAGCTCTTCCGCATTCGCATCCGTGACCAGCCGCCAATACAACGCCATCGCCGCGTCCGGCAGGCTCATCACCTTGCCGAACATGTTCGAGGGCTCATCGGTTACGCCAATGTAGTTGCCGAGGCTCTTGCTCATGCGCTGCACGCCATCAAGCCCCGGCAGCACCGGCAGTGTCATGACGACTTGCGGCCGCTGTTCATGCAGTTCCTGCAACGTGCGGCCCACGATAAGATTGAACTTCTGCTCGGTGGCGCCGAGTTCGACATCGGCGCGAATCGCGACCGAGTCGTAGCCCTGCATCAGCGGGTAGAACAATTCATGAATGGCGATCGGCTGCTGCGCGGCATAGCGCTTGGAGAAATCGTCACGCTCCAGCATGCGCGCGATCGTATATTGAGAAGCGAGCCGCATCACTTCCATGAACGTCATCTTGCTGAACCAATCCCCATTGCGATGCACTTCCACTGGCAAACGCGGGGGTGCAGGGTCGCGCTCGAGCACCTTGAAGAACTGCTCGAGGTAGGTGCGCGCGTTGTCCTCCACCTGCGCCTCGGTCAGCTGCGGGCGCGTCTTGTTGCGGCCGCTGGGGTCGCCGACCATGCCGGTGTAGTTGCCGACGATCAGCACGACCTGGTGGCCGAGGTCCTGGAATTGGCGCAACTTGCGTAATCCCACGCTGTGGCCGAGGTGAATGTCGGGCGCGGTCGGATCAAAACCCTGCTTCACGCGTAGCGGCCGGCGCTCCTTGGCGCTGGCGAGGAGCCGCTCGTAGAGCTCGCCCGCCGGCAGGATTTCCTCGGTACCCGCGGTCAACAGGTCCCGTTGCTGTTCAGGCGTCATTCCAACTCCCCGCGTGAGGTCCGCATCCCAAGGCAATCGTTCGCAGCGCGGATTCTAGGCGGGCCCGTGCGGCGCTTCAAACCCGTCGAAAGCGCTTGACCCTTTTCGACAGCGGCCCCTAGCCTGCGAGCGCACGACGCATCTGGACCCTACGCACCGAAAGGACTCTCTTGACGCTTCCCTCCTCCGCATCGAAGGCGGCAGTGCGCGCCGCGCGCCGCTTTCCCTGGCAGCTCTTCCTCACGCTCGTCGTGGTCGCCGTATGCGGTTCGGCCGGAGCGGTGTTCGGTCTCGTGCAGTGGCTCGGCCACGATCTGCCCCGCCCCGAGCAACTCAACCAGATCCAGGCGCCCGTGAAGAGCGTGGTGTTCGACGCCCGCGGCCGTGTCCTGCACGAGTTCTTCAAGGAAAACCGCTCGTCGGTCCGGCTCAACCAGATCCCGCGCAACCTGATCAACGCCACGCTGTCGACCGAGGACCGCAACTTCTACCAGCACTGGGGCGTCGACCTGTGGGGTGTCGGCCGCGCCGCGGTCAGTAACGTCCTGCACATGCACACCACCGAGGGCGGCAGCACGATCACCCAGCAGCTGGCGCGCAACCTGTTCCTCACGCAGGAACGCACGATGTCGCGCAAGCTCAAGGAAATCGCGCTCGCGGTGCAGATCGAACGCGCCTACTCGAAGAACCAGATCCTCGAGCTCTACTTCAACCAGATCTACTTCGGTGAGGGCGCCTACGGTGTCGAGGCAGGCGCCAAGACGTTCTTCGGCAAGCCGCTCGCCGAGTTGACGTTGCCCGAGTGCGCGCTGCTCGCCGGGCTGCCCGCCAACCCCAGCCAGTACTCCCCGCGCCGCAAGCCTGCCGCCTCGAAGCTGCGCCGCGGCAAGGTGCTGCGCAACATGCTGGCGACCAAGGCCATCACTCGCGTGGAGTTCGACAACGCCGTCCGCGCGCCGCTCGGCGTCACGCCGGTGCGCTACAGCAACGACCGCGCGCCCTACTTCGTGGAGCTGGTCCGGCTCCATCTCGACGAGCGCTATGGCTCGAACGCCGTCTACGAGGGCGGGCTCAAGATCTACACCACGCTCGACATGGACCTCCAGCTGGCGGCAGAACGCGCGCTCGAGAAGCAGCTCACCTCGATCGAGGCGGACCTGAAGACCAAGGTGACACGTGCGAACTACCACCCCGTGCTGGCGGACTCCTCGCGCAGCGGCGGCGTGATGACACCCTACCTGCAGGGCGCCCTGGTGGCGATCGATCCGCGCAACGGCTATGTGCGCGCGATGATCGGCGGGCGCGACTGGAACCAGAGCAACTTCAACCGCGCCTCGCAGGCGCAGCGCCAGCCCGGCTCGGCGTTCAAGCCGTTTGTCTATGCCGCAGCGATCGACAACGGCTTCCGCCCCACCGACATCGTCGTCGACGAACCGGTGAGCTTCCCCGGCGGCGCCAACGGCAAGCCCTACCAGCCCCAGAATTACGACCACAAGTACCGCGGCTCGGTGACGCTGCGCTACGCGCTGCAACAGTCCATCAACATCCCCGCCATCAAGCTGCTACGCAAGGTCGGCACCTCGCTCGTCGCCACCTACGCGCGGCGGTTGGGGATCAAGAGCCCCCTCGGGCAGAACCTGTCGCTGGCGCTGGGCAGCAGCGAGGTCACGCTGCTGGAGCTGACCTCGGCGTACGGTGTGTTCGCGAACCGCGGCATCCGCAACGAGCCGATGACCATCCTCAAGGTCGAGGATCGCAGCGGCAATGTGCTCGAGAAGAACAGCCCGCGCCCGACGGAAGTGCTGTCGGAGGAGTCCGCCGGCGTGATGACCTCGATGCTGCAGAGCGTCGTTGACCACGGCACCGGCGCCCCTTCGCGCGCCATGGGGTTCACGATTCCCGCGGCGGGCAAGACCGGCACCATGGACGACTACATGGACGCTTGGTTCGTCGGCTACGTCCCGAGCCTTGTCGCCGGCGTGTGGGTCGGCTACGACCAGAAGCGCAAGATCGGGCCGGGAATGACCGGCGCTCGCGCAGCGCTGCCGGCATGGACCGACTTCATGCTGTCGGCGACGCGCGGCCGTCCGGTCGAGGACTTCCCCCTGCCGGCTGGAACGGTGACGCGCGAGGTGTGCGCCGAGACCGGCATGCTGGCGACGCAGTCCTGCCCGAACGTGACGAGCGAGCAGTTCCCCGAAGGCTCGGAGCCGGCCGACCTGTGCACTGCCCACCCGGGACCGGCACTCAATCCACAAGAGCCATCACCGCCAGCGCAGGTCATTGACACGGAAGCGCCCACGGAGCACTAGCAGCCGCCCTAGTTGATCTCGTCGACGATCAGCGTGGGCGGCGCCGCTGGCGTATCCGCAATCACAAAGCATTCGCGGATGCGTTCGGTGAAACCTGCGTCGGGCTTCGCGAGATGCAACTCCGCCAGCGGCTCGCCAGCCTTTACGGTGTCACCGATGCGCCGCAGGATCATCGCGCCCACAGCAGGATCGATGGTGTCTTCCTTGGCCAGCCTGCCGCCGCCCAGCCGCACGATGGTCTCACCCAGCTGAAAGTTACGCACCGCGGTCAGCGTGCCGGAGCGCGTCGCGGTGACCGTCTCGATGTGCGGCGCGCGCGCCAGCTTTGGCTCGGGCCGGTCGATGGCGCTGACGTCGCCGCCCTGCGCTTCGACGAGCTCGAGGAACTTCTGCCACGCGGCCCCCGAGTCGAGCGCTCGCTCCGCCAGCACGTGCGCCTCCGCGTCGCTGGGACCAACGCCCGCCAGCGACAGCATGCGCGCCGCCAGCACGAGCGTGAGCTCGCGCACATCGGAGGGCCCCTTGCCACGCAGGATGTCGATGCTCTCGTGCACCTCGAGCGCGTTGCCGACGGCCTGCCCGAGCGGCTGGTTCATGTCGGTGACGAACGCCGAAGCCTTGGCCCCCAGCGCGCGCGTCGCGGCGACCAGTCGCCGCGCGAGGCCACGCGCGCGCTCGGGCTCGCGCATGAAGGCGCCATCGCCGCACTTCACGTCATAGACGAGCGATTCGGCGCCCTC
>JAYSRO010000366.1:0-28219 GCA_043720995.1 Candidatus Eiseniibacteriota bacterium
CCCTTGATCTACGCGACCTATCTCGCGCTCGTGGACCCGGGCGAGGCGGTGGCCTACCCGGTGCCGTCGTGGAACAACAACCACTACTGCTACCTCACGGGTGCCCGCGGGATCCAGATCGAAGTCACGCGCGCCTCGCGCTTCCACCCCACCGTCGAGCAGATCAAGGCGCTGCTGCCCGACATCCGCCTGCTCGCCATCAACACGCCGCTCAATCCCACCGGCACCGCGATCGAGCCGAAGGTGCTCGAGGGCATCTGCGTCGCGCTGGTTGAAGAGAACGACCGCCGCCGCGAACGTGGTGTGCGGCCGGCCTACTTGATGTTCGACGCGGTCTACTGGGCGCTTGAGTTCGGCCGCATGGAACCGGTGAGCCCCGTGGGGCTCGTACCCGAGTGCGCCCCCTACGTCGTCATGCTCGACGCCATCTCCAAGTCGCTCGCGGCGACGGGCATGCGCGTGGGCTGGTCGGTCGCTGCACCCGCGGTGAGCCAGCGCATGTCGGACCTGCTCGGCCACGTCGGCGCCTGGGCGCCCAAGGCGGAACAGATCGCGACGGCCAAGTTCATCGACGACCCCGCGGCCTTCCGTACTTTCCGGCTCGAGATGCACCAGCGCCTGTCCGAGCGGCTGAACCTCGCGCATGCGGGGATCCAGCGGCTCAAGTCGAAGGGGCTCGCGGTCGATTGCGTCGCACCTGAGGGGACGCTCTACCTGTCGGCGCGCTTCGACCTGTTTGGCCGCGTCGTCGACGGCAAGATGCTCGAGACGAACGAAGACATCCGCCGCGTGCTGCTGCAGCGCGCCGGCATCGCGGTGGTGCCGTTCCAGGCATTCGGGCTCGCGCGCGAAGACGGCTGGTTCCGCCTGTCGGTCGGCGGCGCCACGACGGCTGCGATCGAGGCGGGTATCACCCGGCTCGAAACGCTGTTCGGCTCGCTCGGCTCGTGAACGCGCACGCCGCCACGGTCACGAAGGCGTCGCCGGCGGCGGAGACGCGCGAGCAGACGCAAACGTTGCCGCCGTGGCATGTCATCGTGCATGACGACCCGGTGAACCTGATGAGCTGGGTGACGCTGGTGCTGACGAAACTGTTCGGCTACTCGCGCGACCATGCCGAGCGGCTGATGCTCGAAGTCCACCAGCTCGGCCGCTCGATCGTGTGGACCGGCGAATTCGAGCGCGCCGAGCGCTTCGTGCGCGAACTGCACGGCTGCCACCTGTTGGCGACGCTCGAGAAGGCGGAGTAGCCGGCATGCTGCGGCTGAGTGCGGCCGAGGGCGACCTCGTAATGCTGGAGGGCGTTGATCGCGCGCTGGCGTTCTGCCTGCGGCAGGTTCCGGCAATCCTCGCGCGCCGCGACCAGGTCGCCTCGCGCGAACGCTTCTACCCCGACGCCATCCCCACCGACGTCGCGCGCAACGCCGAGTGGCACCGGCTGATGGGCGACGATCTGCGCCACCTGTTCGAGGCCGCCGCCCAGACGTTCGCGCGGGACCTCGAAGGCCTCGACCTGCGCCGCGAAGAGGTCCGCTTCCCCGCCGCGCACCTCAAGGCGTGGATGAACGCGGTCAACCAGGCGCGGCTGGTGCTGTCGGAGGAGCACCAGTTCGAGGCGGTGGACATGCAACGGGACGACTTCGCCGCGGGCTCCCCGCGCGACGCGGCACTGCTCCATGTGCAGTTGCTCGGCTACGTGCTCAACGTACTGGTCGAGCACGGCATGGGACCCGCGTAAGTTGGCGACAACCTCCCCAGAGGTTTGCGGCGCAAGCGGTTGGGAGTAGGTTACCCGGCCCGCCGCGCGAAATTCTTCTGCGCTCGGGAACCTTGTTCCCGCATTCGACGTAATGCCCTTGCGAGCCACACCCCCAGCGCAAGACATTGGCAATAGAGAAACTGGAGACCCATCCCCATGAAGAAGAAGCCGCTGTTGATTGGTGTCGCCGTGTTGGTCGTTGTTGCCTTGGGTGCCGGAGCGGCCATGCGTGGCCGCGGCCAGAAGCCACTCGAGGTCCAAACCGCCAAAGTGGACCGCCAGCGCATCGTCCAGAAGGTCAGTGCGACGGGCAAGATCCAGCCCAAGACGCAGGTCGAGATCAGCGCCGATGTGAGCGCCAAGATCATCCGGCTGCCGGTCGTCGAGGGGCAGTGGGTCGAGAAGGGAACGCTGCTGGTGGCACTCGACCGCGAGCGCTACCTCGCGGCGGTCGAGAGCGCCGAGGCCAATGTCAGCTCCGCGCGGGCCAACGCCACGCTGGTGCGCGAAAACATGAATCGCACCGAGAAGGAGTTCGCGCGGTCCAAGGAGTTGCTGGCGGGCGCCAACGAGTCGCAGTCGGCGTACGAGTCGAAGTCCGCTGCCTACCAGGTCGAAGTCGCGCGCTACAAGGCGGCGCAGGACCAGGTGACACAGGCGTCGGCGGCGCTCAAGCAGTCGCGCGACGACTTGAAGAAGACCACGATCTACGCGCCGATGTCGGGCACGGTCAGTGCGCTGAACAAGGAGCAGGGCGAGATCGCACTCGGCTCGCAGTTCCAGAAGGACGTGATCATGGTGATCGCCGACCTCACCGAGATGGAAGCGCGCGTCAATGTCGATGAAAACGACATCGGCAAGATCGCCATCGGCCAGACCGCGGAGATCGAAGTCGACGCGATGCTCGACCACCCGCTGACCGGCGTGGTGTCGGAAATCTCCAGCAGCGCCAATGCGGCGGGCCAGGGCAGCATCGACCAGAAGACCGAGTTCGAGATCAAGATCGCCGTCACTGATCCGCCGAAGACTTTGCGCCCGGGCATGACCGCCAGCGCCGACGTCCTCACGAAGACCGAAGACAGCGCCCTGAGCGTGCCCATCCAGAGTGTCGGGGTGCGCGCCATCGACCAGTTGACGATGAAGGGCCAGAAGCGCAAGGACGCCGAGGCCAAGTACAAGGCGGATAAGGACGGGTTCGTCGAAGTCGTGTTCTGCATCGAAAACGGCAAGGCCATTGCGAAGCAGGTCAAGACCGGCATCCAGAGCGACGACCTGATCGAGATCGTGGACGGCGTGAAGCTGGGCGACGAGATCGTCACCGGCAGTTATCGCGCGATCTCCAAGGACCTCGAGAACGGCGCCGGGGTCACCATCGGCAAGGGTGACGCGGCGAAGGGTCCCAAGGAAACAAAGGCCAGCTAGGTTCATTCGGACGCCGCCGGGTGCGGCCACCCGTCATGAAAGGACGTTGAGTGTCATGAAGTGGACGGTGGTGCTTCGCGAATCGCTGGAGATCGCCCTGGGAGCACTGCGCGCCAATAAGGCGCGCGGTGCGCTGACCACGCTGGGCATCATCATCGGCATCGTCGCCGTCGTGCTCACCATGACTGCCGTCAACGGGCTGCAGAACAAGTTCCGTGAGAGCTTCTCCGCGGTCGGCGCGGACGTCATCTACGTTTCGCGCATGCCGTGGGTGGTGATGGACAACTTCTTCAATTACCGCAACCGCCCCGGCATCGCACTGCGCGAGGCCCGCGCCATGGAAGACCGATTGCAAGGCAGGGCGATCGTGAACCCGTCGATGGACACCCAGCGCGACGTGAAGTTTCGCGAAGAATCGATGGAGAATGTCCGCGTCATCGGCACCACCGAAAAGCAGTCGGTGATGAGCACGGCGCTGCCCTCCAGCGGCCGCTTCCTGTTGTCGTACGACGTCGACTACAAGAAACCGGTCTGCGTGATCGGCTCCGAGGTGCAGAAGGGCGTGTTCGGCTCGATCAATCCATTGAACAAGCAGCTGCGCATCGGGCGGGCCGATTTCCGCGTCATCGGCGTGATGGAGAAACAGGGCGGCAGCTTCGGCGGCGGGCCGAACTTCGACCGCCAGATCTTCATCCCGATCTCCTCGTTCGAGAAAGCCTTTGCCAGCGGTCATGGACGCCAGGACGTCAACATCGCCGTCAAGGCGCCCAACCAGGAGTCGCTGAACGATCTCGAATACACGGTGACCGGCGAGATGCGCAAGATTCGCAAGCTGCGCCCCACCGAGACCGACAACTTCTCGATCAACAAACTCGACACGCTGGTCGGCACGCTCAACAAGATGATGGGCATCGTGCTGCTGGTGGGACTCGCCGTCACGAGCATTTCGCTGTTTGTGGGCGCCGTGGGCGTCATGAACATCATGTTCGTCACGGTGACCGAACGCACGCGCGAGATCGGCATCCGCAAGGCCATTGGCGCCACGAAGCGCAGCATCCTGTTGCAGTTCCTCTGCGAATCCTCCGCAATCGGGTTGTTGGGCGGCACCATCGGCATCGTGATCGCCACGCTGCTCACGGCGGTGATCAACGCCACCGTGATGCCTGCGTCGGTGTCGTGGCCCATTGTCGTGGTGGCCGTCACCGTATCGATCGGGGTCGGCATCGTGGCGGGGGTACTGCCCGCCTACCGAGGCGCCCGGCTCGACCCGATCGACGCGCTCCGCTATGAATAGTCCCGCGCGTTCGGAGGCTCGCCATGCGGCTGTCTGACACCCTGTCGATGTCGTTGAACGCCATCCTCGCCAACAAACTGCGCTCGTTCCTGACGCTTGTCGGCATCGTCGCCGGAGTCGCCTCCATCATCGCCGTGATGACGGCGATCTCCGTGGTGCAGGGCGCGATGGAGCGCGAGATGAGCGTGCTCGGCGCGCAGACCTTCCAGATCCAGAAGTGGCCCGCGGGTGGTTTTGCCTCGCAGGCGCGGCGCGCCAAGGCCATGCGCCGCCCGGCGATCACGCTCGCCAATGCCCAGGCGATCCGCGACCAGGTCAGCAGCGTCGATCTGGTCGGTTCCGAATTGTGGGACTTCGGCTACGTGGTCAAGTACCGCGGCGAATCGACGAACCCCAATGTCTCGATCGTTGGCGGCACCCCGGAATACCCCGCCAACAACACACACTACGTCGGCAGCGGGCGGAATATCTCCGAGATGGACGTGCGCTCCGCTCGCCATGTCGCGGTGATCGGGTACGCGATCGGCAAAAAGTTGTTCCCGTTCATCGACCCACTCGGCAAAGTGATCCACCTGGATGGCAGGAAGTACGAAGTCATCGGGGTGTTCGACGAGAAGAAGGGTTCGTTTGGCGGCAGCTATGACAGCTACGTGCTGATCCCGGTCACGACCTTCACCAGCATCTACGGGTTGAAGAGCCGCGATGGCTTCGACCGCTCGGTCAACATCACGGTCCGCGCGAAGACGCCGGCCATGATGGCCGACGCCATCGAAGAGACGCGCCGCGTGCTGCGTCACGAGCGCGGCGTCAAAGCCGGCGAGGACGACAACTTCGATTTCTTCAACAGCGAATCCATGATCACCCAGTTCAATAAGATGAGTCAGGGCGTCAAGCTGGGCGCCTTCTTGATCGGCATGGTCGCGTTGATCGTCGCCGGCATCGGCATCATGAACATCATGCTGGTGGCGGTGACCGAACGGACCCGCGAGATCGGCATCCGCAAGGCGCTGGGTGCCCGGCCTTCGAGCATCATGATGCAGTTCCTGTTCGAGGCGGTGACCCTGTGCAACATCGGCGGGCTGATCGGCGTCATCGTAGGCTTCATGCTGGGCAACGTGGTCGTGATCTTCACCCACTTCGACGCCAACGTGCCGATACAATGGGCTGTGATCGGGCTGCTGTTCTGCTCAGCGGTCGGCGTGGGATTCGGCTTCCTGCCCGCCATGCGCGCGTCCAAACTCAACCCGATCGAAGCGCTACGCTGGGAGTAGGCGGCGACGCAGCTTCTCCCGCTCCGAATCGCTCACGAACGCCATCGCCAGCGCATGCTGCTGCGTGAGGCGCGTGTCGGCGGCGCTTAAGCCCGCGGCGGGCGCGGCCACCTCGAACTCGTGGTGCAGGTCGATGCCGCTGATCGCGGGGTCATCGGTGTTGATGTTGGCGACGATCCCGTAGTCGAGCCAGCCTTTGAGCGGATGCATTTCGAAGCTCGCCACCGAACTGGTCTGCACGTTGCTCGTGATGTTCGCCTCGATGCCGATCCCATGCTCGCGCAGGTACTCCAGCAACGGTGGATCCTCGAAGGCGCGCACGCCGTGGCCGATGCGCTCGGCGCCCAGGTCACGGATGGCGCTCCAGATGCTGGCTACCCCCGCCGCCTCCCCGGCATGCACCGTCGTGCGCCAGCCGGCGTCGCGGGCGCGGCGGAAGTGTTCCGTGAACAGCGCGGCCGGGAAGGCGACCTCGTCCCCCGCCAGGTCCAGCGCCACGATGTGCTCACGCTGGGTGAGCAGGGCGTCGAGCTCCCGGGTCGCGACCGCCTGCCCGTAGGTACGGCTCAGGATCCCGATCAACCCCACGCCCACGCCGAACTCCCGCCGGCCTGCGGCGACGCCGTCGACCACCGCTTCAGTCACCGCGGCCGGATCGAGTCCATGGCGCTCGGCCATGAACCACGGGCTGAACCGCAGCTCGAGGTAGTCGATGCCTTCGCGGTGGGCGTCCTCAACGTTCTCGTAGGCGATGCGCCTGCAGGCCTCGGGGTCCACCATCACCTCGAGCAGCCAGCGAAACCGGGCGAGGAAGTCCATCAGGCCCGGCGTGGTGCCTGAGACCTCGACGTGCGGCCGGAAGCCCTCGAGATCCTCGGCGGGCAGCCGGATGCCGTGCTCGCGCGCCAAGTCGAGCACCGTCTCGAGACGCAGGCTGCCGTCGAGATGACGGTGCAGGTCGATGAGGGGCAGCGAGCGGTCGATCATGGGCCGGGACATTACGCGGGGCGGACTGGGACTCAAAGCCCGGTGCGACCTAAATCGTGTGGGGGTTCGCCGCCCCTCCGGCACCATTTCGCATCAGATCACTGAACCGTAGACTTTGCGAAGCTCTTCGGCTCATGACCAATGGGCCCCATAGGACACTATCGGCATGATGACGCTACGGTGCGCCAAGAAGCTCTCCCGCTGCGGCACGCGCCCTGAGACTGGTCGGGACAGTGCGCGCGTTCTGTTCATCGAAGCGTGCCCTCCACCGACTCGTGAAGGCTCATGGCGCCTCCGCCATTGCGAAGTGGATCGCTTCAGCGAACGAGAACGCATTGTGCGAGGCGCTCGTCACCGTGACGAGGTACAACAACGACGATGGCCACGTGGCAAAGGCCCTCGGGTGGATTCATAGAAAGCTCGAGCCCGAGATTGAGGAGGCCGTGAAGCCCGCCGTCCCCGGACCGCACTGCAGTGATGCGACTGCTGCGTGAGGCTCGAATGACAACGAACTCGAGCATCGTGACGAAGAGTGGCGGGCTCAACCGGTGACCCATGGCCGAGGCCCCCACTTGCGCGGCATGCGGACTAGGCTTCGGGCGCTACTCTTTCGGACAACTTCCGCACGCGCGATTCAAGATTCTCGAGCTCGGACAAGATTTCAATCAAGTGACCGAGCGAGTAGTAGAGGCATACAACCGCCATGCTCCCCGTCGAACGCCAAGAAGCGTCATTGGGCTTTAGGTTCATCGACAGAGTTCCATCCTTCTCTGTCAAGTATACGAGGTGCCCGCTCAGCGAGGGATGCGTATGATCGCTCAGGAACGCATAATTAAACTGAATTACACCCTTTCCAAGTGGTTCCTTCAGCCTCGCCGCGCGACGTGCAAGCGCTTCGATCATGGTCAGAACGTTGGTGGACCGGATTCGTGGGCTTTGCTTCTTGGGGGCTGCGTCGTATGCCGCGAGCATGTCGGTCAGGCTTGAGGGCGACGAACTGAACTTCAGCGAATCAAACCGTGCCCCAAAGACGGCACCGATAAGTCGCCCGTCGTAACCAGCTGGCAATGTCGTCTGGCCCGAAGGCAGTTCAAGTCTGCTCGCGTAATATGCCCCCGCCGCGGCCGTCTCGAGAATCCCACGGGTGGCCATGGCGCATCCGAGCAGCCGCGATCGGTTCAGGGACTCAATCGCAATCGGCAGTAGTTCGGCCGTTCTCAGGACGAGCCCGCGTCTAAATATGGCGAGCAATAGCGGCGCTTTCTCGTCCCCTACACCGCCAGCCTTGCTTGGCATGTCGAATGGCTCGTGAGCAAGTCGCAGGATGGACTCGCCGTCCGCGTAGAGCTGAGCGACTGCCCCGGTAACGTGTTCGCTCTGGGCATACGCATTCATGAACTCCGGTGCGAGTGGCTCAAGCCTGGTGTCACTCATGGCAGGCCCCCAGGGCATGGCTCGTGATCGTGTTGGTAGAGCGCGGCCCCGTGACGAGGTAGGCCCTCGACTCACTCATCCGGGTATAGGTTGTGCGAGCGATGCAACCACAGGACATGTGCGGACTTCACTTGCGAGGCGCCGCAGGAGGCAGCAGGGACGCCGGCACTACCGAACGATGACAAACCGCTTCACGTCCGCACGATCAGCGGCTTCCAGTCGCAGGAAATACATGCCACCTGGGAGCGGCTTGCCCACCGCCCGCCCATCCCAGTTCAGCTCGTGGTGGCCTGGCGGCTCGAAACGATCGACGAGGCTCGCGACCCTGCGCCCCGCTACATCGACCACGTCAAGCCGCACGCGACCCGCGACCGAGATCGAATAGTGGATGCGCGTCGCCCCTCGGCTCGGGTCCGGCGCGACAACTTCCAGCGCGGTCAAGCTCGCGACGGGGGTCGCGACCTCGATCGGGCCGAACGTCGTGGTTGAGCCGTCCGCGAACCGCACGGTCAGCCGAAAGAAGTACGTCTTCCCCGGCGCTGTCGTGCTGTCGGTCGCGATGATGTCGTCCCCGTCTCGTCCCAGCTCCGGAGTGATCGACGTCCACGGTCCGTTCTTATTCGAAGTGCGCTCGATCGCAGTCGAGGAAACCTGCGAGGGGAGCGTGAAGCTCCAGCGCAGCTCGACTGCGCCGTCGAGCGGGCGGGCTTCGAAGCGGGCCAGCAACGTCGGCGTGCTCCGATCTCCTTCGTTAAGCAAGATCGTCAGGCTATTGGAGTCGCGGTTCGCCACTACCATGTCGGGCTTTCCGTCGCGGTTCAGGTCGCCGACGGCAACACTCGAGGTATTGGCCCCGCCCACGCCGTACGCGACCCTTGCCCCGAAGTGTTCGCCCCCCGTTCCGAGCAGGACCGAGACCGTGTTACCAAACCGGTTCGTGACGGCAAGGTCCGACACTCCGTCGCCGTCAAGGTCGTCGATCACCACGCAGCTCGGACTGGAGCCGGCATCGACAAGCGTCTGTTCGAAGTGTTCGCCGTCGCCGTTCCACAACACCTTCAGTTGGCCTAGGCCCGGGTCGGCGGCAACAATGTCCGGCCTGCCGTCCGCGTTCAGGTCGCCGATCGCGACCGTCTCAGGACTGCCGCCCACCTGCAGCAATGCACCGTTCTCGCCGGTTGCGGACCCCGCGACGATTAGGACCTGGCCAAGGTTTTCCAATGTGACCGCCATGTCGGCCTTGCCATCGCCGTTCAGATCGCCGATAGCGACCCCTCGGCACCAGGTCGACAGCAATGCACGGGTCGGCTCGCCGAAATGCCCATCGAGGAACATCGAGTAACCCAACTGGTCTGTGGCCGCGATGTCGGGCCTGCCATCGCCATTGACGTCACCCAGCGCAATGCTCAGCGGGTACGATGGAGTCGGGTAGACGTTCGGGCTACGGAAGCCGCCGTCGCCGGTGCCCGAAAAGACCGAAATCGAATTCGACCAACTGCTGAGCGTGATCACGTCCGAAGCACCGTCACCATCGAGGTCTCCGAGCGCGAGCCCATTGAGCCCACCGCCGGCCGACAGCGCCGGCCGGGCCATGAAGCTGCCGTCGCCATTCCCGAGCAGCACCGATACCGTGTTGGACATGAAGTTCGTCGCTACGACGTCGGGCTTCGTGTCGCCGTCCAGGTCGTCAATGGCGACGCAGGTCGGCATTTGGCCGCCGGAGCGAATGGTTGCCCCACCGCGTGCGAAGCGTCCATCGCCGGTGCCGAGCAGCACGGACACTGTGTTGGCCCAAGCGCCGCTGCTTTCGTTGATCAACGAGCCGTTCACCACGGCAACGTCCAGCCTGCCGTCGCCATTCAGGTCGTGGAGTGCCAGAGAGCGAGGGGCGACTCCCGCATCGAACGCCGTGGGCACGCCGAAGGTTCCGTCCCCTTTGCCGAGTAGCGTCGCGATCCCGGCCGCACTCGCCGCAACCAAGTCGGACCGGCCATCTCCATCAAGGTCGCCGATCGCGAGGGCGGTGGCTGAACCCGTGGAAGGAACGTCGATGCCCGGTTCGAACGTGCCATCGCCCCGGCCGGTCCACAACGAAGCCAAGGGATAGTGGGGTATGACCAGGTCGAGCTTGCCGTCAGCGTTGATATCGCCGATGGCCGGCTCCACTTGAGCCTGGCCAATGTATCCCCCGGGCACGAGCGCGACCGTGCCGTCGCCGTTGCAGAGCATTACGAGAATTCCGTAAAATGGCATGCTATGTGAGTCGTAGGCAACCGTAACCGCCACAACATCTGGCCTGTTGTCGCCGTTGACGTCGGCGGTTGCAACGGACGCCGGATGCCTCGGCGCCATGTCGATTCCGGTGGCCGCCCCGAACGTGCCGTCCCCATTCCCCAGAAGCTGCACCATGGACATGGACGCGGAGTTCGCCGCGAGCAGGTCGGGCCGACCGTCGCCGTTGACGTCCACGATCGCCACCGACCGCGCGGGGACCTCGGGGTACTCGGTTCTCGTCCCGAAGGTTCCGTCGCCATTCCCCAAGAGCACCGAAACCCCGGACGCATCATTCGCCGAAACGAGGTCGAGCACTCCGTCGCCGTTCAGGTCCCCGATCGCGACCATCTTGGGGGATCCGCCCGTCGCGTAGTCCGTCCTTCCCTTGAATGTGCCATCGCCATTTCCACGCAATACGGAAATGGTGGAGTCGCTGCCGTTCGCAACCACGGAGCCGGGTACTCCGCTGTTCGGGACGACAAGGTCGGGAACTCCGTCGCGATCGAGGTCCCGGATCACCACCGACGCGGGAGCCTTCCCTGTGGCAAACGAGATGAACGGCGCGGAGAACAGGGGCGCCGCATGCACTCGACTCACGGCGGTCAGGCTAGCGGCCAGCAAGAACACTAGGATGACTCGATCCGCTGATGTGGGCATGGTCCGCATGGCGCGTCACCGCATTGGTTGCACGAACTCCGAACCAAGCGAGTATAGCACTGGTTTCGAAGCCGTCCCAGCCAAGCATGCCGGAGGCTGATGCCGCGTTGTATCTCCTGCTACAACAGTTGCAACACCTCCTTGCCATGCCAAGATCCGCGCCCCGATCCCTAGCTTCAACCTCGCGATCCGCGTCCCTCATTGGAGCATGGGCAGGATCGTCGTTACTTTAACCGCAGGAGGTGATGTCGCGTGAAAGCGATTCTGATCCTTCCCGGCAAACAGCCCCAGTGGCGGGGCTCGTTGGGGCTACCATGTCGTGCATGGCGTTAGGGGCATCTCAAAATCCGGAGCGGCCAAGACCGTCCAATCGTGGGCCGGCCCCGGGTGCGTGGTGTCGAGTGGGCGGCGATGCAACCCGTGGAGCACCCGAGCCGTAGCAACACCGCCACCTTTCTTCGACACCCCACGGGAGGCTTGAGTCCCATGAAACGTTCGCGCCGCCATCCGGCACCGCCGTCCGCCGCACACGTACTCGATAACCGGCCCGCCCAGTTTGCGACCGTGGCCGTGGCCCTGACGCTCGCAGCACTCGCCGCGCTCCTGTTGGCCTTGCCAGCGCATGCCGCGGGACGCATCAGCGCGAAGGATGTCCGAGCGCTTCCAGTGACGCCAGCCTCCGCCGAGCACTACACGCTCACCGACACGAAGGTCGCCCTGTTCAATCTCGCGGGCACCGCAACACTCGAGCCCACCACCGGCACGCAGACCATCGTCGAAGTGACGCGCGGCGGCGCGGATGCCGGCAAACTGAAGATCATGCCCGGCCACGCCGAGGGCCGCAGCAGCCTCGCGGTGATTTACCCCGGCACGCGCATCATCTACCCGCAGATGGGTCGCGGCTCGAATTCCGGGACGCGCGTGCGCGACGACGGCACCTTCGGCGGCAAGGACCTGGGGCACATGATCAGCGGCCGGAGCGTCAAGATCTCGGGCTCGGGCAGCGGCACCGAAGCGCATGCCGACCTCACGCTGCGCATCCCCAAGGGCGCCGACGTGTTGCTGCGGTTGGCCGTCGGGGATGTTCACGTGACGAATGTGGATTCGAAGCTGATGATCGACACCGGCAGCGGAGCAGTGACCGCAGCGGGCACGCGCGGAGTGTTGGACATCGACACCGGCTCGGGCTCCGTGCGCGTGGGCGACGCCGAGGGGCCGCTGAGCATCGACACGGGTTCCGGTTCGGTGGATGTTCAGCAGGTGCACGGCGGGGCGCTGATGATCGACACCGGCTCCGGCAGCGTGTCGGCGACGAACATCGACGCCTCCACGCTGTCCATCGACACGGGCTCGGGCGACGTCGACGTCAGCGAAGTAAAGTCGCGGCTGCTGCACGTCGACACGGGCTCGGGCAGCGTCAGCGTTTCACTCCAGTCGCTCATCGACGACATGAAAATCGACTCGGGCTCAGGACGGGTCGACGTCGAGGTGCCGCGCACGACGGGTGCCATGCTGTCGCTCGAAACCGGCTCGGGCAGCATCGACACCGATGTTCCGCTCACCAGCGTGCATCGCGATCGTGGCGAGCTGCACGGGCAGATGGGTGATGGCCACGGCCGTATCGTGATCGAGACGGGCGCCGGCGGCATTCGCTTCGCCGGGCGTTGACCCACGCTGAGCGGGCGCCTGCCCTTCCCGGCGCCCGCTCCCCCATTCCCCGCGCTGGTCGATGTCGCTAGGCATTGCGGCTGGCCTTCCACTACATTCCCCTTGAGCGACCGCGGCACGCACTCGCGATCGCACCACGCGGAAACTCCGGGAGGTTAAGAGCCCACCATGAGCATCGATTCACGCGAAAACGGCCTGTCACGGCGGGAATTCATCCGGCGCGGCGCCCTGCTCGGTGCGGCGGCATTCGTCGGTTCCACCGTGATCGATTCGGTCATTGGCCGCACGGCGCTGGCGGGGCCTGACGCAGCGCTCCCCGACATCTCCACGCTGCTCACGCGCGACCAGATCAGCGAACTGCTCAAGCACGCGCTGTCGCGTGGCGGCGACTTCGCAGAGGTGTATGCGGAGTACACCATGATCACCTCGCTCACCGTCGACCAAGGCAAACTCTCGACCATGGAATACGGCGTGCTCGCGGGCACCGGCATTCGCGTGCTGTCGGGCACGCAGGTCGGCTACGCCTACTCCGACGACTTCGACATGGCGCACCTGCGCGAGGCTGCGCTGACCGCGGCCAGCATCGCCAACTCGGGAATCGCGGGGACGCCCAAGGCCTATCGCGTTTCGGGTGCCCAGGCCCCGTTCACGCTCAAGTCGCCGGCCCCGCTCTCGCTGTCGGAGCAACAGAAGATCGCCTTCTTGATGCACGGCGATGCGGCAGCACGCGGCGTAGACAAGCGCATCACGCAGGTCACGGCCTCGTGGGGAGACACCGCGCGGCGCCTGCTCGTGGCGAACAGCGAAGGCGTGTTCGAGACCGATGAGCAATATGTCTCGCGGCTCGTGTTCATCCCGCTCGCCGTCGACGGCTCGATGCGGCAGTCCGGCTTCTTGAGCACGGGCGGCACAGTCGAGGCCGGCTTCTACGACATCGCCAGTGCCGAAGCGCTCGCCAGGAAGGCGGCCGGCATGGCGGTCGAGCTGCTCTCCGCGGTCGAGCCCAGGGCCGGTACCTACCCCGTCGTGATCGCGCCGGGTTGGGGCGGAGTGCTCGCGCACGAGTGCTTCGGCCACAGCCTCGAGGGCGACGGCATCCGCAAGAAGACCTCGATCCGCGCGACCCAGCTCGGCACGCAGGTGGCGGCCAAGGGCGTCAACATCTTCGACGACGGTACCGTGCCCAACAGCCGCGGCTCGTTCCGCGTCGACGACGAGGGCACGCCCTCGCGCAAGAACCAGGTCGTCGAGGACGGCGTGCTGCGTGGCTACCTGTGGGACCGCCTGAACCTCAAGTTCGCCGATGCCGCGGTGTCCAAGGACGCCACGCTGACGGGCAATGGACGGCGCGCGAGCTACCGCGACTTCCCCATTCCGCGCATGACCAACACCTACATCGCGGCCGGCAACCGCGATCCCAAGGACATCATCTCCGAGGTCAAGCAGGGGCTCTACTGCGCCAACATGTCCGGCGGCTCGGTGAACCCGGCCGACGGCAACTTCAGCTTTGCCTGCACGCTCGCCTACAACATCGAGGACGGCAAGATCACCACGCCCGTCCGCGACGTGACGCTTACCGGCAACGGCGCCGACGCCATGATGAAGATCGACGCGCTCGGCACCGACCTCACCATCGACGGTTGTTCGGGATCCTGCGGCAAGCAGGGCCAGTCCAAGCCCGTCGGCGTCGGCCAGCCCACGGTGCGCTTTTCCGGCTTCACCGTCGGCGGAACCAAGACCTAGGAGGGCGGGATGCCAGATTCCTCGAAGGACATCGTCACCCGCGCCCTCGCCGAGGCGAAGCGCGCGGGCGCCAGCGAAGCCGAAGTGATGCTCGAGCGCACGCGCATCATGTCCGTGCAGGTACGCGAAGCCGCACCCGAATCGGTGAAGCAGGCGAACCGGCGCGGGCTCGGCCTGCGCGTGTTCGTCGACCAGAAGCCCGCGCTGGTCTACACCTCGGACTTCCGCCCCGAGGCCCTCGCCTCCATCGCCACCAAGGCGGTCGCACTCGCAAAGTTCGGCGTGGCCGATGATTCCAATGTGCTCGCGGCCCCCCTCGGGACGCCCACGAATGCGGCGACGCTGCACCTGTTCGACCCCGCGATCGCCACGATGACTCCCGATGCCGCGCAGAAGTTGGCGATCGAGGCCGAGCGCCAAGGGCTCGCCGCCGATCCGCGCGTGACCAAGTCGCAGGGCGCGAGTTGTTCCGCCACCCGCGGCGAAACCTGGATCGTGAACTCCAAGGGCATCGAAGCGACCTACGAGTCGACCGCCGTGAGCCTGAGCACGACGATGCTGGCGGCCGACGAAGGCGGCAAGCAACAGATCGGCGGCGACGGCGATACCCAGCGTGAGCTGGCCCAGCTGCGCACGCCCGAGCAGATCGGGCGCGAAGCCGCGCGGCGCGCGGGGATGCTGGTCGGCGCGCGGAAGATCCCCACCACCAAGATGCCCGTACTGATGCACCCCGATGTGGCCGCCGAGTGGATCCAGAACATGTTCAGCGCCTACTCGGGCGACCAGGTGTTCAAGAAGGCCTCGTTCCTGACCGAGAAGATGGGTCAGGTCATCGGGTCATCGCTGATCACGATCATCGACGACGGCACGATGGTGGGCGGCATCGGGACCGCCCCGTTCGACGCCGAGGGCGTGCCCACGCAGCGCTTGGCCCTGCTCGACCAGGGAACGGTGCGCAACTTCGTCTACAACACGCGCTGGGCCATCAAGGCCGGCGCCAAGTCCACGGGCAATGCCGCGCGCGGCTACAACAACTCGCCGGGCATCGGCTCGCACAACCTGTACATCGAGAATGGCACGACGCCGCTGGTGGAGCTGATGAAGAGCCTCGACCGCGCGTTCTACATCGTCGACACCGGAGCCTTTGGCTACCAGCCCAACACGGGCGGCTGGTCGTACCAGGCCAAGGGGCACTGGATCGAGAAGGGCGTGATCGTGCATCCGGTCTCCGAGGTCACGCTGGCGTCGGACTCGCTCGCCATGCTCAAGGGCGTCACGCACGTCGCCAACGATCTGGTGTTCAGCGGCTCGATCAACTCGCCGCACCTGCTCATCGATGAGATGACGCTGTCGGGGACATAGGAACCGCTTGACCGCGTCCTTCATCCGCCTGGGCTCCCTCCCGCGGCGAGTCACCAAGCCGGACCTGCTCGCCTTCCTCGACGAACACGGCGGGCTGGATCGCCGCCACGTCGGGCAGATCGCCTTGAACGGGCACGAAGCCACGATCGAGGTGCCGGAAGGTTGGCCAGCGCGACTGGTGAAGGCGCTCGACGGGCTGCCCCTCGGCGACCGCCGCGTGCGCGCCTGGGCTGAGCATTCGAGCGATCGCCCCTCGAGCGCGGGGGATCACTTCGCGCGCTTGCTCCGCCTGCTCGACATGGAGACGCAGGCCGCAGCGCAACAGGCAGCTGAGCGTGCGCGACGCTTGGCTCCGGCAGACGCCGAACGCAGCGGCTTCAGCATGATCGACCTCGTCGTGCGCGATGAGGAGTCGGGACTGGGCGGGCGCACGCTGCTGCGGCTGGGCAAGCGCAATGCGTCCCTGCTGCCATGGACGCGTCTGGGCGTCGGCAGCCCCGTCGTGCTGACGCCCCAGAAACGGGGCCACGCCGCCAGCCACCGCGGTGTGGTCTGCGAGCGGACGGATGACTCGTTGCAGGTCGCACTCACCAACGCGCCGGACGACCTCGACGATCACGAGCTCTGGCGGCTCGATCACTCCAGCGACGACACGGCCGCGGAACGCCAGCGCCGCGCGCTTCATCAAGCCAGCATGGCGAGCGGGGACAGGCTGGCGCAGTTGCGCGACGTGCTGCTTGCGCAACGCCCCGCCGAGTTCAAGCCCGAGCTGGCGGAGCGCGCACTCGATGACGCCCTGAATGAATCGCAACAGGCCGCGGTGCGCTTTGCGCTGTCGGCCATGGATGTAGCGCTGATCCATGGGCCCCCAGGCACGGGCAAGACGACCACTGTCGTCGAGCTCATCCGCCGCGCCGTTCGCCGCGGCGAGAAGGTGTTGGTGTGCGCGCCGAGCAACACCGCGGTCGACAACCTGCTCGAGCGCTTGCTGGACTGGCGGGAGAACGCGGTGCGACTCGGGCATCCCGCGCGCGTGAGCCCCGCGTTGCGGGAGCACACGCTCGATCTGCTGGTCGAGGATCACCCCGACGTCCGGCTCGCCCGCAAGATGGTGAAGGAGGCGTTGGGGCTGTTCCGGCAGGCGGACCGACACACACGCGCAGCGCCTGCCCCGGGAGCACGGCAGGAAGCGCGCAGGGAAGCGAAGAGCCTGCTTGCCGATGCGCGCAAAATGGAAGACCAGGCGGCGCAGCGCATTCTCGATGGCGCCGATATTCTGTGCGCCACCACGACCGGGCTCGACAGCGCGATCCTTGGGAACCGCCGCTTCGATCTCGCGGTGATCGATGAGGCCTGCCAGAGCACCGAGCCGGGCAGCTGGATCCCCCTGCTGCGCTGCGACAAGGTCGTGCTGGCGGGCGACCACTGCCAGCTGCCGCCGACGGTGGTCAGCCGCGAAGCGGTGGGAGAACACTTCGACCGCAGCCTGTTCGAGCGCGTGCTCGAAGATCTCGGGCCCCAGATCGCCCGCCGGCTCGACGTGCAATACCGCATGCACGAAGCGATCATGAATTTTTCCTCGTGCGAGTTCTACGATGGCGACCTGACCGCCGACGCGAGCGTACGCGCGCATTTGCTGTGCGAGCTGCCGGGCGTGCTGGGCACTCCCATGACCCAGACGCCGGTCGACTACATCGACACCGCCGGTGCGAGTTATGACGAGGAGCTCGAGCCCGACGGCGAGAGCCGCCTGAACCGTGACGAGGCGGCTCTTGTGTGCAGGAAGGTACAACTGTTGCTCGACGCGGGCCTGCCCGCACGGGACATCGCGGTGATCGCGCCCTACGCCGCGCAGGCGCGATTGCTGCGCGAGCTGCTGCCGCTACCTGAGCTCGAGATCGACAGCGTCGATGGCTTCCAGGGGCGCGAGAAGGAAGCGGTGGTGATCTCGCTCGTGCGCTCGAACCCGAAGGCCGAGATCGGCTTCCTCGCCGATGTGCGGCGGATGAACGTCGCCCTCACCCGCGCCCGCCGCAAACTCATCGTGATCGGCGACAGCGCCACGCTGTCGGGGAACCCGTTCTACCGCCGCATGATCGAGTACTTCGAGAGCATCGGGGCCTACAAGACGGTGTGGGAAGAGGACGCCGGGTAGGCTGGGCGTCAGCTACTATAGCGAACGCATGCTCCCCACCCGGAAACTCCATCGCGCGCTGCCTCACCCTGCGGTGCTTCGCGCCCAGGCGAGGGCGTTGTTCGCGCGCGGCAAGTTGCCGCCGGGGGCACTCGACGGGCTGGACGTGCTCGAGAAGTCCGAGCGCACGATCCTGCTGAAGCAGGCGGCGTTGCATGGCCCGATCTTCCGCGCGACCGCCTACGACCAATTCTGGGTCATCCTGATTGGGCTGGGGCTTGGGCGGCGCTTCCTGCGCGAGCACGCGGGGCATCTCCAGCCGGTCACCGTGCAAGTCGACTCACTCGTGCCCGGCGGCTTCATGCGCCAGATGCGCGGGGAGACACACCGGAAATATCGCCGCGCCCTGATTCGCGCGTTGGCACCGGAGGACGTCACCGGCCGCGCCGGCGATCTCGAGCGGCTCGTCACGGAAAGCCTGCGCCAGTATGCAGCGACCGAGGCGGAACATCGCGGCTCCTCGGTCGCGTACATCGCGGCACTCACCACGATCGCCACCGGCATGCTGGTCCAGGTGTTCTTCGGCGCGGCGCCGGGCTCACCGCAGTACGAGCGGCTGTTGCGCGGGTACCACGAGTTGGGCCCGTATGGAATGGTGTGGAACATCGGCGAGCGCCAGTGCAAGGCATTCGCGGAGATCAGAGCGTGCCTGCGCGAGCACGCCGCCGCGGGACCCGCGGCAGGAGCCCCGGGCAGCATTCTCGAACGCATGCACGCCGAGGGAGTGCTCGACGACACGCTGCTCGGCAACCTGATCTACATGGTGGAGATGGGCCGCTACGACACGCGCGCGTTGTTCCGCTGGATGAGCCGCTATGCCGCGACGAACCCGGAGCTGGCAGACGCGATCGCCCGAGAGGCCGCAGTTTCGGAAGCTGCGTCTCCGTTGGCCGAGGCATTCGTACTGGAAACGCTGCGCATGGACCAGAGCGAACGCCTGCTCCGCCGGGTCGAGCGCGACCTGGTGTTCGAGGGCCACTTCATCCCCAAGGGCTCGATGGTGCGCGTCTGCCTGTGGGAATCCCACAAGTCGGAGGAGGCGTTCCCGGAAGCGTTCCGCTTTCACCCGGAGCGCTTCCTGAATCGCGAATTCGGCAGCGACCAATTCGCGCCGTTTGGGCTCGACCATCACCAGTGCCCGCTGGGCAATGTGGCGATGAAGACCGGCCTCATGTTCCTGCGCACTCTCGCTCGCGAATACACGGTCGCTCCGCTCCAGGACGGCGACGCCGTCCGCGGCGCCTATCACTGGGAACCGGCGACGGGATTTTCAGTCCGGCTGCAACCGCGCGCGCAGGTACCTTAGCCACTGCGACAGCGCCGGCTCGGCGAACAACTCGATGTGGTGAGCCGCGGCCACGGTGTGAACCTCCGCACCCGGAGCGAGCAGGGGCTCCCAGCGGGAGATCGACCGCCCGTGATCGAGAAACACTGCGAGGACCTCGCCGTCATAGTGCTGCGGCACATAGCGCGTGCCCAGGCGCTTCAGGTGGTACCAGAACGCGGGCCAGCGATCCTGTGGCAGCAAGCGCGCGGAGACAGGATTCGGGTGCCTGCCGTACAGGTGGACGAGGTGATAGTTGAGCCATTCCCACAGCGGCCAGTGACTGGTGTTCAGCAGGCGAACGAACGGCGCCTTCGCCACATTGAACGCGCGCGCACCAACGTATGCGACGCCTGCGAGGGGATTCGACGACACTTCCCGCGCATGGCGGCGGATGCGGTCGCCGAGTGCTTCATGCGGGCGGGCGGCTCGGGGACGCGGCGTGCGGTCGCGCTTCGCGTCCGCGGTGATCGGCTCGCTGGGATCGAGCAGGAACAACAGCTCCACGGATTCTCCCGCGCGCCGCAATTGTTGCGCGACCTCGAGCGCGATCAAGCCGCCGAACGAGAACCCGGCCAGCCGGTAGGGTCCGTGCGGTTGGATCGCTCGAATGCCCACGATGTGGCGGCCGGCCAGTTCTTCCACCGTCCCCGCATCCGTGAAGCCGCTCCCCATCGCCCAGTGCACGAGGGCATACAACGGGCAGTCGAGCGGCCACATCCCCTTTCGCGCCATCTTCAAGTCGACGCCACAGAAGAACACAGGATGCCCGTTGCCCTGTTGTGAGAGTGCGAAGATGAAGTCGGAGTTCGCGAGATCGTCATGTTTCGACCGCGCGCGATCGATGCGCGCCGCGAGCTTGTCAAGCTCGGGAAATTCGAATGCGACTCTCACGGTCAACGAGACATTGAAGGCGGACTCGACCTCGAGCAGCATCGAGACGGCCGACAGCGAGTCGCCGCCGATGGTGAAGAAGTGGTCGGTCCGCCCAACGTGCGGAAGGCGCAGCACCTTCGTCCAGATGCGGATGAGCTCGGCCTCGGTTTCGTTTCCCCCCCCCTCGCGCGTCGCCGTTGGCGACTCCGCCGGCGTTTCCAGCGCATGCGCGCGGATCGCCTTGCGATCCACTTTCCCACTCGGCGACAGCGGCAACGCGGTGAGGAACACGAATCGCGACGGGACCAGTTGCGAGGGCAGCGATGCCGAGAGGTGACGGTGCAGCGCTTCCGCGGTGACCGTCACGCCGGGCGCGGTGACCACGGCCGCGACCAGCGAACGCAGGCCGTTACTCGCGGGGAACCATGTTGCCGCGACCTGACTCACGCCCGGGTAGCCGAGGATCGCCGACTCGACTTCCATGGGCTCGATGCGAACGCCGCGGATCTTGAGCTGGTCGTCGTTGCGGCCGAAATAGTGGACTGTCCCATCGGCGTCCTGCACCGCGACGTCGCCGGTGCGGTAGAACCGCCCCCCGCCCTCGCCGGCGACCACGAAGCGCTCACGGGTCAAGGTGACGTTGTCACGGTAGCCGCGCGCCACCTGCTCGCCGCCGATCCACAGCTCGCCTTCCGCGCCGGCCGCCACGGGCTCGCCGTCCTCGCCCACCACGCGCACTTCGACATTGGCAAGCGGCTTGCCGATCGGAGCCGAGACCGTCGAGCGCTCGGGTCCCGACGCGTGCTGCTGCAGGCGTTGCGCGGTCACCCACACCGTCGCCTCGGTTGGTCCGTAAAGATTCCACGCCGCATCCGCGACACCGGCGAGCCGTCGCGCGAGCTCCGGCGCGATGGCGTCTCCCCCGCTCATGGCGATGCGCAGCCGTGGAAAGTCCGCAACCTCCGCGAGCAGGATCGTCCACACCGAAGGCCCCGTCTGGAACGCGGTGACGCCGTGACGCCTGACTTCTTCGGCGAGACGACGCGGCTCGAGCAACAGCCTACGGTCGCGCAACACGACGACACCACCAGTGACCAGCGGCAGGAAGATCTCGCACACGGAGAGATCGAAGCCAATCGTCGAGGTCGCGAGCCAGCGGTCCCCCTCGGTGAACCCGAGGAGGTCGCGCGAGGCGAGCAGGCAATTGACCACACCGCGGTGTTCGACCTCGACACCCTTCGGCGCCCCCGTGGTGCCTGAGGTGAACAGGATGTAGGCGAGCCGGTGGCCGCCCGGTGCGTCGAGGCGCGGAGGCTGCTGTTGTGCGTCACGCGCTTCGGCGCCCGTGGCGACCGACGAGCCCCGAACGAACGGCGCAATGTCGACAAGTTCGGGCGGCGCGATCGCTTCCTCCGCGGAGCGCAGGTACGAGCCGAAGTCCGCGAGTAGCTCCTTGTTGCCGAGCACGATCTTCAATCCAGCGCCCGCGATGATTCGACGCGACCGCTCGGGCGGATCGTCCGGGTCGAGCGGCACGTAGCAACCACCCGCTTCGAGGATCCCCAATAACGTGCCGAGCAGACCGGCCGTCCTGTGCATCATGACGCCGACCGGTTGCTCAGGTGCTAGCCCGCGGCGGATCAACTCGTCGGCGACCGAGTGTGCCTGCATCATCAGCGCGACATAGCTCGTATCGCCCGCGAGATCCATCACCGCCGTAGCGGCCGGCCGCCGCGCGGCCTGTTGTTCGAACAGCGCGAAGATGTTCCGGTCGAGATCGGCTGCGTAGGCGAGCGTCATCGGGGCTGCGGTAACGCGCCTTGCTGGCGCCCGCCCTCGCGAACGTAGACATCATGGATGAACCCGCACGGCCCGCGCAGGTCGCGCCAACTGGTTGCCTCGATGCTCGCGAACACGTAGCCCACGACGACACCCGCGTCCTCCGCGACCATCACAAGCGTGTCTACATCCTGAAGCTGTGAGACGAGGAAGCGGCCGTAGCCAGCCTCAGGATTGTCCGTGAGCAGGAAGCGTCGCGGATCGGTAGCATGGTGCTGCCGCATGAGTGCGGCGCCCATCGGACCGAGCGCGGAGTTGTCTGACTCGACTGCGGGACGGAGCGTGATCATCGCGTGGAGAGAATAGCGGGGATTGGGTAAGGCGGGAATCGCCCGGCCAGTGCTGCTCCCGACAGGTACGCCCCCTCGATCCCGCCGGCGGCGTGAAATCCATCGCCTGCGACACCGAGCACCGCGTTGCCGTCCAACAGGGCAAGCAGCGGGCTCGCGAGCCCTGTGCCGGAGGCGACGCGGGCGTTTCTCCAAATGTGCGATTGCACGAGGTCGGGGGCGTTGATCCACTCGCCGTGCAGTGCAGCGGCTTCCTGCAGTAGCGCCTGTGTCCATGTCACCTCGGCAGCGTCGAGGTGATCTTGCGAATACTTCGCGCGTGCCTGGATGACGAGCGTGAGTCGAGCATCCCCTTCGCGTTTGCTTGAGTCATGCAGGATCGCTTGGATCGACTTGCTCCCAGCCGGATAGCTCGCCTCCCACGTGGGAGCGGACACGCTCGCGGGATAACGCGCGATCACCGTCAGGCACGGCAGCATGCGCACCAATTCGAGCAGCGGCAGCAGCGGGGCAAGTGCCTCATCGACCGGCGCCATCGCACGCAGCAGCGCGAGTACCGAGGGCGCGGGAATCGCGAGCGCCAGGGTTTGAGCGCGCAACCGTTCGCCCGAGGACAGCGCGAGCTCCCATGCCCGCTCGTCAGCGGCGCCCGGCTGCGCCACGAGCGCGAGTGCCTCAACGCGAGCGTCAAGACGGATGTCGAGCCCCTTCGCCAGATGCTTCGCGAAGCGATTCACGCCGGCGGCGGGCGCGATGCGCTGCTCGAACCCAGCGAACGCGTCGGGCTCGCAGGGCACACCGGCGCCCTCACGCACTCGTGGCCAACCTGCGAGCTCCGAGTCTTCCCTCGCGGCCGCCCACTCGGCAAGGAAGCGGTCCGATCGCCCGTGCAGGAACGCTGGACCGTGGTCCACCGGTTGCCCTTCGACGCGGCGCGTCGCACAACGTCCCCCAACGCCGCGAGCGCGTTCGATCACCACTGGGTAGCGGCCCCGCGCGCGCAGCTCGCGTGCGAGCGAGAGACCCGCGATGCCCGCGCCCACCACGATCACGTCAGGGTCCATGGGAGGCATCACCACCAGGGGATTCACCTCTCGCGCTAATTCCCGCCCCCACCCGCCGCGTCCGCCTTCTTCTCCCCGTGTGCGCGCGTCTTGTACACGGCGCCATGCCCCACGGGTTGCGCTTCGGCCGCCACCCAACTCACGCGGAACACTTCGCGGGCTTCGGTCGCCAGCGGGCGGTTGCGCAGCGTCAACGCAACATTGCGCGTGGTGTGGAAGTAGCTCGGCTCCCAGTTGGCGGTGCCGACCCAGGTCACGAGCGTGTCGACCACCATGTACTTGCAGTGTTCGACGCGCCCGAACGAGACGTAGCCCTTGCTCCACTCAGGCACGACCGAGAGCCGCACTTCGACATTCGGCACCTGCGCGAGCGAGTCCAGCGCGCGCATGGGTTCGCCGGGGGACTGCCAGTCGGAGATCAGCAGCTTCACCTGCACGCCGCGCGCGGCGGCGCGACGGAGGGCCTCATCCATGGCGGTGTCGGTGATGCCGCGATCGGACGTGCCGTAATGGAGCGACTGCATCACGACTTCGCTCTGGGCGCCATCGATCCGCTGCACGATGGCATCGCGATCCCACAACGCGCTGTCGGGCGAGTAGGCGCGTGGGCTCCAGCTGGGCCACACTTCGACGGTGTCGCCCGCGGATTGCACGACGCGAATCGGCAAGTCGCTACCCATCGGCGCCTGCGCTGGCCATGCTACGATGCCGCTGGAGTCGGCCTTCGTAGCCTGCAGCTCGGCGGCGGCCCAGTCCATGTCGAATACTTGCTGCAGCCTGGCGGCCACGCGCTCGTCGCGCACCAGCACACCGAGCTCATGAATGTGGTTCAGCGCGCGCCAGTCGAAATTCTGGCTGCCCTCGTATGCGATGGCGCCGTCGATCAGGAAGAATTTCGCGTGCTGTACGCCGCCGCCGATCTTGCCCATGTTGATGACACGCACGGTGATCCCTGGGACGAGCCCGAGCGAATCGGCGGGTTGTGGATAGGTGCGGTACATCCGCGAGTCGAGCAGCAAGCGTATGCGCACCCCTCGCTTGGCGGCTTCGACGATCGCGGCGAGCACGGGCTGCATCGGTTCGCCCGGCTCACTGGTGAGATAGAACTCCTCGAAGTCGATGTTCTTCGTGGCGCTGCGAATGAGCTCGACCCACACTTCGGCGGCGGAGCGCAGCTTGGGATTGCCGAGCGCTGATTCGATGGGAACCGACTCGATCAACTCGACGGCCGGGGGTGGCGGGGTGACATTCGCAGTGACCGGCTTGCGCGCGCGCACCTTCGCTGCGGGCGCCGCGAACACGACTGCAGCGGCGAGCACCAGCAACACGGGGACGAGGAGGCGGATCCATGATGAACGTCGCATATGCGGCAATGCCTCCTGGAGCGGCGGGAATAGCGGGGATCAAGGGGCTGGAACCCCTAATGGTACGCAACCCGCCGGGGATCGCCAACCGGGTTTGCGCTGCTCCCAAGGCCCTCTCTATGCTGCTCCCATGAGCCTCGTCCAGATCGATCCTTCGCGCCTCAGGGCCCATTCGACCGTGGTTTGCCGGGTGGGGAACGTGTCCATGGGTGGTCCGCACCCGGTCGTGGTGCAGTCGATGACCAACACCGACACGGGCAATGCCGCTTCGACCGCCGAACAAGCGCGACTGCTGGCAGAAGCGGGTTCCGAGCTGGTGCGCATCACCGTCAACACGCGCGAGTCCGCGGCCCAGGTGGCAGAGATCCGGCGCCGCATGGACGATGCGGGCTGCATGGTGCCGCTGGTCGGCGACTTCCACTACAACGGCCACCAGTTGCTGACCGAATATCCCGACTGCGCAGAGGCGCTCGCCAAGTACCGTATCAATCCCGGCAATGTCGGGGTGGGTGCCGCGCATGACAACAACTTCCGCCGCATGATCGAAGTGGCGGTGGAACACGGCAAGCCGGTGCGCATCGGCGTCAATTGGGGCTCGCTCGATCGCGCCATGCTGACCGAGATGATGGACGCCAACGCGCGCCGCAGCGAACCGCTGGCCGACCGCGACGTGGTGCTCGAGGCGATCCGCGAAAGCGCGCTGCGCTCCGCGGCACTTGCCGAACAGTTCGGACAGCCGCACAACGCCATCGTGCTGTCGGCCAAGGTGAGCGACGTGCGCGACCTGATCGACGTGTATCGCGGGCTCGCGGCGAACTGCGACTATCCATTGCATCTCGGGCTCACCGAGGCGGGGCTCGGCTCCAAGGGCATCATCGCAACGACCGCGGCGTTGTCGGTGCTGTTGATCGAAGGTATCGGCGACACCATCCGCACCAGCCTCACGCCTGCGCCGGGCGGCGATCGCGCCGAGGAAGTGCGCGTGTGCCAGCAGATCCTACAATCGTTGGGGTTGCGGCACTTCTCGCCACAGGTCACGGCCTGCCCCGGCTGCGGTCGCACCACGAGCACGTTCTTCCAGGAATTGGCGACGCGCGTGACCGCGCACATTCATGACCGCATCAACGCCTGGCGCGGGCAGTACCCGGGCGTCGAGCAGATGCGCGTGGCCGTGATGGGCTGCGTCGTCAACGGGCCGGGCGAGAGCAAGCACGCCGACATCGGCATCTCGCTGCCGGGTACGGGCGAGGATCCGCGCGCCCCGGTTTATGTCGACGGCAAGCTGCGGACGACGTTGCGCGGCGATGCGATCCCGGAAGACTTCGCGCGGCTACTCGATGAGTACGTGGCGCAGCGCTACGGCGCGGCGGATGCGGCGGACGCTACTCCCGCTCGAAAATGAGCGTCTGGTCGCCTTCGCCAAAGCCAAACTTCACGTGGCGCTGGTAGACGAGTTCGCGGCCATTCGGGGCGATCACCCAGCGATCGTCGAGTGAGGTGTCGAGCATCAGCAGCTTCGCGGTCGAGCGGAGGCGCAGCGTGCGTCCCTCCCACGTCACGACCGAGCGAATGTCGCTGTGCGCCACTTTGTTCACGGTCGGCGTGCCATCGGTCGAGTAGATGTAGATCGTGGTGTCGGGCTTCGAGCCGAGCACCAGGAACAGCGTCTGCTTGATGCGCGTGCCGTCCTGCTCGATCAGGTCCGTGCGCGAGGTCGGCTTGCCGCCCGGGATGATGCCAAAGCTGGAGCGTCTCATCGACAGCTTCCAGCGGCCGGCGAAGGACGGGTGCGCGCTGGAATCGGCGGGCGCGGGCGTGGCTGCGGCCGCGGGTGCCGGCGCTACGGCTTGCGCAGGCTTCTTCGCAGGACGCGGCTTGGCGTGAGCGGAGCGCTGGGCGGGCGTTGTCCCGGCGGTTGCAGCCGCAGTCATGCTTCCCATGCCCACCGACGCCGCAAGCACCAACGCCATGACCCGGCGTGCGTTCATCGGGCGTAACTCACGCGCTACCGCCGCCCGGAGCGCTCTGCGCCAGCGCGGCAACGATCTGCCGCGCGAACGTGCTAAGCGAGGGATCGCGCGCGCCCATCACGAGCACGACATCACCTTCACGCGCCTCGGCCACGAGCCGTGAGATCAACGCCTCGCGGGAGGCCGCGAACTCCGCGTGCGTCCCGCGCGCCGCGATGTCGGCGATGATGTCGGCGGAGGAGAAGTCGCGCTGCGCGGTGCCGCCGGCGTAGAACACCTCGAGCATCCACAGGTGGTCGTCCGAGTGCAGCTCGCTCGAGAAGGTGTCGACGAAGTCGCGCCACAGGAAGCGTGTGGGGCCATAGCCATGGGGCTGGTACACCGCGAGCACCCGGCGTGCGCGCCCCTGCGCGGTGCGGATCGCCGCGGCGATCTTGGCGGCGTTGTGCGCGAAGTCATCGATGACTTCCACACCCCGCACGATGCCGGCGCTCTGGAAGCGTCGCCCCACGCCGCGGAACTCGGAGAGCGGGGCGACCAATTCAGCGAGTGGCACACCCACTGCGATGCACGCAGCGATGGCGCCCAAGGCGTTGAGGACATTGTGTTCACCGGGCACCGGCAGCGCAAAGCGCACGCCGGACACTTCGAATGTGCTCGAGGCGGGCCCGAGCTCGACGTGCTCCCCACGCACCGTGGCGCGGGGACCGAATCCGAACACATGCGCGCCCGCGGCGAGCAACTCGAGGTTGTCGTCCTCGCCCACCACGAACGCTTCGCGCACCTGCTCGCGGAACCGCGCGAACATGCGGCCCACGACTTCGGGTTCCTTGTGGTCGCGCTGGAGATTGAGCACGACACCCACCGCCGGCCGGTAGCGCACCACCGAGCCGTCGCTCTCGTCGGCCTCCACCACCAGCAGGTCCGAGCCGCCGTACCACGCGTTGCCCCACAGACCTTCCGCCTGTAGCGCCATCAGGTCGCCGCCGGTGATCACCGAGGGCTTGCGCGCGGCACCACGCAGCATCTCGAACACCATCGCTACCACGGTCGACTTGCCGCTGGTGCCGGTGATGGCGAGCGTGCGAAAGCCATCGACGAAGTGCGCCAGCAACTCGGAGCGGTGCACCATCGGCACCTTGCGTTCGCGCGCCGCGGCGACGTCGGGCACTTCGCTCTCGACCGCGGTCGAGACGACGAGTGCTGCGCAATCGCCGTTCAGCCCCGAGCCATCCTGCGGCATGATCGTGATGCCCAAACGCTCGAGTTGTTCGCGCGCCTCGGGCCGCTCGCCGCGATCGAAGGCGCGGTCGCTACCGCTCGCTTTGCCACCGAGCATGACCTGGAATTGTGCCAACGCGCTCATGCCGCTGCCACCGAGTCCCGCATAGTGGAATCGGCCGGCGCCGCGCGGATCGGGGATCGCC
>JAYSRO010000367.1:0-2485 GCA_043720995.1 Candidatus Eiseniibacteriota bacterium
CACTGGAAGGGGTACCCACCGCATGAACACGACATCGAAGCGCGCGCGCGACACCGTGGTGCAGAAGGCAGGCTGGGCCATCGCAGGGATCGCGCTGCTCGCGCTGCCGTTGCTGCCGGGTGCCTGCGCGCCCAAGCGCTCCGCGCAGGAGATCGTGCTGTGGCAGTTCTGGCCCACCGAAGTCGTGCGCCCGATTCTCGATCAGTACGAGAAAGAACATCCCGGCGTCACCGTGCGCATGGAGCAGCTGACGTGGCAGAACGGGCTCGAGAAAATCACGGCGGCGATCGCCTCGGGCAATGTCCCCGACGTGTGCGAGCTGGGATCAACCTGGATGCCGCGCATGCTCGACGCGGGCGCGCTCACCGACTGGACGCAGGGCACGGCGGACCTGCGCGAGGGCCTGCGCGGCTGGGACCTGTGCTCGACGGGCGGGCACTACTATGGCCTGCCGTGGGTGCTCGGTACGCGCGCGCTGTTCTACAACCGCACGTTGTTCGCCCAGGCGGGACTCGACTCGACGCGTGGTCCTGCGACGTGGGCGGAGCTCAAGGACGCCGCCACTGCGATCCAGAAGCTGGGCGGCGGCGTGCATGGCTACGGCGTGCAGGCCGGCGAGCGCTACATCCTGTTCAAGAAGTTCATGCCGTTCGCCTGGGGGAACGGCGGCGGCATCCTGTCCGACGACAACAAGACGGCAGTGTTCGACTCGCCGCAGAATCGCGAGGCGCTTGAGTACTACCTGTCGCTGCGTTCGGTGGGGATGATGGACCACCAGGACGCGCTCGACCGCGAGTTCAAGGAAGGCAGGCTGGGTCTTCAGATTTCAGGCGCGTGGTTGCTCAAGTCGATCCCGAAGGACGCGGCGGGCTTACGCTTTGGAGTCACCCTCGTGCCCTCGCCCGAGGCTTCGCGCGGCACGCACGCCTCGTTCGCGGGCGGCGAAGTGCTGGTGAGCTTCAAGGCCGCCAAGCACCCGGAGGCAGCACTCGATCTCGCGCGCTACCTCGTGCGCGCAGAGAATGCCTTGGCGCTGGCGCAGGTGGCCAAGAGCGTGCAGCCCGCCACCGTGGGCGCCGACACCGCTTCATACTATCGCGAGCACCCCGAAGAGCAGGTGATGGTGCGCCAGTTCGAGACCGCGTTCCCGACGCCCAACCATCCGGCGTGGGTCGAGATGGAGGCGGCTATCGAGGATGAGGTCGAGCAGGCGCTGCTCGACAAGAAGAGCGCCGCCCAGGCCGTGGGCGATGCGCAGAAGAAGCTCACGGAGCTGGCTGCGAAGAAGTAGCCGATGCGCACGTACTCCCGCGGCGTGGCATGGGCGATGGTGTCCCCCTGGGTCATCGCGTTTGCCTTGTTCGGGCTCTACCCGTTCGCGTTTTCGTTCGTCGCCTCGCTCACCGACTACTCGCCGCTGCGTGGCACCGCGCACTTCGTCGGTCTCGCCAACTACGCGCACGCGCTCAGCGATCCCGCGTTCTGGAACGCGCTCGGCAACACCGGGCTGTTCGTGGTGTGCACGATTCCCTTCACCACGGGCCTGGCGTTGTTGCTGGCGCTCGCCGTGCAGCCAGCATTCCGCGGCCGTACGTTGTTCCGCATCGGCTTCTTCATGCCGAGCGTCGTCTCGGTCGTCGTGCTGGCGCTGGTGTTCAAGGGTCTCTACGCGCCCAACGGCAGCCTCAATGCGCTGCTGCGCGCGGCGCACCTGCCGGCACCGTCGTGGCTGCTCAATCCCGACACTGCGCTGCCCGCGATCATGGCGATGGATGTGTGGTCGGCGAGCGGCTACTACATGATCATCTTCCTCGCCGGCCTCGAGGCGATTCCCGGCGAGCTTTACGAAGCGGCGAAGTTGGAAGGTGCCGGTCCGCGCGATGTGCTGCTCCACATCACCCTGCCGCTGCTCAAGCCCACGCTGTTGTTCGTGCTCGTGGTGAACACCGTGCGCAGCCTGCAGATCTTCACCGAAGTGTTCGTGATGACGCACGGCGGCCCGCTGCATCGCACGAGCACGGTGGTGTTCGCGCTCTATGAAGAGGCGTTCACGCGCTTCAACCTTGGCTACGCGAGTGCGATCGCCTACCTGCTGTTCGCCATCAGCCTGTTGATCGCGTGGCTCCAGATGAAGGTCATCGGCAAGCCGGGAGGGATGCACTCGTGAGCGCGCCTTCCGATATCGCTCCCGAATTCGCGCCGCGCCCGCCGTCGTTGGGCGCCTCGGCGTCGCGCTGGCTGTGGCTCGGGCCGCTGCTCGCCACGATGCTCGTGCCGTTCGTGTGGATGGTGGCGATCTCGCTGGCACCCGGCGCGGGCGAATCGCTGAGCCGCGCGCTGCGCGGGCCATTCAGCCTCGACAACTACCGCGCGCTGTTCGGCGCGGCACGCGTAGGGCGCTACTTCGTCAATAGCGCGGTGATCGCCGTGACGGTGGTGATCCTCAACGTCGCCACCGCCGCACTCGTGGGCTACACGCTGGCGC
>JAYSRO010000368.1:0-2484 GCA_043720995.1 Candidatus Eiseniibacteriota bacterium
TCCGTCTCCACGAGGAACAGCCGTTCCGGCTGGACGCCATGAAAGAACCGGCGCGCGGCCTGCGGCGAGTCGATCGGCGCCAGCGACACCGGACGCGCGAGCGAGCGCAGGCGCATGCGGCCCGTGCGGGTGGTGGCCGTGAGGTACAGCCGCGCCGCCGGTTGGAGCGCAAGCAGCTCGCGCACCAACGGCCCCACCGCGACCGCTTCACCCAACGACGCCGAGTGCACCCACGCGTGGCAACCACCCTCGACGTCGCTCTGCCCCATGCGCTCATTCCACAGCGGCCGCTCATTCGGCGACGCCAGCAGACGGGCCCAGGGTGCCAACGCGCCCAAGCCCGGAGCAAACAGACGGTACATGGCCCATGCGGCATTCATCGACGTTGTCCGCTCCCTCGTTCCACTACGCCGGCTCCCCGACCGCCTCACCTGCGCGGAAGGTCAACTCATCGATGGCCGCTTCAATGACACCGCACCAATGCATCTGGCCGGTGACATCGAGATCCGCCGGAACATGGATCGGCGCACCATACGCGATCTGCACGCGCGCGAACGGCTTCGGGATGCGAAAGCGGTCCCACGAACGCAACACCCACACCGGGTTGCCCGCCGAGACGATGGGCACGACGGGCAGCCCGGTGCGGCCCGCAAGGTACAACAGTCCCGGCTTGACACTCCGCGCCGGACCGCGCGGGCCATCGGGGGTGATCGCGAGCGTGCGCCCCTCAGCGGCGTAGCCGAGCATGCTCAACGTCGCGGCCCCACCGCCGCGCGTGCTCGAGCCGCGCGCGGTCTTGTAGCCCAGGGCCAGGAGCACCTGAGCAATCCACTCGCCATCGCGATGGCGGCTGATCAGCACCGCGACACCGCGGCCGCGATGGGTGAGCACGAGCGGCAACAGGCGCGCGTGCCAGAATGCGTAGATGCAGCGCTCTCCTGTCTTCATGCGGGCATCCCGCTCAAGGTAATCACCCGTGTGGCGAACGCGCCAGGTCCGCGAAAGCCCGACGAGCAGCAGCGCCGCCAGCCGCGCGGCCGCCGGCATCCACCACGGGGTCCCGTCACGGCTCACTGGACGAGCTCCCGCAACAACGCCGCCGCGCGCCGTGATGCGCCGGGCTCGCCCAATCGTTCACGCACGCGCAGCAGTTGGTTTGCCGCGGCCGTGCGCGCCGCTTCGTCATCCAGCCAGGGCGCAAGGATTGCCGCGATGCGCTCCGCCGTGCACTCGTGTTGGACACACTCGGGCACGATCGCTTCGCCGGCCACGATGTTCGGCAAGCCGATGTGCTCGAGCTTCACCACGCGGCGGGCAATCCAGTAGTTGAGGGCGCCGACGCGGTAGACCACCACGAGTGGCGTGCCGGTCAACGCGGTCTCGAGCGTCGCGGTGCCCGACGCCACGGCGCACGCACGCGCCACCGACATCACGCTGCGCGTTCGCCCGCGCACCAGCCGCACCGTGACGCCGTCCCGCTCGATCGTGATTCGCCCCTCGGCCGAAACCGTCAAGCGCGTATGGGCGGCCGCGGCGACGGCCTCCGGTTCGAGCCCGGGCGCCAGCGGAAGCACCGCCGCGAGATCCGGCCGCGAACTCGAGAGACGCGCCGTGGCGTCCATCAACACCGGCATCAACGCCCTGATCTCTTGCGGCCTACTCCCCGGGAGGAGTCCCAGAACCCGTTGCGTCGCGTTGAGACCCAACTCGCTGCGCAATTGAGTCTCGCTGACTTCGGGCGCCAGTTCCTCGAGCAACGGGTGTCCCACGAATGTCGCGGACACGCCGGCTTCACGGAACAGCGGTTCCTCGAACGGGAACACCACCGCGAGATGATCCACCCACGCTGCCATCTGCTTGGCCCGCTCCCGGTGCCACGCCCAAACCTGCGGGGCGATGTAGTAGAACACCGGGATGCCCGCGCGCTTGAGTGCCGGGCCGAGGCGGAAGTTGAAACCCGGAGAGTCCACCAGTATCGCGGCGTGGGGCTTGAACCGTTCCGCCTCCGCTCGCAGGTCTTTCAGCGCTCGGAGGATCACGGGCAAGCGCTTGATCACCGCCGAGAAACCGATGACGTTTAGTTCGGTCATGTCGACCAGGGTGTGGACGCCGGCCGCGCGCAAGTTGGGGCCTCCCGCACCCCGCACATCGACGGGTCCTCCGGCGACAAGCTCCCGCACCAGTCGCGCCGCATGAACATCGCCGGAGGCTTCCCCGGCAACGATCAGGAAGCGGCGCTCTGCGGGGTCGCCCACTGGCGGGCTCGCTGCTTCATGTCGGCGCGTACTGCTTCCGCGACCGCGAGCGCATCGCGGCCGGCACGGGCGGAAGCGGCGCCCTCACCGCTTCCCCGCAGCGAATTCAAGAACGCCGTCAGCTCAAGCCGCAGCGGCTCGCCCTCGGCGATCTCGATCTTGTCCTTGTGGATCGCGGCCGCCAGCTGCAACGGATGCACCGTTCCGCCGGTGAGCAGGGAGCGGTCGA
>JAYSRO010000369.1:0-4984 GCA_043720995.1 Candidatus Eiseniibacteriota bacterium
GCGGCTGCGCCGTCTCGGCTTCGATGAGATCGCGTTCATCACGCGGCGCACGAACTTCGCCGGCTTGCGCGCGGCGATCGATTCGGCCGGCTGGCACGACGGTGCCGACTTCATCCTCGCGGACCTCGGCGTCTCATCGATGCAGATCGATGACCCCTCGCGTGGCTTCTCGTTCGCGTCGGACGGCCCTCTCGACATGCGCATGAACCCCAATCGCGGGTTGTCGGCAGCGGCATGGCTCGAGCGCGCTTCAGTCGAGGCGATCGCCTCGGCGTTGCGCGATCACGCCGATGAGCCGCGCGCTGAGCGGATCGCCGCCGCGTTGTTCGAGCGGCGTGCCGAGCTGGCGACGACGCAGGCGCTCGCCGACGCGGTGCGTGCGGCCCTCGAGGACCTCACGCGCGAGGACGAGGTCGACTTGAGCGTGCGGCGCGTGTTCCAGGCGCTGCGGATCGAAGTGAACGATGAGTTCGGGGCGCTCGATGCGCTGATGCGTCAATTGCCCGCGTGCCTGCGCCCGGGCGGGCGCGTGGCGGTGCTCACGTTCCATTCGGGCGAGGACCGGCGTGTGAAGAAGGCGTTCATCGAGGGCGAACGCGATGGGCGCTACGCGAGCATCGCGGAGGAGGTCACGCGCGCGTCCATGGAGGAGCAGCACTCAAACCCGCGATCCCGCGCCGCGAAATTGCGCTGGGCGCGGCGCGCAGCGAGCTGAGGCGCCGCTGCCGCGCTGCCGCCGCGTCGCCGCACTACGCCGCGAGCCGAGCCGTCGCCCGCGCGGCTCGCAGTCTAGCGGCCGCCCGCGTTACAGTATTCGCCCATGCGCCCCACTCAGGATCTTCGTGTCTCGACCTTCACGCGTCTCTCGCCGCCGCGCGCGCTCAAGGCCGCGCTGCCCGTTCCCGAGGGCTCCAACGAGGGGGTAGCCGGGAGCCGCGAGCGCATCAGCGCGATCATCGAGGGCCGCGACCCGCGCCTGCTGGTGATCGTTGGGCCATGCTCGATCCATGACCCGAATGCCGCGCTCGAATACGCCACCAAGCTCGCCACGGTCCGCGCGCAGGTCGAAGCCCGCGTGGAAATCGTCATGCGCGTGTACTTCGAGAAGCCGCGCACGACCATCGGCTGGAAGGGGCTCATCAACGATCCCCAGCTCGACGGCTCGCAGGACATCGAGACGGGTTTGCACATCGCGCGCCGCCTGCTGCTCGACGTGACCTCGCTCGGCCTGCCCGCGGCGACCGAGTTCCTCGATCCGATCGTCCCGCAGTACCTGGACGACCTCGTCTCGTGGGCCGCGATCGGTGCGCGCACCACCGAATCGCAGACGCATCGCGAGATGGCGAGCGGTCTGTCGATGCCGGTGGGATTCAAGAACTCGACCGACGGCAGCGTGCAGGTCGCGGTGGACGCCATGCGCGCGGCACAGATGCCGCACAGCTTCCTCGGCATCGACATGGATGGCGTGACGAGCATCGTGCGCACGCGCGGAAACCGCACCGTGCACATGGTCATGCGCGGTGGCCAGTCGCGCACCAACTACGACGCCGAGAGCATCCGCGACGCCGAGACGCGCCTCGCCGCGGCGGGGCTGCCGAGCGCGATCATCGTGGATTGCAGCCACGCCAACTCGGGCCGCCAGCCCGCGCGGCAGGAAGACGTGTGGCGCAGCGTGCTGGAGCAGCGCGCCGCGGGCACACGCTCGCTGGTGGGCATGATGGTCGAGAGCCACCTGCATGAGGGCAACCAGCCGTTCCCGGCGCCGGTCGCCGAGCTCAAGCATGGCGTCTCGATCACTGATCCGTGCCTCGGCTGGGAGACCACCGAACGCGTCCTGCTCGAAGGGTTCGCCGCACTCGGCGGTTGAACGCCGCGAGCTTGCCCGAGTGTTAGAGTGTCGGTGCCATGACTGATTTGCGCTCAACAGCCACCACGGACCTCGTCGCCTCCGGACGCTACGCCCTGTTCTTCAATGGACAGGAGTGCGGTGCCGAGCGCTGGGAGATCGCGCGCGTGGCGGATGGCTACACGATCACGGGCGAGCAGGAACTCGCAGCGCCACACCCGCTCCCGAACCGCCAGCAGTATCGCATCATGCTCTCGCCCGAGTGGAGGCCCACGGGGCTCGACATGATCTGGACGGTGGGCGAGCGCGCGCTCACCGCGATGCACCGGGCGTCTGACAACATGTGGCGTGTGCGCATCGAGTACGAAGGGCAGACGCGCGAGCAGGAAGGGGACTTCCCCGAGTACTGCGAGATCGAGTTCACCACGCACATGGCGAACACCGTGATCCTCGCGCGACGCGACTTCCAGATCGGCGGCGAGCACGACTTCCCGGTGCTGCGCATCGGCCCGCCGCTGATGGCGGTGACGCCCGAGCGCATGGTGTACCGCTGCGTCGAACGCGGCTCGGTCGAGACCGCGCTGGGTAAGCGCGACGCCAAGTGCTACGTCGCCTACCTGCCCTCGGAAGGCGAAGAGGGCGGCTACACGTTCTGGGCGGATGACGACGGCTTCGTGCTCGAGTCCTACGAAGGACACGACCGCACGCGGCCATGGATGCGGCTCGTGGAGTTCCGCAGGGCCTGAGGCGCTTGGGCCTGCGCAAACGACCATGACGCCGCCAGCCAAGCCGCCAGCGCCACGCCGCAATCCGAAGCCCGCAGCCGAACCCGGGGCGCGCTCCGCCGCCGCGACGGGCGCCCATCCTGCCGGCGCGAGCCACCCCGTCGCCTGGCTCGTCGCGCTGGTCGCTGCGGGTGTCGCCCTGCTCACGCTGTTCGCCTACCGCAACGTGTTCGATCACGCGTTCCTCGACTGGGACGACGCGACCTACGTGCGCGAGAACGTGCTCGTGCTGGGCAAGCACTACGCGGCGTTGGCACGGGCGGTGGTGTCGCACAACTTCCACCCGCTGACGATGTTCACGCTCGCCTGGAACGTGGGCACTCCGTTGTCGCCGCAGCCGTTCCTCGCGACGAACGTGGCGCTCCATGTGCTCAACACGCTGCTCGTGTTCTGGCTCGCGTGGCTGCTGTCGCAGCGGCGATTGCTCGTGGCGGCCTTCGTGGCGTTGCTGTTCGGCGTCCATCCGATGCATGTCGAGTCCGTCGCATGGATCGCCGAGCGCAAGGATGTGCTTTACGGGTTGTTCTTCGTCGCGGGCTTGATTGCCTACGTGAAGCATCTTGAGCGGCCTGCGGGCAGGCTGTTACTAATCGCGTTCGCGTGCTTCGTGCTGTCGTGTTTGAGCAAGGGCATGGCGGTGTCGTTCCCGCTGGTGATGGTGGCGATCGACTTCTGGAAGCGCCGGCCGCTGCTCGATCGACGCGCCATCCTCGAGAAGCTGCCGTTCTTCGCGGTCGCGCTGCTGTTCGGCCTGATCGCGGTCGACGCGCAGCGCGGTGGTAACTTTCATGGCTTGCTGCAGGTCGTCGGTCCCGGCGGCAAGGTGAGCGGAACGCTCGAGTCCATCTCGCCGCTACAGCGGCTGACACTGCCGACCTACGCGTTCATGATGTATGTCTGGAAGTTGGTGGTGCCCACGGGGCTCTGCGCGCTCGATCCATTCCCGTCGGCCGCCGAAGCCGCGCGCCCTGCGTACCAACTTGCGCCGCTGTTCATGCTCGCCGCCTTCGCGTTGGCGCTGTGGGACGCGCGCCGCAGCCGCATCATCGCGTTCGGCGTCGGCTGGTACACGGTGACGGTGGCACTCGTGCTGCAGTGGATCCCCGTCGGCCAGGCGATCACAGCCGACCGCTACAGCTACCTGCCCTACATCGGACTCGCGTTCATGTGGGGCATGGGCCTCGCGAAGCTGACGGAGCGCCGCCGCGCGCTCGGCATCGCGCTGTGGTGCGCGAGCGCAGTGTTCGCGCTGGTGCTCGTCGGGCGCACGACGGCGCAGGCCGAGACGTGGCGCGACGACGGCACGCTGTGGACCCGCGCCATCGAAGTCCATCCGCAATCCGACCAGGCCTACGTCTATCGCGGCGGCTACTTCCTGCGTGAGGGCAAGCTCCCCTCAGCGCGACGCGATTACGAGACGGCGGAGCATCTCGGCAATCACTCCGCCGCGCTCTACACCGGCCTCGGCTCGGTCTATGGCTCGATGGGGCAGGCCGATTCCGCGCGTGTGATGTTCGATCGCGCGCTCGAGTTGGGGCCCGGCACCGGCCGCCTGTACTACGATCGCGGGATCGCGCTAGCAATGTCAGGCCGCCGCGACGAGGCGCTGCGCGATCTCGATCACGCGCTCGCCCTGTCGCCCGGCCTCGCCATCACCGTGCTCGGCACCCGTGGAACGCTACGCGCGCAGATAGGTGACTACCGCGGCGCCGTCGCAGATCTCGATCGCGTCATCGCCGCAGGCTCCGCGGCCCCGGCGGCGTTGCATGCGCGCGCGATCTCGCGTTTGCAGACGGGCGACAGCCTCGGCGCGCGCGAGGACCTGCGCGAAACGCTGCGCCGCGACCCTTCGAACACGAACGCCACGACACTGCTGCGCGTGCTCGACGCGAAACTGGCGCCCGCTACGCGCTGAGCGCGAAGCCTCGCGGCGGCGCGACGGAGCTGGCGATTGCGCGCAAGGTCGAGCGCGCGCGCCGTGCCTACCGATCGCGCGCGGGGAACAGCCGCGAGGGCAGGATTCCCATGCGCGCCAGCCGGAATTGCAGCCCCGTCTGCAGGCAGCCAAAGCCGTAACGCACCGAGCGCGCGAAGTTGATTGACGATGCCTCGGCAAAGTACGACGTGGGGCAGGAGATCTCGCCGATCGTGTAGCCGTACCAATGGATCTGCGCGAGGATCTGGTTGTCGAACACGAAGTCGTCAGAGTTGCGCTCGAGCGGCAGCGCCAGCAACAGTTCGCGCGAGAACGCGCGGTAGCCCGAGTGGAACTCCGACAGCTTTGAGCCGAGGAGCACGTTCTCGGTCAGCGTGAGGAAACGGTTGGCCACGTAGCGCCACCACGGCATCCCGC
>JAYSRO010000370.1:0-2478 GCA_043720995.1 Candidatus Eiseniibacteriota bacterium
GGGTTGGCTCGCGCGATTAGCGCTTGCTGAACTGGAAGCGCTTGCGAGCTCCAGGCTGTCCGTACTTCTTACGTTCCTTCATGCGTGAGTCGCGGGTGAGCAGACCTTCCTTGCCCATCAGCCCACGCAATGCTTCGTCCTCGCGCACCAGCGCGCGGGCGATCGCCATGCGCAGGGCGCCCGACTGACCGGTCAGGCCACCGCCGCTGACGCGCGCGATGACATTGTACTTGCCGATCATGTTCGCGACGGTGAGCGGGTGGTACGCCGCCATCACCAGCGTGTCGCGCTTCAAGTATTCCATCGGTTCACGGCCGTTGATCGAATGGGTGCCGGCACCGGCGACGAGGCGAACACGCGCGGTCGAGTGCTTGCGGCGCCCGGTAAGGGGCTTCGTGGCGGTAGCGGTCATGCCTTCCTCGTGCGGTGGGGCGGAGTCCAAGCTTCAGGCTGCTGCGCCGCATGCGGATGCTCCGCACCGCCGTACACCTTCAGCTTCTTCATCATGGCGCGACCCAGCTTGGTGCGCGGAACCATCCCTCGCACGGCAGCCGTGAACACGCGATCCGGATACTTTTCCATGGTTTCCTTGAGCGACGTCCAGCGGATACCGCCCGGGTACATGGTGTGCCGGAAGATCTGTTCCTTGTCGATCTTGGTGCCCGTCAACTTGACCTTGCTCGCGTTCACCACCACGACGAAGTCGCCGGTGTCCATGTGCGCGGTGTACGTCGGCTTGTGCTTGCCGCGCAGGACCATCGCAATGTGCGTCGCAAGGCGGCCGAGCGTCTGCCCTTCCGCATCCACGAGCAACCAGCGCCGCTCGATGTCACCGGCGCAAGCCGTATACGTCTTCATGCCAGATCTCCCAGATGAATCGAATTGCACGTGCACCGCGCGAGATGGCGCGGCTTGCGGGGCGACCGGAAGGCGGCCCGAAGTCACACGTATCCCCAAGAAACATCGAAAGCTAGCACGATATTCGCAAGGGTGTCAATTCCTTGGGGCCGACGAGTCAATGGGCCCCCGGTTTGCCGGGCGCAAATCGCGCCCGCGCAGTCCTGAGGCCCCTTGGGAGGCCACCTTTTGCCTTCCCCCGTTCCGGGAAGTGCTACTTGAGGATCGTCAGCTTCTTCGCGTCCGCGAAGCTGCCGTCCTTGTACAGGACCCGCGTGAAGTACACCCCCCGCGCCGCCGGACGGCCGACGTTGTCCGAGCCGCCCCAGACGATGTCGTGCTCCCCCGCCTTGAACGGGCGGTTGGCCAGTTCGCGGACCTCGCGCCCCGTCACGTCGTAGACCTTGATCTCCACCCGGTCCGCCCGCGCGAGACCGAAGTGGATCCTGGCCATACCTGAAGCGAGCGGGTTATTGCGCAGGTTCACGAAGTCGGTGAACACGTTGGAGTCCTCCAGCGGCGAAACGTCCACCTGGACGGTGGCCTCGCCACCCGGGCAAACGGCACCAAATTGCTTCGTCAGAACACTGAGAAAGTACCTGGAGCGGCCCTTGGTGTCCGCACCAAACCGACCCATGAGGTCCATGATGCTGAAACCCTCAGTCAACGACGCCCACGGCTTCGAGGCGGACCAAACCTTCAGGATGCTCGCCGAATAGCTCGTCGTCGTCCCGTAGTATGTGAAGTTGGACGAAAGCGACTGAACGGCACCGATGCCTACCCTGAGGACGTCATCGGAGTGATCGCAGGTGTTGCGGACGCCGTAGACCGTACCGCCTGCAATCATGCTGCCCACTGCAGGCGTCAGGTTGACCGTCGTGGCTGCATATCCGCTCTCGATGCGGTAGCCGCCGTTCTGCAACGCGACCCCAAGGTAGTTGAGGTTCAGGTCGGGCTGCGCGGTGGGATCGCCCTCCTTTTCATTGCCTTCGACGAAACCATCACCCATTGCCCAGAACACGCGGTTCAGGCCACTGGTGCTACCGGACAGCAGCCAGTTCTTGATCAACTGCGTGTCGTCCGAACCGCGATCACCCTGGGGACCGAGCGCGCAGGCATTGAGGTTGCCTGAGAGCCAGATGATGATCTTGTAGAACACCTTCAACTGTTCAAGCGTCGGCGCCGTCTGCCCGCGCTTCCCATTGATCTGGGTATTGCCGATATCGGACTTCGCGAGCCGCTGCCCGAACGACCCCGCGGGCCCCGTGTCTTCGGCTCCGATAATCTGGTAGCCGTCCCAGGCGCTTCCGGGGTTACCCCCATGCTCGGCAATGAAGCCCCCGCGTCCCGCACGATCGACGTTGTTCGACGCCACATTGATATCCGCGCCGCCACCTTTCGCGTGCCAGCCCGTTTCCGCTCCCCATTTCAAATTATTGGTAAGGCCGAGGGTGTCGGCAATACCGACCCAGCACGCCCAGTCGTAACCGTTCGTCGTCTGGTCGTTGACCACGAGCATGCATGCCGGTGACGCGCCACCCGGCGTGAGTCCCAACGGGTGCGTGTAGCCGCCCTGCTTCC
>JAYSRO010000371.1:0-4969 GCA_043720995.1 Candidatus Eiseniibacteriota bacterium
GAGACGCTGCTGGGTTTGAGCGACGACCCGGCCGAAGTGCTCGACGGTCCCGCGCTGCGCGAGGTGGCCAGCTGGCTCGAAGCCTCGCGGCTGACGCACCTCGCCTGGACGCGCGAGATCCGTGAGCGCTATGCGGCGCTCGCGAGCACGGTCGATGGCCTGCCGCGGCTCGATGCGCTGGAGCGTGAGCTCGTCGATTCGCTCGACGATGAGGGTCAGGTGCGCGACGAGGCCTCGCCCGTCCTGCGCAAGGCGCGCGCCGCATTGCGCGAAGGCGAGCGCGGGCTCGAGCGCCAGCTCGAACGCTGGGCGCGCGGCTTTGGCGAGGGCACCTACGTGACGCGGCACGCCGACCGTTTCGTGGCGTTGGTGCCCGCCGCGGGCTTCTCGCGCAAGCTCGGCATCGTGCATGACGTCTCGGCCACGGGACACTCGTTGTTCGTCGAGCCGATCGAGATGTGCGAGGCCAACAACCGCTTGCTCGAGCAGCGCGCCGTGGCACTCGAGGAAGAGCGCCGCATTCTGCGTGCACTGGAAGCGGCGGTGAAGGCCGCGCGCCCCGAGCTCAACATGCTGGCGGAGGCGCTGGCGCATCTCGACACGCTGTCGGCGCGTGCGCGCTGGGCGCTGGCCCACGGCGCGCGCGCGCTCGATCCGGGTGGCGAGTCGTTGATCTTGAACCAGGCGCGTCACCCTTTGTTGATTGAAGCCCTCGGCATGGAAAGGGTCGTGCCTCTGGACTTGAGGCTTGAAGGCGGCGCGCGGATCTTGCTGGTGAGTGGTCCGAACATGGGCGGCAAGACCGTAGTGCTCAAGATGACCGGCCTCGCAGCGGCACTCGCTCACGCAGCACTCCCGGTACCGGTGGGCGAGGGGAGTTGCGTGCCCGAGCTCGAGACGATTCACGTCGATCTCGGGGACGAGCAGTCTATTTCGCAAGGCCTCTCGACCTTCGCGGCGCACCTGCGCACGCTGGGCATGATGGCGCGTGACGCCGGCCCCAAGGCGCTGGTGTTGTGCGATGAGCTGGGTGCGGGCACCGACCCCGACGAGGGTGCGGCACTCGGGCAGGCGCTGATCGAACACTTCGAGGAGCGTGGCACGTGGGGCGTGCTGACGACACACTTGGGCTCGCTCAAACGCGCCGTGGGCGCGATGACCGGCGTGGCGAACGCCGCGATGGAGTTCGACGCCGATGGATTGGGGCCGCGCTACCGCCTGCGCGCCGGAATGCCGGGGGCAAGCCGGGCGCTGGCGATGGCCGAGCGCCTCGGGTTCGACCCCAAGCTGGTCGAGCGCGCGCGTGCCGTGACGCCCGAGACGACGCGCGCGGTCGAGAACCTGTTGCTCTCGCTCGAGCGTGTGCGCGACCAGATGGAGCACGAACGCGCCGAGCTGGGCGTCGCCCGACAGCGCGCCGAGACCGCGGAACGCGAGTTGCGGGTGGCGGAGAGCGCGGCCCGCGAGTCTCTCGGCGACATGCGCAAGAACCTGACGCGGGAGAGCGATGCGCTGTTGGCGCGCTCGCGAGAGTTGTGGCAGACGATGCATCGGGAATCGCGCAAGTCGGGAGCCACGCGTGAGGCCACGCAGGCGCTGCGCGAGGAGATCACCGCGATCGAGCGCGGCACCGATGCGCTGGGGACCGCGGCCGAGCGCGCGCGCGTGGAACTCGGGGGCGCCGACCCGGTCGTGACGGCACCGCTGGTGATTTTTCGCGGCGCTCGCGTACAGGTGCGCGACCTGGGCGTCGAAGCAGAAATCATCGATGGGCCCGATGCTGAGGGCAAGGTGCAACTGCGGCGTGGCGGCTGGACCATCCAGAGCCACATCAGCAAGCTCGCTCCGCTGCCGGAAAATGCGAAGGGACCCTCACGCACGGAACGGGCGGCGTCCAAGGGCGGCGGCGCGGGCGCTCCCGCCGTGCACGCCACATGGAGCGCGCCGGATGAAGCCGCTCCGCTCGACGTCAATTTGCGCGGCATGACCGTGGATGAAGCGCTGATGGCCGTCGACCAGGGCCTCGATCGCGGCATCCTGTCGGGGCTGTCCGAAGTGCGGCTGATCCATGGTTTCGGCAAGGGCGTCTTGAAGACCGCGATCGACCGGCACCTGCGCACGCACCCGCAAGTGGCCTCGACGCGCACCGGTGAAGGGCGCGAAGGCGGCGGCGGTGTCACCGTGGCGAAGCTGCGATGAGGAGCGGAGCGCTGGATTCCGCGACGCGCGGCTCGCGCGAGGGCGACGACTGGGTGGAGCGCGTGCGCGCCGCCAGCGACATCGTCGAGATCGTCGGCCAGCAGGTGGCGCTCAAGCGGGTGGGCCGCAACATGGTCGGCTTGTGCCCATTCCACCAGGAGAAGACCGGCTCGTTCTCGGTCAATCCCGAGCGGCAGTTCTACCACTGCTTCAGCTGCAAGGCGGGTGGCGACGTGTTCCGCTACGTGCAGGAGACCGAACGGGTGGGCTTCATCGACGCGGTCGAGCTGTTGAGCCGGCGCGCGGGGATTCCCGTTCCCGAGCGGCGCGGCGAGGGCAAGCCCCGGCGTCCCTTGTTCGAGGCGCTCGACGCAGCGGCTTCCGCCTACGAGCAGTGGTTGGCGGATCCCACGGAGGGCGCGGGCGCGCGGCGTTACCTGGAGGAACGCGGTGTCTCCGCCGAGACGATTCGCGAGTACCGGCTCGGCGTTTCCCCGGATGCGTGGGAGCCCTTGTCGCGCCGTTTGGGTGAGCGCTTCGGGATCGACGTGCTGGTCGAGGCCGGGCTGGTGGCTCGGCGCGATACCGGCAAAGGCGTGTACGACCGGTTTCGTAACCGGCTGATGGTGCCGCTCATCGCTCCCGGCGGGGACGTGGTGGGATTCGGCGCGCGATCACTGCAGCCCGGGCAGGAACCCAAGTACTTGAATTCCGCGGAGTCGACCGTTTACCACAAGCGGGCGTTCCTGTTTGGCTACGAGCAGGCGCGGCGCTTCACGCCCCGCGATGGCGAACTCATTCTGGTCGAGGGCTATTTCGACGTGATCTCGATGCACCAGGCCGGCGTGCGCAATGTCGTCGCGACGTCCGGCACCGCACTGACGCCCGAACACGCCAAGCTGCTGCAGCGCGTGGTGCCGGGCGTCGTGCTGACCTTCGACGGCGACACGGCAGGGCAGGACGCCATGCTGCGTTCGCTCGGCACGCTGCTCGCCGCAGGGCTCGAAGTACGCATCGCGGCAATGCCCGAGGGCGAGGATCCTGACGTGCTGATCCGCCGGCGCGGCGCCCCCGCGTGGGACGCCGTGCGGGCCGAGGCGCTCGACCCGATCGATTTCGTCCAGCGGCACGGTGTGCGGCGCGGGGGCCCCGGGGATCCGCGTGAACGTGGCCTGAACATGGTCGTGGAGCTGGCGCAGCAGATCGCCGACCCCATGCGGCTCAGGTTGTTCCTGGAGCGCGGATCGCGGGTTTTTGGGGTGCCGGAAGAGGTTTTGGTGCGGGCGGCGTCCCTCAAGCGTTCGGGCCAGCGATCCGAAGCACCCGTTCAGGCCGCAATTCGCGTACAGTCCACCAGCGATACCTATGTCGAGCGGCAACTCTTGCAGGCATTGCGGATGGCGCCCGAGCATCTCGAGGCGGTGCGGCCGCATCTAACGCCTGATGAGTTCCAGGACCCGGTGTGCCGGGAACTGGCGGAAGCGGCGTGGCAGGGCGAGGAGCCGGGCAGCGTCGCTGCGCAGTCGCTCGATCGTGAGTTACTGTCGGTGAGCGAAGAGGGTTTGGATTGGCCGGCCGTGGTGGCCGGTGCACTGCGGCGGATGATCGTGCGCCGGCTCGAACGCCGGCGGCGTGAAGTCCAGCTGCAGCTGCAGCGTGTGCAGCGAGACCGGCCCGGTGAAACGGCCGACATGCAGGACCTGATGAATCAGTACCAACAGCTGACTCTGGAGCTTCGGACCCTGGATCGCGGCGAAGCGGTGCCGGGACCCAAGGATGTGCTTCCCCCCAACTGAGGGAGAGACACCATACATGGTGGCTGCGACGAGCAAGGTTAAGGCGAACCTCAAGAAGGACAAGTTGGAGCAGCGCCGCCGTCTCGATGAAATCAAGACGCTGGCGATCCGGCAGGGCTATGTGACCGAGGACCAGGTCATGTTCCTGCTCGACGAGGATCTCGATCCCGAACTCCAGGTCGAGCAGATGGACGAGATCCACGGCATGCTCAGCACCATGCACATCGAGGTGTTCGCCAGCGAGGAAGAGGCGCACGAGCGGTTGAAGAAGTTGCGCAAGCTCGAGGACAAAAAATCGAGCGTGTCGCAGAAGCCGACAGTGGCCCAGCCGGTCCGCTACGACGACCCCGTGCGCATGTACCAGCGCGAAATGGGCAAGGTGCCGCTGCTCACGCGCGAGGGCGAAGTCGAAATCGCCCGGCGCATTGAGGCCGGCGAGCGCCAGGTGGTTTCGGCGCTGTTCAAGGCCGAGCCCGCGGTGCGCGAGATTCGCGGCATGCTCAAGCAGCTGAAGGAGGGCCTGCTCAAGGTCGAGGACTTCATCAAGATCGACGAGCTCGCCGTCACCGAGCAGGCGCTCAAGAAGGAACGCCAGCGCGCTGTGCGTATCCTGGAGCGCGTGTTCGTGCTGCAGAAGCGTCACAACGATCAGGTCGACAAGCAGGCGGCCCGCATGGCCGAGAAGCTGCGCAATAACTTCCAGGCCAACTTCGCCAAGGTCGAGGCCGAGCTGCAACAGGAGCTCAACAAGCTGTCGATCAACCCGCGCACCGTCGAGCGGCTTGCCGTGCCGCTGCGCGCCTCGGCCGAGCACATGCTGCAGATCGACGAAGAAGTCGACGGGCTCGAGCGCCAGTACGGGCATGCCGTCGAGGACATCAACGCGTTTGCCCGCCGGCTCAAGAAGGGGCCGAAGGAGCTGCGCGCGGTGAAGCGCGAGTCGGGGCTCGAGCCGGCGCAGGTGGCCGAGTTCC
>JAYSRO010000372.1:0-11359 GCA_043720995.1 Candidatus Eiseniibacteriota bacterium
GCATCGACCGCGACCGCGACGGCTGGTTCGATGGAGACGAGTTGCTCGGCGGCGGCGACCCGGGTAATCCCGCGGTTGTGCCGACGCGGCTGGCTGCCCCACCGCCGCGGCTGGAGGCTAGCTTCGCGCTGGGCTCCGTGCGCCCGAATCCCTTCGCCTCAGCGACCACCGCCGAGTTCACGCTGGGCCGCGCAGGACGGGTGGACCTCAGCGTGAGCGACATCATGGGACGCCGCGTCCGCAACGTCGCGCACGCGCTGTGGCTCCCCGCGGGGGCGCACGCGCTCGCATGGGATGGCCGCCGCGACGATGGCTCGGTGGCAGGCGCGGGCGTCTACTTCGTGCGGCTCGCGACTGCGGGCGGCAGCTTCAGCTCGATGGTGATCCGGGTGCGTTAGACTAGCAGCTCCCTCGGGTAGTCAGGGCGCTGCCATTTCGGGTGTTAGAAGCTCCCCGCTTTCCCGAAGTAGCGGATAGGTATGGGGAGGTCCCCCCTTTCCCCAGACCATCGTCCCTGGTTCGATCACGATTCTGGGAAGGGAGATCTGCATGCGTCTTGCCACTACACTTGCTGTCGTTGCGCTGCCGTTCGTTTGGATGGTCACCGTGAACCCCGCGGCGTCCCAGGTGGGCACCGGCACGTACGGGTTCGGGTTGGCCCACGAGGCTTTGGGCCAGGGCGGCGTCAGCTACGACCCTGTCACCCGCAAGCTCGTCGCGAACAATATCGGCAGCAGCGGCCAGGATGGCGTCGAGGTGATTTTGGGGCGTCAGGCGGCCGGCCACTCGATGGAATTCTCCGACGTGGGCAGCCTCAATGACCCGGGCGCTTCGCACACGCTCGAGTGCCGTGGTACTTCCGGTGGCATCGGCGCCGTCGTCGGCCGCCTCACCACCGTGCGCAACAGCGACGGCAGCGAGGACCTCACGCCCGACTTCTCCGGCATCGGTGCGACCAGTTGCTGGGTCGTGCTGGTCGACGGATCGGGTGCGGTCGTCAAGCGGCTGCATCGCTCGCTGCCGTTCACGATCCACGTGAGTTCGAGCGCCTTCTTCAGCAAGAAGGGCTACGACTATTACAAAGCGAACTCGAACTACCATTGGATCCAGGCCAGCTACGACCATGCCATACGCGTGAGCGCCGGCGGCGGTCAGGGGACGGACTGCACCCAGGTCCGCTTCATCTGCGACTCCGGGAACCCTGTAGAAGAACTCAACTCGATCCGCTTGACCTGCTCGATTCCCTCCGGAGCGGGGTCGTTCGCCATCAGCCAGGAAGGCATCGTGCCGCCATGCGCGGGGTGCCCCAATGGACCTGATGACAATGGTGTGGCGGTCGCGCTCGGCGATGCCCACTGGAGCCTCGACGGCACGCTCGGTGGACCCGTGGTGCTCGGCAATCTCGGTTCCTCCGGCAATGACGGGGTGCGCGTGGAAGTACGGGAGTCTCCCACCCGCTGTTGCCGCAATCGGGTCGGCATGATCCTCGATGAACAACCGCTGGCCCCCGGAACGCTCGTGTGTGATGCAACCGGCAGGATCAGCGGCCTGGAGCATCCGGTCGGCCAACTCAGCTGCTTCGTGGGCAGCGACCAGACCGAGTTCGAGCCGGACTTCTCGGCGGTTGGCTCCCAAGGCTATCGCGTGCTGTTGTATTCCAACGGCACCGTCGTCGCGGATGTTACAAACCCGCTGTCGCGCGCCAGCCACCAAAAACCGCAGACGACATGGCTCGTACAGACCGACCTGATCAGCGGAACCGGCCCCGCGGAGTTCCGGATCATCTGCATCACATCCCCTTGCCCGGGTTGGACCGTGACGCTGAACGGCGCGCTTTACATCGTCGATGAAATCGCGTTCCAGCCGGTGGGTGCAGCGGTTGAGGCGCCCACCAGCCTGACGTCCATGGCGTTCCACACCACGGGCGGTTCGACCCTCCCGATCTACGGCATCACGGGCGATCCTCAGCTGCCGTTGGTGGGTGTGGACACGCCCGCCCCCGCGGTCGAACTCGCAGCAGCGCGTCTCTCCCCCAATCCCGCTTCCGGGCCAACGCGGCTCGTGTTCGCTCTCCCCCGCGCCGGGCACACGAAGGTCGCTGTCATCGACGCAGGCGGGCGGCAGGTGCGCGAACTTGCAGACGGCGCGTTCACGGCCGGAGCGCATGAACTCAAGTGGGACGGCAGGGACGACGGCGGCAACGTGACCGCTCCCGGCGTGTACTTCGTCCGCATCGCAGCAGACCAATTCACGCGAGTGGCACGCGTTACACGGTTGTGGTGAGCCAACACCCAACTGGCAGGTAGCAAAAGGACCCCGCGAGATGAGGCGCGGGGTCCTTCTATTTCCGGTGCAGTTCCGTGATCAGGCGAACGGGACGTTCAGGCGTGTGCGTACTCTTCCATCGGCGGGCAAGAGCACACGAGATTGCGGTCGCCATACGCGTTGTCCACGCGACCCACCGCGGGCCAGAACTTGCGCTCGCGCACCCAGGCCAGCGGAAATGCCGCGCGCTCGCGTGAGTAGCCGTGAGCCCACGCATCCGCGATCACCACTTCCAGCGTGTGCGGCGCATGCTTCAAGGGGTTGTCGGTCTTCGACAGCTTACCGCTCGCGATGTCGTCGATCTCGCCGCGGATGGCGATGAGCGCTGCGATGAAGCGGTCGAGCTCGGACTTCGACTCGCTCTCGGTGGGCTCGATCATCAACGTTCCCGCCACGGGGAATGAAATGGTCGGCGCGTGGAAGCCGTAGTCCATCAGCCGCTTGGCGATGTCCTCGACTTCGACGCCGCTGGCCGCCTTGAGCCCGCGCGGGTCAACGATGCACTCGTGCGCGACATGGCCCTGCTTGCCGCGGTACAGCACCGGGTAGTGCGGCTCGAGACAATGGGCGACATAGTTCGCGTTGAGGATCGCGATCTTGGTGGACTGTGTCAGTCCCTCGGCGCCCATCATCAGGATGTACATCATCGAGATCGGCAGGATGCTGGCACTTCCCCACGGTGCCGCGGAAACCGCGCCGATCGCCTGCGTGCCACCCGTCGCGATCACGGGATTGCCGGGCAGGAACGGGGCGAGATGCTGCGCCACGCCGATCGGCCCCATGCCGGGACCGCCGCCGCCGTGCGGAATGCAGAACGTTTTGTGCAGGTTCAGGTGGCAGACGTCCGCGCCAATGTCGCCGGGACGGCACAGCCCCACCATGGCGTTCATGTTCGCGCCGTCGAGATAGACCTGGCCCCCGTGCTGGTGCACGACCCGGCACACTTCAGTGATGGCTTCCTCGAACACGCCATGCGTCGAGGGATAGGTCACCATGAGTGCGGCGAGATTCGTGGCGTGCTCCTCGGCGCGGGCCTTCAAGTCGGCGACATCGATGTTGCCGTTGGCATCGGTCTTCACCACGACGACCGACATACCTGCCATCACCGCGCTCGCGGGATTGGTGCCGTGCGCCGACTGCGGGATCAGGCAAACATTGCGATGCGCCTCGCCACGCCCCTCGTGGCAGGCACGGATCACCAGCAGCCCCGCGTATTCGCCCTGCGAGCCGGCGTTGGGCTGCAGCGACACCGCGTGGAACCCGGTGATCTCGGCGAGTGCTGCTTCGAGCCGGTCGAACACCGCGCGGTAGCCCTGCGCCTGTTCTACCGGTGCGAACGGGTGCAACCCACCGATCTTGGGCCAGGTGACCGGGAACATCTCCGCTGCCGCATTGAGCTTCATGGTGCAACTGCCGAGCGCGATCATCGAGTGCGTCAACGACAGGTCGCGGCCCTCGAGCTTGCGCATATAGCGCATCATCTCGGTCTCGGAGTGGTGGGCGTGGAACACCGGATGCGTGAGGATCGCGCTCGTGCGCGCGAGTTTCGCCAGCGCCGCCGAGTCCGCGCCGCCGGCCACGGAGTCGGGGCTGAAGGCTGGCGCCGCGCCACCGTTGAACACTGCGAACAAATCCGCGAGATCGGATGCCGTCGTGGTCTCGCCAAACGCCACCGTGACGGTACCGTCATCGCGGTAACGCAGGTTGATACGCAGCGTCTCAGCGGCCCTGCGGATCTCGGCGACCGGGCGGGCAGGCCGCACATGCACGGTGTCGAAGAACTCGTCGCTCACCACCGTGTGACCCAGCTTGCGCGCGCCCGCGGCGAAGGCGGCCGCCGTGCGATGCACGCGCTGCGCGATGCGAGCCAACCCCTCGGGGCCGTGCCACACGGCGTAGAAGCCCGCCATCACCGCGAGCAGTACCTGTGCGGTGCAGATGTTGCTCGTCGCCTTCTCGCGACGGATGTGCTGTTCGCGGGTACCCAGCGCCATGCGCATCGCGGGTTTGCCGTTGGCATCCTTCGACACGCCGATGATCCGTCCCGGCATCAGCCGCTTGAAGTCATCGTTCGTCGCGAAGAACGCGGCATGTGGGCCGCCGTAGCCGAACGGCACACCAAACCGCTGCGAGTTGCCCACGGCGATGTCGGCACCCCACTCCCCGGGCGGTGTCAGCACCGCCAATGCCAACAGGTCGGTCGCCGCCACGACGAGCGCCCCGGCCGCATGTACCTGCGCCGCCAGCGCGCGGTAGTCACTTACCACGCCATTCGTATTCGGGTATTGGATCAGCACGCCGCACACTGTCCCATCCAGCGTGAACGCCGACGCTGCCTGCACGCGGACGGTCACGCCGCGCGCCCTCGCACGTGCCCTCACCACATCGATGGTCTGCGGATGACAGTCGTCGGCGACGAGGAACACCTCGCGACCCGATCGCGAGGCGTGCACGAGCTGCATCGCCTCCGCGGCGGCGGTCGCTTCGTCCAGCAACGATGCGTTGGCAACCGGCAGTCCGGTCAGGTCGCTCACGGCCGTCTGGAAGTTGAGTAACGCCTCGAGACGTCCCTGGGCGATCTCGGCCTGGTAGGGAGTGTAGGCCGTGTACCACGCCGGGTTCTCGAGGATGTTGCGCTGGATCACCGCGGGCGTGTGCGTCGCGGAATAACCGAGCCCGATGAAGCTGCGCCACACTTCATTCGCCGACACCAACTGCTCGAACGCGGCGAGCGCCTCCTGCTCCGACATCGGCGGCGGCAGTTCGAGGGCACCCTTCATGCGGATGTTTGCGGGCACTGTCGCGTCGATCAGCGCATCGAGCGAGGGGACGCCCAGGGCGGCCAACATTTCGCGCACGTCGGTCGCGGAGGGGCCGATGTGGCGGGGAACAAATGAGTCGGGTACCGGCAGAGCGGTCACGGAAAAGCTCCTGTCACGGGCGCCTCAGGCGCCCCGGCCGAACGATGGATTGAGCTGAAGGACGGTGGAAGAAATTAGCAGATCCCGCGCTGTCCCTCGACCCGGCGCGAACGGCCAGCGGCGGCACCGCCCGGCGCTGCAACCGGGACACGCCTTCGGGGCGACCCCAGTGCGCCACCGCTGTGAGCGGAGTGTTGCCGCAAATAATCCCGCCCGTCTCGACGCGATCGCGCTACACTTGTGGGGCTGCCTCCCCCCGCAGGTGGCCTGCCTCTCCATTCACGCGTCTCTCCCAAAGGCCCCCACATCATGCTCAACTCCGGTCGCCCCGATTCCAGCCCCCTGGCTTCGCCGCCCTCCGTGACCGCGCAAGCCCGGCATGCTTTCAGGACGGTGCTGGTCGTCGCAGCCTTGGTTGCTTGCGCCGCGTGCGCGCCCCGCGTGGCACACGCGCAGTGGACCAACGTCACCACTCCGGACCTAGCAGATACCGTCTGGACCAAGGACAAGAAGGGCGTCGCCTTCGTGGACTTCGACGGCGATGGCGACCTCGACATCTGTGTGGTCGGAGAAGGACTTCACCCGGGATCGTTTTTCCGCAACGACGGTCCCGGCATCTGGACCGATGTCACCCCTGCCCCGCTGCTGACCAGCGGCAGTGGCAGCGGCCAGACATGGGCCGATTTCGACAATGACGGCGACCTCGACCTGTTCATCTCGTTCGAGGAAGAGCCGATGCGCCTGCTGCGCAACGACGGCGGCGGCGTGTTCACGAACATCACCTCAGGTGTGCTGCTCGATGTCGCGCACGGCCACTCGACCACCTGGGTCGACTATGACCGCGACGGCCTGCTCGACCTCTATGTCGCCTATTTCAAACAGGCGAGCAAGCTGCTGCACAACACCGGCACCGCGCTGGTCGACGTCACCACCGACTCACTGGGCGTCAGCGGCAACGACGGCATCGCATGGGGCGACTTCGACAACGACGGCGACCCGGACGCCTACCTCATCCGCTTCCTCGATTATCCCAGCGTCTTCATGCGCAACGACGGCGCGGGGGGATTCACCAACACCACAACGCCCGCGCTCGCCAACACGATCAACGGCCACTCGGGCGCGAGCGCGGACTACGACAACGATGGCGATCTCGACATTTACACCGCGCACGCGAATAAACCGAACCACCTATTCCGGAACAATTTCGGCACGTTTGCCGACGTCACTCCCCCCAACCTCGTGCTCGGCGCGCACAGTGTGGGCGTGTGCTGGGCGGACTTCGACAACGACGGCTGGATCGACTTGTTCGTGAGCTCGACCGAGCTCGGCGTGAACCACATGTTCCACAACAACCACGATGGCAGCTTCACCGAGAACACGACGGGGCCGCTCGTGGGCACTGGAACCAACGCCGGCGTTGCAGCGGGCGACTACGACGGCGACGGCGATCTCGACTTGTACCTCTCGAGCTATCTGCAGCGGCCAAACCTGCTGCTGCGGAACGACCTCGCCAACGGCAACCACTGGATCGAGCTCGACCTCGAGGGCACGGTCTCGAACCGCACCGCACTTGGGGCACGCGTCTCACTCACCGCCGGCGGCGTGACGCAGATTCGTGAGATCTCCGGCTGCACCGGTTATCGCTCGCAGAGCGCCCTGACGGTTCACTTCGGGCTCGGCGCCAATACGCAGGTCGACCGAATCCGCATCCGCTGGCCATCCGGCAACGTGCAGGACACCACGCTTTCGAGCGTGGATCACCGTTTCAAGATGTTCGAACGCCTCGGCAACACCGGCGTGCCCTCGGCGGGCGCCAGCCATTCAGGCGTATCACTCGCGGCGCTCGCGCCCAACCCCGCCTCAGGCCCTTCGCGCATCGCATTCTCGCTACCTGAAGCGACCAGCGGGCGCCTCGCCATCATCGACACGCAAGGGCGCACCGTTCGTGTGATCGAGCAGGGCCGATTTGCGGCGGGGCAGCACGAACTCGGATGGGATGGCCTCGACAACGCCGGCGCACGGGTGCAGGGCGGCATCTACTGGTGCGTGCTGGACGCCGCAGGCACGCGCGTCTCGCGGCGCCTCGCGATCGTGCGCTAGCCGCTATCGGGCGAAGCCGAGCGCCTGCTTGACCGCCGTGTTCGAGACCACCTGGACGCCGGCGCGGATGTGCGGCACCCCAACGATACCAGACGCAACGCTAGCGTCGCGGCGGAGACGCGGCCGATGAGGCGAGCCAGGCCCCGAGTGCGATGCAGCCGGCCGGGAGCGGATAGGCGGCCAGCCGCTCCATCCCTCCTGTGGCCAAGCCAAGCATATGCCCGGTCCCGAACAGCCCGGTCGCGAGCACCCCGATGGCACCCAGTGCGATCGTCGAGACGGCCAGCCGTGGAGCGCGGCGAGCCCGGAGGAGGGCGCATCCCAATATCACGAGCCCAATATTGCCCCACACGAACTGCATCGTGGCCCCCGCCTTGTGCGGCGGCAGGCTGACGTTTTCCGGGAACAACCCGACCAGCACGAAGCCCGCGCCCGCGATGACGACAAGCCCGATCCCACACCACCACGCCCGGGACGCTTCCAAGGCGCGCCGCAGGAGCACGGCGCCCCCCATGGTCGTGAGCCCCACGAGGATGAAAGATACATTCATCGCCGCATGCCAGGGCGAACACACGTAGTTCGCAGAGCCCAGCGGGTAGGGCGCGCACACGGTATTGCCGAGATCGCTGATGTAGTTCGTGATGAGGCTGTAAGGCGTCGTCCACGCCGACTGCACGACGGCCTGCATCAGGAAGAATTGAATCGAAGCGATCCAGGCGATCGCCCCGATCCGCAGCCCGGCCTCAGCGCGGCGCGGCAAAGTCGGCGGGCTTGAAGATGGGATTGATCGTCACCTTCTCGATGGTCATCGTCCCGGTCGCCGTTCCGGAGGCGAAGTTGTCCTCGCGGAAGGCGAACCACACCTGCCCTACGTTGCGGAAGTCCGAGTAGTTCGTCTCGAACTCCATCGCACCGGACTCGGTCTTGAGCACGCTCTGGCTCATGAGCACCCGGTGGGTGGCCGGATCGATGTAGGCCCGCAGGGAGCGACCGGCTCCGAACGAGGCTTCCAATCCATCGAGCCGCAGGCTGTCGCGTTCGATCGAGTCGATGCCCCGGACGCTGTCGAGATGCGCGAGCAGGAACAGCGGCAAGTCGGAACGCGCCGCCTGCATCACCATCGCGTCGAGCATCATTCCCTGAGCCGCCCGCACATCGGTGCCCACACCACGCCAGCCCTGCTCGCCTCGGACGATCCGGGTTTCGGTCTGGTCGGGGTAGCGCAACTCGACACGCAGCTTCCCCGCGCGCTGAAAGGATCGCGTCATCGGCCCCTCGCGCCCCGCCTGGGCAGCAACGATCCTGCCCTCCATGCGATAGGCCTTCACCCGCTCAAGCGCGGCACGCCCACCGTAGGCGTCGACCAGCTGCATGACCTGCTGCCGGACGTCCACCACGGCGCGGGCGGAATCCGCGGGCTCCGCGCCCCTCGCCACCGAGGCCCAGCACAACAAGAGCGCGCATCCGCTCAGCAGCCACTGCGTAACGCTGCCCTCGCGATTGATCCTCATCGCGACACCGGAAGTGCTACGTGCGCTTCGAGAATCCGGCTGATCTGGGCATCCAATTCCGCGAGGTGCGCGCGGCCATAGGCGTCCAGCGACAGCGCAAGCACGGGGCGCTTGGTCGCGGCCCGGATGCGATCGCGAATCCTGCGCAGGTGGGCGGCCGCGAGCATCGAAGCATCCGCGGGCATGTTCGTGGCGGGCTTGAGCACGAGATCGCTCAGCTGGCCCACGTAGATCCGTTGCAGCGTGCGACGCCGCGAGGACACGCCCGGCGCTCGGCTTGCCTTGCTCCCCACGTTGCCCTGCTCGAGTCCCTTGAACACGGTGCTCGTGAGGCGATCGAACAACTCCGGCAGCATGAACACCGGTTCGCCGGCGGCCACGCGCGACTCGTTGTCCTTCACCCGGGCGATCCGGTCGGGATCGAACAGCGTGCCGAGCGTGGTGCCGTACAGATAGGCCATCCGGCTCTCGAACACGTAGTTCGAGGCGTAGCGGTAGGAGTAGTTCCAGTCCAGCTCAAGATCGGGCTTGAGCAGGTTCAGTAACTCAGGGCCGACGCTGAACGCCGCGTCCGAGAACAACCGCCGGTCGAGCAAGTCGAGGGCGGCGCGCTGCGTTGCTGCGGGTACGGGATGAATTGAAGCGCGCAGGGGTGCTGCGCGGTCCGTGTGGTGGAGACGCAGGATTTCCTGCCCGCCAACATGCCGCGACGCGATATCGAAGTAGTCCATCGCCACCGAGATGATCGCGGCATCGAGCGCCTGGCGCAGCACGTTGTAGTCGTGCCCCTCGCCCATCACCAATTGCGGCAGCTTCGGCAGCACCTCGCCGACCATGGCCAGGCGGTCATCCGCGAAGCGAATCGGGTCATCCCCGAGATCGTCGGTGTTCGAGCTCGGGTCGATGTCGGACAGGGTCCCGCTGTCGTATTGCAGTCCCGGCGTCGACTCGGCGCGCGCGGCGATAGCATCCAGCTGCTTCTGTTCATCGGCAGCCGAGAGACCCTCAAGCGGCCGGTACAGGTAGTCGACCGCCAGCTTGTCGTAGTCCCCCAACCGCGAGAGGAAGTATTCGCCCGGAGGTTGCCCCTTGGGCGGCAGGTTGATGGGGTTGTAGTCCATCACGGAGCCCGACAGCGGAACGCCGCGAACGCCCTTCGCGATGTCGTCATACGACGACATGCGGCTCGCCTTGAAGTTGTGCGCGAAGCCCAGCGCATGTCCCGCCTCATGCGCCACGAGCTCGAGGAACGCCTCGCGCGCGTAGCGGTTCTCTTCGGGCCCGCCGGGCACGAGAATGCCGCGCGCTTCGAGGACGAGCCGCGCGAACGCGAGCTGGCTCGAGAAGCTCGCCGGGTAGTCGCACCCGCTCGCGCGGGACAACGCGGTGCCCGCATCGGAGCTGCCCGGCTGCCGCCACGGCGATGCCTCATCGAACACCGGTGCGCGCCACCACGAGTACACCATGTAGCGGTGCCGCGTGTACGACAGGAACTCGGCGTTGAGATAGACGTTCGACTTGAGGATCTCGCCCGTCAGTGGATTGACGATCTGGGGCCCCGCCATCCCGGAGAAGTTCAGGTTATCGCTCAAGTTCCAGTAGATCATGCTGTAGCGAATGTCCGTCGGGTCCCAGTTCGCGCTGTCGGGCTGCTCCTTCACCTCGACCGCATTCTGGATGCCCACCGCCTCGAACGCCTCATTCCACCACAGCACGCCTTCCTTGATCAGCGGGCGCACCTCGTGCGGCGTAGCCTTGTCGATGTAGAACGTGATGGGCTTTTTCGGCGGCGACAGGGCCGCCTTGGGGTCCGTCTTCTGGAGGTCCCAACGCTGGGCGCGATAACGGAACGGCGTATCGCGGTCATCGATCCCCGTGTAGTCCTTGTAGGCGGTCGACCATAATCCGATGCGATCGTCATTCTTGCGCGGGCGGAACCCATCCTGCGGCAAGCGGAACAGGTCGTACTGGACCGTCACCTGGATGCTGCGCCCGTCCGCCAATCGCGCGGTCCCGCTCCGCCGGCTTCCGCCGCCAAGTCCCGCGTCATCACCCGTGCGCGAGAACCGGTACATCAGGCGCACCGAAAGATTCTGCGGATTGTTGCGCACGGACAGTACGGCCGGACTACCTTCGGCTTTGTAGCCGGAACTGCGCGACAGGATCTCGTAGGTCGACGCGGAAAACAGCTCCTGCAAGTCGGCGAGCGGCGCGTGGGTCACAGGGTCGGTGGCCGCCACAGGCTTGGACAGAATGGGCGAGTCGGGAAACGTCTGGTCGACCGCGTAGCGAATCGTGGTCGCGGAGTCCGCCGTGAAGTTCAGGTTGCGCTTCACGACGGCGATTTGGTCACCCCAGCGTTGGAACCGCACGACATCGACGCCGATGCCGCTACCCCGCGCCGACCAGTCCCCCACCGCGCCCACGATCTGCGCCGAGAGCGCGTAGTCGGCGCCGAGCACGGCATCGGGAACCTCGAAGTAGAAGTGATCCTTCGAGCGG
>JAYSRO010000373.1:0-11283 GCA_043720995.1 Candidatus Eiseniibacteriota bacterium
GTGAAGCTCGGCGATGTGTTGATCGCGCAGGGGGCATCGACCGACTCCAAGGTCAATCGCATCCGCTTCCTCGATCACGACTTCGCGGCGATCGCGGACTTCGGGTTGCTGGAACGCTGTGTCGCCGCGGCGCGGGCGCGCAAGGTGCCGGTGCGCGTGGGCAACATCTTCTCGTCCGACTTCTTCTATTCACCGCAGCCGCAGGCGTTCGACTTCGCCGAGAAGCTCGGCATCCTGGGCGTCGAGATGGAAGCCGCGGGCTTCTATGGCGTGGCCGCCGAGCATGGCGTGCGCGCGCTGGTGATCCTCACGGTGTCGGATCACATCCGGCGCTTGGAGCACCTCTCGAGCGACCAGCGCCGCACCGGCTTCGATGCGATGACGCAGATCGCGCTCGACACCGCGATCGCGGGCTGACGCTCAGTTCGCCGCACCGCACCGCACCGCACCGCACCGCGGCCGCGTGCTATTGCGCTTTGGGCGCCAGCGCGTCGAGTTCGCCCGGCATCTTGACGGCGTCGTTGTCGCGCATGGGCCAGCCCTGCAGTATGCGCTCGACGTTCAGGTGCTTCTCGGCGATCCACGTCAGCAGTCCGCGCGCGCGGCGGCCTGCTCGCACGGTGCCATTGGTCTTTGACCAGCCCATCTCGGTCTCGAACAGCAGCTTTTGGCGCGGCAGCCAGAACAAAACGAATTCATCCGTGTGCATCGAGCGAGCGCCGTAGTTGTAGGCCACGAGCTGGTTGCGGTCGTCCCCGAGTACGATTGAATCGGCGAACGTGGTGACGTGCACGGGCAGCGGAAAGCGCGCGAGCCGGTCGGGCGCGAGCTTGAAGGGCAAGGTCGCAAGGTGGCGCACGAACGCCTCGTTGCCGGGCGTCGTCACAATCGTGGCGCCCGCCGCGATCGCCGCGCGCAGGCCGCCGGTGTAGTGCGGGTGGTAGTGGCTGAACATTGCGTAGCGGATCGGCTTGCCGGGCCACTTCTGGCGTGCGGCATCGACGATGCGCTCACCGTTGGCGCTGCCGACCGCGAGTTCGATCATGGCGAGATGATCCGCGAACTCGACGACCACGGTGCGCGAATCGATGTCGTTGAGCTCGAGTGACCACACGCCGTCGGCGACCTGCGCGAATGCGGGCACGCGGCCGAGGATATCGTCCTCCTCGCTGGGCGGAGCGGCGGCGATGTTCGCGGGCAAAGCGAACAGCGAGTCATGCAACACCTCTCGCGACCACGCCGCGCGCCGCGACGTCAGGCGCCAGTTGGAATCGCGAGACGTCAACGCGAGCGCCAGCGAGTCGGGAACACGGTCGCCGCGCTTGTAGCCGAAGAATACCGTGTCGCGCACATCGCCGAGTCGCGGGTGCGGTCGCAGGAACGTGTAGCGCGCGAGTTGCCCGCCCGAGCGCTGCCACGCGCCACCCTTGTTGGCCTCGGCGCGCGTGATGAGCTCCAGCGGAGCGGGCAGCCCCGCGCTGGCCTGCAGCCGCGCCTGCCGCGCGCGAGCGCCGGTGTATTCCTGCCACGGTTGCTCAGGGGAGTCGCGGTGGACGACGCGCCCCTGTGTGAGCAGGAACGTTTCGGGCACTCGCGCTGAGTCTCCCTCTTCCCATGTCGTCCAGTCGAGGCGCGCGTTGCCCGCAGCGTCGGTCATGTAGGCCGCGTGCGAGTGGTAGGGGTGCACGTCGCCGGGATGGCGGAAGTGGGCTTCGAAGAACAGTGTGCCGTCGTACTCGATGCGCGTGATCGGCGGAGCCGACGGGCGGCCAGCGGCGCAGCTGGGGGTGGGTGAGCCGGGGCCGACGGTCAACAGCAGGGCAGCCAACGCCGCCGCATTCTGTGGAATTCGCATGCGAGCAAATCTAGGATTTGCGGGTGCGATGCACAACCGGGGCAGCGCCGCGCTTGCGTCACGCGAACGGAGCGGCTTGAATGCTCGGCGTCCCCCGGCGCGCGACGCGCTGGGCCATCTTTGAGGAGCCGCACGCCATGTCCGTCGTCGAGATCGTTCGTGAGTCCAGCGTCGCGCGGGTGTGGCTTAACCGCCCCGAGCAGCACAATGCGCTGAGCGCTGAGCTCGCGCAGGAACTGGCGCTGGCGTTCGAGACGCTGGGACGCGACGCCACGGTGCGCGTGATCGTGCTGGGCGGTCGCGGACCCTCGTTCTGCGCGGGCGCGGACATCGGCGCCATGAAGGCGCAGTCGACCGCGTCGTTCGAGGACAACGTCGCCGACGCCACGCGGCTCGGCGGCCTGTTCGCGAATATCGCGGAGTGCCCCAAGCCCGTCGTGGCGCGCGTTCATGGCGGCGTACTCGGCGGCGGCGTGGGACTGGCGTGTGCCTGCGACATCGCGGTCTCTGCGGATGACGCGAAGTTCGGGCTCACCGAAGTGCGTTTGGGCATCCTGCCCGCGCTGATCAGCCCCTACGTGATCCGCCGCCTCGGCGACCGCCATGCGCGCGAGCTGATGCTGACGGGCGAGCGCTTCGGCACCGCGGACGCCCTGCGCGTCGGCATCGTTCATCATTCCGTGCCGATCGCCGAACTCGATGCGCGCGTCGAAGAACGCGTCGCCGCGTTGCTCGAGGGTGGCCCCGAGGCGCAGCGCCGCATCAAGGAATTGCTCGCGCGCTGGGCGGATACGCCGTGGCAGGCCTACCGCGACTCGCTGCCGCAGACGCTGGCCGAAGTGCGCGCGGGCGCTGAGGCACGCGACGGACTCGCTTCGTTCTTCGAGAAGCGCAAGCCGGCGTGGAAGGCATGAGCAACGGTGTGATGTTCCGCCGCGTGCTGATCGCCAACCGTGGCGAGATCGCCTGCCGCATCGCCACGACGGTGCGCGAGCTTGGCGCCCAGGCTATCGCGGTGTTCTCGGAAGCGGATCGCGGCGCACGCCACACGCGCGTCGCCGACGCGGCGTGGTGCATCGGGCCGGCGGAGCCTCGCGCCTCGTACCTCAATATCGATGCGTTGATCGACGCCGCGCGCCAGACGCGCGCCGAGGCGGTGCATCCGGGCTACGGCTTCCTCGCTGAGAACGCCGCGTTCGCCGCGGCGGTCGAAGCGGCGGGCCTCGCGTTCATCGGGCCTACCCCTGAACAGATCCGCTCGATGGGCGACAAGCGCGCGGCGCGCGGCATCGCGCAACGCGCGGGCGTCCCCGTGGTGCCGGGCGCCGAGGGCGCTGACCTTGCGGCCCTAGCGCCGCAGGCCGAGCGCATGGGCTTCCCGGTGATCGTGAAGGCCGCGATGGGCGGGGGCGGCAAGGGCATGCGTGTCGTGCGCTCGGCCGGCGAGTTGGGCGAAGCGTTGGATAGCGCGGGCCGCATCGCGGCGGCGGCGTTCGGCGACAGTACGATCTACATCGAGAAGCTGATCGAGCGCCCACGCCACATCGAAGTGCAGGTGCTGGGTGATGGCTTGGGTGGCGCGATTCACCTGTTCGAGCGCGAGTGCTCGCTGCAGCGCCGCCACCAGAAGGTGTTCGAGGAATGCCCCTCGGCCGCGGTGGATGCGGTGCTGCGCGGGCGCATCACCGGTGCCGCCATCGCGTTGTGCAAGGCCGTGCAGTATCGCGGTGCCGGCACCGTGGAGTTCCTGCTCGACCGCGACGGCTCGTTCTACTTCCTCGAGATGAATACGCGGCTTCAGGTCGAGCATCCCGTTACCGAACTCGTGACCGGTATCGACCTCGTGCGCGCACAACTCGAGATCGCCGCCGGCATGCCGATGCCCTGGACGCAGGCGCAGGTCATCGCGCGCGGTCATGCGATCGAAGCGCGCGTCTACGCCGAGGACGCCGCCAGCGGCTTCCTGCCGCAATCTGGCCAGATCGCGCGGCTGCGCTGGCCCGAGGGGCCGTTCCTGCGCGTCGATCGCGGTGTGGATGCCGGCGATTCGGTCAGCGTTCACTACGATCCCATGCTCGCCAAGGTGATCGCCTTCGGGCTCCATCGTGACGCGGCGATCGAGCGCCTGCGCTGTGGTCTCGATGAGACGCGCATCCATGGGGTGCTCAACAACCTGCCGTTCCTGCGCGCCCTGGTGCGCACGCCGGCGATGCGCACGGCCTCGTTCGACACCGAGTGGATCGAGCGCGAGTTCCTCGAAGGGTTCACGGCACTCGCCCAGGCCCCGGCACCCGACTTGGTGCTGGCCGCCGCTGCACTCGCAGAATTGCTGGGCAGCGGCAGCGCCGCCCACGCGGTGACCGCGAACGGGTCGCCGCAAGCGCCAGACCCCTTCCGCGCCGTCGGCCGTTGGCGCGCAACGGGGCTCGACTGATGCGCAGCGACTGGAAGGACGGCGCCCGCACCCGCGCGGTCGTGGTGAGCCCCGAGGCCCAAGGCCGCTACCGCGTGCGTATCGATGACGGCGAGATCGTGCTGCACGCCGAGCCGCTGGGGGATGGGCGCTGGCGGCTGACCGGCGAGGGCACCGATTGCGTCGCGGAAGTCACGGCCTCCGGAGCGCGCAGGTTCGTCAACGTGAACGGCATGGACTTCGTACTCGAGCGCCTGAGCGGCGATCGCAAGCGGGCCAAAAGCGCCGATGCCGGTAGCCTCGAAGCACCCATGCCGGGGGTCGTGACCCGGGTGATGGTTGCCGTGGGCGAAGCCGTCGTGAAGGGCCAGCCGCTGGTCGCCGTGGAGGCCATGAAGATGGAGCACGTGGTGCGCTCGCCGCGAGACGGAACCATCAAGAAGTTGCCCGTGGCGGCGGGCCAAATGGTCCAAGGGGGGGCGACACTGGTCGAACTCGAAGCCTCAGGAGTCGTCGCATGACGATGCGCTGTGCGAGTTTGCCGCACTTTGGGCACATCCGACTGCACAATGAATTTGCTTGCACACGGGCCCCGGAATGCCGATACTCCGGGCGTCTTGTGGTTGTCTGTGGATGTGATGTCAGCGTTCGATTCCGCCAAGGACAGTTCCTAGGCGGATTTTTGTTTGGGGTTTTGCAGGCTTTCCAGCCATTCCCGCCTACAGGTGGTCCCGCAAACAGCGGGCACTTCCCCTCCGAAAATCTCCTAAACTGGAGTCCTGATTGATCTTCGCGGCGATCTCGCTCGCAATCGTGACCGGTGTCGTGCAGGCCAGCTTCTTTGAATGGGCGTTTCACCGTTACTGGCTTCACCGCCCCTGGCTTCCCAAGGATTGCTTCACGACCCACACGCTCATCCACCACCAGTTGTGCAAGCACGACGACACCTTTCACGTCGTCGAAGAAGAACAGCACGAAGCGCTCACGTTCGCGTGGTGGGGTGGGATCACCATCGTCGGCATCAACACGTTGCCGTGGGCCGTGGCCGCCTGGGTGATGAGCGCCGCCGGAGCCACCTTCCCGATGACGGCCTTCGCGATCACGTTTGCCGCGACGATGTTCGTCTACTACTTGGGCTACGAGGGCTTCCACTTCCTCATGCACAAGCCGACGTTCCCGGCCATCGAAAATTCCGGGTTCTTCTTGTACCTCAAGAAACACCACCGCATTCACCATGTGTACATGGACCGCAACTTGAACGTGTTGTTCCCGTTCGCGGACCTCGTACTGGGCACCCTAGTCAGGGACATGCCCGCCCCGTCGCCTACTCCCGAGGCCGCGCGCCGTCTGGCGCGTCGTCATAGCCGGTTCGGCCGGCGCCTCGACGGTGGATCCTCGCACTAACGTGACGCGATCCAAGGGCGACTCAATACCACCGCAACAACCAGGAGATTCAATGACGTTCGCTGCCCTCGGCCTGCCCGAACCCGTTACCCGCGGAGTTCGCGCCGCCGGCTACACCACTCCGACCCCTATTCAGAGTGGTGCCATTCCGCTCATTCTTCCCGGCCACGATCTGGTCGCCGCCGCCCAAACGGGCACCGGCAAGACGGCCGCGTTCCTGCTGCCCACACTCGGCCGCTTGCTCGATGGACCACGCGCCCTGCGCGCCCTCGTGCTGGTACCGACGCGTGAACTGGCCGCACAGGTTTACGAGTCCGCGCGTTCGTACGCCCGCTTCACCGGCGTGCGCAGCGGCTGTGTCTATGGTGGCGTCCCGATCCCGCCGCAGGAGCGCATGCTCCGCGACCAGGGTGTCGAGTTGCTCATCGCGACGCCGGGCCGCCTGCTCGACCTTCACGGCCGCCAGAGCCTGGCCCTCGATGACATCGAGATCCTGATCTTGGACGAGGCCGACCGCATGGTCGACATGGGTTTCGCGCCCGACCTGCGCCGGATCCTCAAGCTGTTGCCGACGCGCCGCCAGACGCTGATGTTCTCGGCGACGATGCCGGCCGAGCTCAACCGTGTCGCCAACGAGGCGCTGAAGAACCCCAAGCGGCTCGACATGGGGCCGTCGATGTCGCGGCCAGCGCCAAACATCGAACAGTCCGCCTACTTCGCCACCAAGGCGTCGAAGCCGGCGCTGCTCGAGGCGTTGCTCGACTCCTTCGACGATCACACCGCCATCGTGTTCACCCGCACCAAGCACGGCGCCGACCGTCTGGCGCGGCGCCTCAAGACGGCCGGCTACTCGGCAGCCCCGATCCACGGTGACCGCAGCCAGGGCCAGCGTGAGCGGGCGTTGCGCGACTTCAAGTCGGGCCGTGTCAGCGTGCTGGTGGCGACCGATATCGCCTCCCGCGGCATCGACGTCGATGACGTGACGCACGTGGTCAACTTCGACGTGCCGCGCGCCGCGGAGGACTACGTCCACCGCATCGGCCGCACGGGCCGCATGGATGCATCGGGCGAGGCGATCACGCTGGTCGCTCCCGAAGAAGCGAAGGACTTCGCGGCCATCGAAAACGTGTTGGGCAAGCGCGTTGCGCGCAAGACCATTCCCGGGTTCGACACGCGCCAGCGCTCTGAAACGCCCCACCGCGAGCCGGGTTCGGTGGCTGGACGGCGTGGGCCTGAAGCGTCGCGCGGCCATGGCCGTGGCGGGGAAACCCGTGGCGGTGGCTACGATCGTGGCGGTTCGCGCGATCACGGCCGCTCCGCGGAACCGCGTTCGGCGGACCGGGGACCCGCTCGGGGAGCCCAGGACAGCTCGGGCAGCGCACCGCGTACCGGGGGCGCGCCTGCGGGCGATGGCTTCCAGGGCCGCAGGCCGCGCTCGGGCAGCAGCGACCGCCGCAGCCGCCGCCGGATGTAGCAAGGCGGCACTTCAGTGCCGAAATGCACCTGCCGATAGATGCGGGAGAGGCCAGGGATCGGCTCGTCCTCTCTCGCATCCTAAGCAGGGTGCGCGGCAGTGGATGCAGGCGACGCGTACGATCCCGGTTTCAAGTGGTTGATCGTTGACCCTGTTTTAGGGCCCATGCTACCGTCACCGCGCAATTGGATCCGACCGGTTCCAGGCGCATCACACGAGGCATAGGACGGCTACGAACACTCTCACTCGATACTCGGTTCGTTCTCCCGATTGGTACGTCCAGGCTCTTGGCCAGGTCCCGTTGTGCGGGGCCTTCCGGTCGGGAGCTTTCGTGTTGTCGGCCCCAGACGAGGTGTGACGTGATCGTTCGCAAGTTCCCTATCGAGCATCTAGACCCGATCATGCTGTTGGGCCAGAACGACTCCAACCTGCGCCACATTGAGCGCTCGCTGCCGGTGCGCATTACGCTGCGCGAAGGCGCGATCGCGGTGTCGGGCGATGAGGAAGCCGTATCGTCGGCCTCGACCGCCATCAAGGAGCTCGTCCAGCTCGCCGAGAGCGGCAAGATCGTCGAAGAAGCCGACGTGACCACGGCACTCGGGCTCAACCGCCGCAATGGCCAGCCGAGCATCAAGCTCGCCGAGACTTACGAGGCCGCGCCGGGCTACATGTTCGACCGCAAGACCGTGCGTCCGCGCACGCCGACGCAGGCCGCTTACCTCAAGGCGCTCGAAGAACACGACATCGTGTTCGGCATCGGGCCCGCGGGTACGGGCAAGACCTACCTGGCAGTGGCCGCGGCAGTACACGCGCTGCGCCAGAAGAAAGTGGATCGCATCATCCTCGTGCGCCCCGCCGTCGAAGCCGGCGAGAACCTCGGCTTCCTGCCGGGCGACATGCAGGAGAAGGTCGATCCGTATTTGCGTCCGATGTACGACGCGCTCGCCGACCTGATGACCTACGAGAAGATGCGCCGCTTCCTCGAGCTGGGCGTGATCGAAATCGCCCCGCTGGCGTTCATGCGCGGCCGCACGCTGAGCAGTTCGTACGTGATCCTCGATGAAGCGCAGAACACCTCCGTGCGCCAGATGAAGATGTTCCTGACGCGCATGGGCGCCAATTCCCGCGCGGTGATCACCGGTGACGTGACGCAGATCGACTTGAAGGACCCGGCCTCCTCAGGGCTCGTCGCCATCCAGTCGATCCTGGGCACGGTCCCCGGGATCAAGTTCGTCTACTTCCATCCCGAGGACGTGGTACGCCACCGTTTAGTGCGCGATATCATTCTGGCGTTCGACGACTACCACGCCGGCTTGAACGGCAAAGTCGATGATGGCGTCGGCGACACTCTGGAGCCCGGCGTTTCGCGGCCTGCGCGTATTGACGGACGGGTGTAGACTCCGGCAGTCATGAGCGTCCAGGAAGGATCCGTCCCGCTGGCATTGCCTGATCGCGCACGCCCAGTCCGTTGGGGCTACTACGCGATCCGTGTGCTGCTGGTGGCCGTGCTGCTCGCGGCCGCGGCGTTCCTGCCGCGTGAGCGCGGACCCGGCGACCGCTACCGCTATCACGAGGGCGACATCGCGCGCGAGCGCCTCATCGCCCCCTATGCGTTCCCCGTCGACAAAGACGAGGTGACGCTGCGCCGCCAGCAGGAAGAGGCGGCCTCCTCGGTGCCACCCGTGTTCGTGGTCGATGGCCGCGTCTCGAGCGAGATGTTCACGCGCTTCAGCGCGTTCCAGGAGAAGGCGCTGGCGATCGTGCTCGATCCTGGCATCAGCCCGGACGACCGGCGCGCGCGAGTGCGTGCACTCGGAGTTCCGCTGACCGCCGAAGCCGCTGCCGCGCTGTCCTCGCCTGGACGCGCGCGCCGCGCCTTGGACGGGCTCAACACCTGGCTGCACCACGTCTATGAAGTGGGAGCGGTGTCGTTCGAGAAGCGCGACGGGCTCGTCCTTGGCTACCACCGCGTCACCGTGCGTGAGGGCGATGGGGAGGTGGGCAAGTTCACGCGCGAGATGTACGACCGCCGCGAAGCGCTCGCCTACATCGATGCGCGCGCGCAGGAGGCGTTCGCGGGCGACCCGCGTGGACTGCGCATGGTGGACGAGATCGCGCAGACCTTCATCGAGCCCAACGTCGTGTACGACCGCGCCGAGACCGAGTGGCGCCGCGTGCAGGCGCAGGGGGTGGTGGCGCCCAAGATCGGCTATGTCCAGAAGGACGAGTTGATCGTCGACGCCAACCAGCGCATCACCCGCGAGGGGCTGCTCAAGCTGCGCTCGCTCGCCAATCTCGAGGCGTCGCGCCGCGTGCGCACGGACTTCCTGTACCCGCCCGTGGCGCGCATGCTGCTCATGCTGCTGTTCATCGCGGTGTTCTCGGTCTACCTGCGCAAGGACCTGCCGCAGGTGTTCCGCAATAACTCGATGCTGGCGTTGTTCACGCTGCTGACCGTCGTGGTGATGGGGCTCGCCGAAGTCGCGGTGGGTGTGCTCGACATCTCGGAGTTCGTCATCCCGCTGGCGCTCGCCCCGCTCGTCGTCGCCTCGCTGCTCGAGAAGCGCCCCGCGCTGATGTTCACCATGATGCTGATCGTGGTGGCGACCTCGGTGGGCGGCTTGCGCGCGCCGTTCGTGCCGGTCGCCGCGATGGGCGGCGTGACCGCCGTGTACTCCGTCTCGCACCTGCGCCACCGCTGGCACTTCGCGCGCGCCTTCGTCACCATCAGCATCGCGAACTTCGCCGCAATCCTCGCCTGGGACCTCGCGCGCAACACGCCGATCCAGGCGCTGCTCATGGACTCGGGCTTCGGCGTGATCAATGGGTTCGTCGCCGTCGCGCTGGCGTTCCTGCTGCTGCCGCCGATCGAGCACATGTTTGGGCTGACCTCGGACATTACGCTGCTCGAACTGTCGGACCTGAACCGCCCGCTGCTCAAGCGCATGCAGCTCGAAGCACCTGGCACCTATCACCACAGCATGGTCGTGGGCAGCCTCGCCGAAGCCGCGGCCGAAGCGATCGGCGCCAACTCGCTGCTCGCGCGCGTGATGGCCTACTACCACGACATCGGCAAGCTGGCGAAGCCCGAGTACTTCGCCGAGAACGAATTCGGCACGCCGCGCAGCCTGCATGAGCGCCTGGCGCCCAGCATGAGCGCGCTGATCGTGCGCTCGCACATCACCGCCGGGCTCGAGATGGCGCGCAAGCACCGTTTGCCGAGTGCGGTACTGGAAGCGATCCCCGAGCACCACGGCACCATGGTGATGGCGTTCTTCTTCCACAAGGCGCTCGAGGCCGACCCGACCGTGCGCGCCGAGGAGTTCAGCTACCCAGGGCCCCGGCCACGCTCGAAAGAGACCGCGATTCTGATGCTCGCCGATGGCGTCGAGGGTTCCTCGCGGGCACTCGCCGAGCCGACCCCGAGCCGCATTCGCGGGCTGATCGCGCGCATCTTCGAGGAGCGCATCCAGCAGGGCCAGCTCGATGAGTGTGGGCTGACGCTGCAGGAGCTTGCCGGTATTCGTGAAGCATTCTTCCCGGTGGTGACGGCGATCTTTCACGTCCGCGCACCCTACCCCGAGGATCCGCGGCGTCGCCGCGCCGATGCCGATCTCCGTCGCGAGTCGCGATAGCGCGTTTCGTGTCACCGTGGCGCTGCACGCCGCGTTGGCGGGAGTCGTGCGCGAGGCGCTGGCCGTGGAGGAGCGCCGCGCCGGCGAGATCACGATCGTGCTGACCGGCGACGCCGAACTACGCGAGCTCAACAAGCGCTGGCGCAAGATCGACCGCGCGACCGACGTGCTGTCATTTCCCTACGCAGATGAAGCTGGCCGCGTGGACGGTGATCTCATCATCTCGCTCGACCGGCTCGTGGCGCAGGCCAAACGCTATCGCGTGAGCGTGGCCAATGAGCTGGCGCGCCTCGTCGTCCACGGCGCGTTGCACCTGTGCGGCCTCGATCATCACACGATGCCGGAACGGCGGGTGATGCGGAAGGCGGAAGCGGCGGCGCGCAAGGCGTGCGCGAGGAGAGTGGCGGCGTTGGAGCGGGGGTTTGGTAAGCTAAGGCTTCGTAAATAAATAAAGGTATCGCATGTCGTCTGAAGGTCGTATGATCCCAACGTATGAGGACCG
>JAYSRO010000374.1:0-4944 GCA_043720995.1 Candidatus Eiseniibacteriota bacterium
CGCATCGTCGTGACGTTGCTGCACGAGATGCGGCGGCGTGGCGCGAAGCATGGGCTCGCGACCGTGTGCGTCTCGGGCGGCATGGGCTGGGCGCTGTTGCTGGAGCGCGTGTAGCGGCTAGCGGTCGAGCCAGCGCGGCGGGCGTTTTTCGATGAAGGCGTCGATGCCTTCGTTGCCGTCGTGGCTGGTGGCGATGCGTTCCATGTAGTCGCGCTCAGAGTCGTCGAGGGGTTTTCCTAGCGCGATCGCCAGGGGAGAGCGGATTCGGATCGCTCGCGTGGCCTCGCGGATCGCGAATGCGGAGAGCGGCGCGAGGTGCTGGCGGTACCAAGTGCGCACCGATTCTTCTGCGGACGCACCGACGGCGAAGCGTGCGGTGAGCCACCCGGCCTGCTCGGCGGTGACAGCGTCGATCTCCTCGCCCGTGAGCATGAGTCGCTCCGCCAGCGCCCCGCCGAACCGCGCCGGCGCCGCGACCGCGAACAGTGGCGGCAGCACGCCGAGCTTGATCTCGGGACACCCCAACCGCGCATCATGCGTGGCGAAGATGAAGTGACAGCAGATCGCGAGCTCCAGCGCGCCGCCCAGCGCGCGGCCTTCGATGAGCGCCGCGACGGGGGTTGGATGAGACGCGAGGCGGCGGGCGGCCGTGTGCAGCGCGACCAGCAACTCACGCATCTGGCCCGGGCGATGCTCATCGATGGCGGCGCCATACGAGAACTGCCCGCCCGCGCCGCGTAGCACAACGAGTTTGATCTGCGCGTCGTCGCGATGGAAATCGAGCGCCGCGACAATCTCGTCGAGCATCTGGCGGCCGAGGATGTTGCCCTTGGGGCGATCCATCGTGAGCCAGAGAACGCGGGCGGATTCGTCGATTTGGGTATTGAGCATGGCCCCCACTCTCCGATTGGTCCACGCTGCTTGCGCCTTGTCTACCTAGACCACGGGTCGCTCATGGAAAGAGAGCATCAATGCTTGACTCGGCCCACGCTTCCAATTCGGTGGGGTCCGCATCCGGTGTACCGACCCGCCCCATGTAGGAGGCATAGCGAGCAGCCACTTGCTCTCTGAAAGGGGACACGAGCCCGGCCCGGATGGGCAGCTTTTCTGCATCTTCTAGGGCCACCGACGTCACCAATTGGAAATCAACGAGTAGAGGCACGCTCATGCCTGGAATGGGTGCCAACCAGTGCCAGCGAGGAAACCTCTGGCGGGCGAGCTCCTTGATCTTACCCTTCAAGTCGCTCCGTTTGGCCGGCCTGCCATAGTTGTCCGTACTACTCAGTCTTGCCCAATCCGACGAAAGGAGACCCCGGAGAACATCCCACGCAGGGAACACTCCGCAGAACTGGACGAATTCCGCCTTCTCCTGCGCCACGTCACAGGTTGGCGTGAGCGCTATCCCGAGGTGACGATGCTCGCCTTCGAAGAAGGCCCCCTCAACGATGACGGACTGGTCAATTGAGGTCGGCGCGGGATTCTGATACACGCGTCGCCTACTCTGAATGCCCGCCCCTCAGAGTGAATCGAGGGGACCTGCTAGGGCGAAGCATGCTGAATTGGGTCACGCGAGAGCCCAGCCATCTTGGGCTCTCCAACTCCGAGTCTTCGTGCTCTGCACCCAGCATTGGTTCGATCGGTCCCGCCCAGCTGTCAGTGATTGAGCCATGCCCGGGCTCTTTCATTCCGCGCTCGGCCGATGTCCATCGCGTTCGCGTGTCCAGCTCGGGCTCTTCACAGAGCCAATCAAGAGCAATGACTGTCATGACAACAGCTCCACTCGCAATGCTTCGCCAAAAGCAATGAGACTGTCCAGCAACTGTCGCGGGATGGTTGAGTCGCCGCTCATGCCCAACCTAGTTGTGAGGCTGCAGAATAAGGCAACAGGCGGGACGTCGTTGAGAGTTAACGCAGCAACGCGACGAGGGACCTCGTGCGATCTAATCGGCCCCCAATTCACCTGATGCCATCGGCCCTCCCGTATGCAATCGGTGAGATAGGCCAAATCCTCCAGCTCCATACCAAGCGATCGCTGCAGAGCAGGATTCAGAGCTTTGGCCTCTAGATGGCGCACCAGATGTTCGAAATCCATCGAAGCAGCATGTACGTATTGAACTTCGCAGTTAACTCTTAGGCCCTGCCTCGTGTTGCCGCCCTCCGCAAACCACTCCTCAATATCCCCGAATGCGCGCCGAAGTGCCTGTTCATTTTCATTGCGGAAGTGCGCGTGCCCGACATTCAACCGCACGAAGTAGCCCTGCTCAGGTGCATCCAACTCAACCTGCCCGCCTTCAGCCTTCCACTTTCCAAATTGCCCCGCCCAGCGTGCACCCAAGGTGCGATGGAATTCAGCATCGGATGCAGCCGCCTTCCACGCGAGTCTAATCCCGGCAAACACGAGTCCAGGATGATTGCTCCACGCTTGGCTCATACCTGTTTTTCGATCAACTTGCTGCGGATCGCTCATGTCTTTCCAGCCCAAACTTTGGTCACCCGAGTGCGCCTGACTGACGCCACCCGAAAAGGGGCGCCCCATAGGGTATCGGCCTAGTTCCACAATAGTTTACCCAGACCGGGTGGCCAAGTGTTCGGATTCTGTCCGGCCACCGACCATCCGGTATTCAGGTCTGAGGCAGGTTTGCTTGATGGGGCTCATAGACACCACCCTCTCTGCCCTGCCGCCAGAGAGAAGCTGATCGGCTCACCCTTCCCGGTCAGCTCGTTTGCGTGGTTTCGCCAAGGCCCGTGGCTCGATCCACGGCGACACACTCTACGCACTCCCCAGAATGATTATGATCCCCCCCATGCTCCGCCCCATCGCCCTCTCCGCGTTTCTGCTCTGCGCCCTCGCCGCCCTCGCCGCGCCCGCCCTCGCAGCGCCGCCGATCTCCGAACGCCTCGGCGATCGCATCACGCGCTTCTGGCCCGACTCGATCGCCCGCGCCGACGCGCTCCCGTCGCTCTGCCTCCTCCCCCAGATCCACAGCGAAGGCCCCGCGCCAGCGAACGCAACTAACGCACCGACATTCCCCGGCACCCCCGGCGGCCGCTCCGCGCATATCGATGTGGCGCGCGGCACCTCGCTCTACGGCACCGGAATGGTCCCCGGCCGCCTCCTGCGCAATGGCACGACCACCACTCTCTGGAACACAGACGCCTACGGCTGGGATGGCGCCACCCAATCGCTCTACCAATCGCATCCGTGGGTGCTCGCAGTCCGCCGCGACGGCACCGCGTTTGGTGTAATCGCAGACGAGCCAGGGCGCCTCGTCGTTGATCTTAACGTCGGCATCACCTTCCGCTCGCAGGGTCCGCCGTTCCCGGTGATCGTCATCGAGCGCAACTCGCCCGACAGCGTCGTCATGGCGCTCGCGCAGCTCACGGGCACGATGCCGTTGCCGCCGCGGTGGGCGCTTGGCTGGCAGCAGTGCCGATACTCCTATTCTCCTGACTCGGAGGTCGTGCGCATAGCCAACGAGTATCGCGCACGCAACCTCCCGTGCGATGTGTTGTGGATGGACATCGACTACCAGCAGGGCAATCGCGGGTTCACATTCAGCGCGCGCGACTTCCCCGACCCCACGGCCCTCAATGGTTGGCTGCATGCGCATGACTTCCACTCCGTGTGGATCGTCGACCCGGGCATCAAGGTCGAGTCGGGTTACGCGCCGTATGACGAGGGCTCGGCGGGTGGGTTCTGGGTGCAGGATGGCAACGCCAACGACTACACCGGCAACGTGTGGCCGGGCTCGTGCGTGTTTCCAGACTTCACCCGCGCCACGGTGCGCGCGTGGTGGGGCGCGCGCATTGGGTCCTTCGCCAGCGTCGGCGCGGATGGAATCTGGAACGACATGGACGAGCCTGCCGTCTTCGGCGGTCCCGACAAGACGATGCCGGTGACGAATGTCCATCGCGCCGATGCGGCACTCGGCGGCACCAGCACTCACCGGCGCTTCCACAACAGCTACGGCATGTTACTCGCGCGTTCGAGCTACGAAGGATTGCGCCGTGCGTTTCCGGACAAGCGTCCGTATGTGCTCTCGCGCGCCAACTTCCTCGGCGGCCAGAAGTATGCGGCGGCGTGGACGGGCGACAACTCTGCCTCGTGGCCGCACCTGCGCTACTCGGTGGCGATGACGCTCAACCTGGGATTGTCGGGGCAGCCGTTCGCGGGCGCGGACATCGGCGGTTACTCGGGCATGCCCAGCAACGATCTCTACGCGCGCTGGGTCGGCGTGGGCGCACTACTGCCATTCGCACGGGCGCACGCGGAGAAGGGCAGTCCGCACAAGGAACCGTGGGCGTTCGGGCCTGAGGTCGAGGCCACGTGCCGGCGTGCGATCGAGACACGCTACCGATTGTTGCCCTACCTCTACACGGTGTTTCGCGAGGCGTCGGTGACGGGCCTGCCTGTCGCGCGGCCGGAGTTCTTCGCGGACCCAGCCGACCTCGCGTTGCGCAAGGAGGACCAGGCATTCCTGCTGGGGCGCGACGTGCTCGTGCTCGCGGACATGGATGAGGACCATCGCCATCAATTCATCCTGCCGCAGGGGCGCTGGCGCGAGGCGCGCATCGCTGCCGCGCGCGAGGACGGCTCGCGCGATCCCGCGCTCCCGCTCTTGCGGGTGCGCGATGGCGCCATCGTACCGCTCGGGCCCATCGCGCAATCCACCGCGGAGCTCCCCTCGGACAGCATCACCCTCATTGTAAGTCTCGACTCGCGAGGACGCGCAGTCGGCATGCTCTACGAAGATGCCGGTGAGGGTTATGGCTATGAACGCCGGCACTATCGGCTCACCCGCTTCGAGGCCCACATCGCGGGCGATGCACTGGTAGTTCGCGAGGCAGCGCATGACGGCGACTGGAAACCACCCGCGGGCCGCCACTATTCAATTGAGGTTCTAAAGGACGCCGCGGACGCGAAACCGGCATACCAACGCGTCA
>JAYSRO010000375.1:0-2462 GCA_043720995.1 Candidatus Eiseniibacteriota bacterium
CAACCTTCCGACGTTCCCGGGGTCGCCGAGACACGCGCGCTGTTCCACAAGCTCTCGATCGATCCCACCAAGCACCGCCCGAGCAGTGAAGCGCTGTTGCGGCGCGTGCTGCAGGGCCGCGGCTTGCCGGAGTTGAGCCCGGTCGTGGACGCCTGCAACCTCGCCTCGCTCGAGCACCAGATTCCGCTCGGGTTGTACGACCGCGACAAAGTACGCGGTATCGTCGCCGTACGTGTGGGCCGCGAGGGCGAAGGCTACGAAGGCATCCGCAACCAGCACGTGAACCTGCATGCGCGCCTGCTGCTCGCCGATGAAGAGGGCCCGTTCGGGGCGCCGACGTCGGATTCGCTTCGCACCTCCGTGACGGCAGCCACCCACAATGTCGCCGTGGTGCTGTTCTGCCCCTCGAATCGCGCGACGCAAAGCCTGAGCACGGCACTCGAGCGGGTCTCCGACCTGCTCACCCGTCACTGCGCCGCCACGGTCACCACCGTGCGGCTCGTGCAGTAGCAAGGGTCGCGCTCCCCCCACACCGCTCGACCACCACGCCACAGGACCACGCCTGCGGCACTCGCGCACCCCAAACAACAACGCGGCGGCATCCCGAATGGGACACCGCCGCGTTTTGTTCCTGCTGTGTGTCGAGGCTAGCTCAGCACCTTCACCCTGATCGAGCCGACGATCGACAGGTCGAGTCGCAGTTCCCAGGTGAAATTGGTGATCGCGACCGTCGGGTTGCTGGTGCCCTGCACGTGATACGAGATCACCGCATTGGACACCTGCGTGCCGTTCTTCGCGGCGACGAGGATGTCCGTGAGAATCCCGTTGATCAGCGTCACACCCGCAGGATCGAGCGGCGCCTTGGTCCAACTGGATGCCGCGCTCACGTTCTGGCTGAAGTTCGTGATGAGCGGCGTTTGGCCACCGGCGCCGCGCGCCGCGGTCACCGTCGCATTGTCGATCGAGCGGCCCGTGTTGGGATCCGGCACCGTCACGCGATACGAGATACCCGCCAGCTTGATGTCCTTAACGTCCTGGATGTCGACGCCCGCGTCACTCAGGATCGAAGCGAGGTCGATGTCCTTGGCGATTGAATCAGGCGGGCTCGTCTGGTTGTAAACGTTGATAACGCCCACGGCAGGAATCTCCAGCGTGGTCGAGGAGCCCAGGGCCAGTTCAACGACGCGGTCTTCGATCTTCGGCACCGTCGGGCAGCCGGACCCGAGTGACAGGCCGGCGAAGGCAACGAGAGCGAGCGGAATGATATGGCGCATTTTCATGGCGATCTCCTAGTTCCCGAGCCCGAAGCGGAGCCCAATCGCGGCGCCCGTCTCGGCCCCTTGATCGACCTGTGCATGCAGCTTGATCATGGGGAAGCCCAGCGCCAGGCCCACCGTGCCATGGAATGAACTCTGGTCGTCGAACGCCACGTTGAAGGACTGGTTCGAGCCCCCGACGGTCTGGTCGTAGTTCACTTCCATCTTGAAGGTGTCGTAGCCGACGCCCACGTAGGGCTGGAAGAACAGGCCGACCTTCTTGCTCGCGGTGAGTTCACCGTGCATGGCCTTGGTGTCGATCAAGTCGTTCTCGCCGAGCTTGAACGTCTGGTACATCGCACCCGCCGCCAGGTCGAACGGCAACCCCTTGATGTAGCGGTTCAGCGAGTGCTGCACGCCGACGCCCAGCAGCGAGATCTTGCCGAGCTCGGAGTCGCCGGCGTCGAACTCGATCCAGCGCAGCACGGCGCGCGTACCCAGGACCGAGCCGATCGACACCTGGGGCACCGCGATCACGAATTGCGAGATATCGAAACCGCCCGGGTGAAACAGCGTCGTTCCGCCCTGGCCCGCCTGGGACACCGACGTGACGTCGCCGATGACCGTGGGAGCCGCGACGGCACCAGTGCTGGTGAAGCCCGAGGGATCCTTGGGTGAGTAGGTGCGGTCCTTGTCGGCGAACGTGACACCCATCAACTCGACGCCGACCGTCAGGTTGAAACCGGCAAGCGGAATCTTGGCCGTGGTGAACTCGGCCATGTTGAGCGTCGATGACAGCGCCTTCGGCAGCGGGTCCAGGTAGCCCTTCACGTTATCCGGCGTCAGCGCGCCGAGATTCGCGGACAACTGGGCGTAGCTGGGGGCCGCGAGCGCCAGTGTGAGCGCGCCAGCAGCCATGACGGCTCGAAGCATGCGCGACAGCATGGGCGGATCCCTCCGTGGAATGAGCAGGTCGAGCGCCGAGCGCGCGCGACCTAGTGAAGATGGCGGGAGCCTACGGAGCGAATCGCGGCAGTGTCAATGCAAAGAACCGTGCGTGGCGGTCGTTCACACGACGCAGGCTGCGGCGGAATTGAACGTTACGCCGAGTCATGGGTGTCCGGTTAAATGGCCCGAGCCGTGGCTGGACATGGCCATTGGCGCGGGCTTCAGGCTGATTTCGGTTGGTGTCGATTTAAACTTCGA